>CAMCVV010000003.1 GCA_945881905.1 Paenibacillus alvei
TGATTCTTGATAATCGCTTTACGCATATCTTCGCTGACCATAGCGATAAGTGTGTCACCTACATGGAGAATTCCTGATTCTACGAAAACAACATGGATGTGTTGGCCATGAGGAGCTTTGGTCACTTCTTCTACACTGAGAATCGTGGCGTCTTGTCGGATTAATCCTCTATCGCTGACTTGACCTCCGCTTTGTGCATAGAACGGTGTCCGATCTAGCACGACTTGGCAGCGTTCTCCTTGACCCACCACATCAACGAACTGTTGCTCATGGACGATTGCCATGATTTTCGCACGAACTATCCATTCATTATATCCAACGAATTCACTTTTAGTCGTATAATCGAAGAATAGACCTCCTTGCACATGCATACCTGCTCCTTCTTGTCGAGCTGCTCTTGCACGTTCTTTTTGCTCTTTCATGGCTTGATCAAATCCTAGGCGATCAACAGTTAAGGCTTTCTCTGCAGCATAATCCTCTGTCAAATCAAGAGGGAAGCCATATGTGTCATATAATTTGAATGCTTCATGTCCACTGATGGTGGAGTGTCCAGATTGCAGCGCACGATCACTGATTTCTGCGAGTATCACTAATCCATCACTGAGGGTTTCATGAAATCGTTCTTCTTCAGTACGAATCACTTTCTCAATGAAAGCTTGCTTGTCTCGTATTTCCGTATAATACCCACCCATGACATCACCGACAACAGCAACCAACTCGTATAAGAAAGGACGTTCAAGTCCAATCACTTTGCCATAGCGAACCGCGCGACGCAGCAATCGCCGAATGATATACCCTCTGCCTTCATTAGAAGGCAACACGCCATCACCTACTGAGAAACATACTGTACGAATATGATCCGCAATCACTTTCAACGCAATATCATAATCATCTTGGGTGTGATAAGTGATTTGAGCGATTTCACAGGTTTGCTGGATAATCGGTTGAAATAAATCAGTGTCAAAATTGGAATCTACATTTTGCAAAATAGAAGCAAATCGTTCGAGTCCAGCACCTGTATCAATATTTTTGTTCGGCAATGGCGTGTAACTGCCATCTTTGTTGTGATTAAATTGAGAGAACACCAAGTTCCACACTTCAAGAAACCGCTCATTCTCTCCACCTGGCCAGCACTCGGGGTCATTGAGGTCGCCATACGCATCACCACGATCATAGAAAATTTCAGTACAAGGTCCGCACGGTCCTTCACCAATGTCCCAGAAATTAGCTTCTTTCAATTTATAAATGCGTGCTGCAGGAATCCCAATCTTCTGATGCCACAAGTCAAATGCTTCTTCATCTTCTTCGTACACCGTAACAGAAATCAATTGCGGGTCAAAACCGATCCATTTCGGATCCGTCAGAAATTCCCATGCCCACGTAATGGTTTCTTCTTTGAAGTAGTCCCCGATGGAGAAGTTCCCAAGCATTTCAAAAAATGTGTGATGTCGCCGTGTTTTCCCGACATTTTCAATATCATTCGTACGTATACACTTTTGTGCATTGGCTATTCGTGGATTCGTAGGTACGACTCTCCCGTCAAAATAAGCTTTCAAAGGAGCCATCCCTGCGTTGATCCACAGCAAAGAAGGATCATTGTGCGGCACAAGCGATGCACTAGGTTCGATCATATGCGCTTTACTTGCAAAAAACTGTAGCCACTTCGAACGAATTTCACTTGCTTTCATGTGCGGTTGACCTCCATGGACTCATACTGACTACTTGTCGCAAAAAATAGAAATCGCCCCTATTTACAGGGACGAATCATCGCGGTACCACCCTAGTTATCACATCAGATACAAGAATGTGATCTCTTTCTACAGACGATAACGGGTCAAGCCGATGTGTTTACCCTACTCCAAAGCTAGCATTCAGTCACCCTATCATCGAAAGCTCTTCCACTCTGTGCTTCATGTGTATTCCTATATCTGATACACCGCACAGGAGCTTATTCTCTGGCCATGGGTATGACTTACTTCAGCTTCATCTTCGATTTGATTTCATTGTGTTCATCCGATAACTAACTTAAGCAAATTATACCGATTGCTTAAAATGATGTCAATATTCATGTAGGGAATATCATGCGTGCGAGTAAAATCACAAATGAAACTGTAAGCGAGCTGAAGCAATCCATATCGCTTGTGCCAACACCTCATCAAGATCTGAGTGGATCCTGCATAAGGATCACTGCGAAACACCAATTCATTCACGGGCATGCCATATTACCTGAATTATAAAACAATGTCGAATACAAGATGAAAAATATTAAACAATATACGAATGTATTTACTTGAAATGGTGTCCGATACATTTTGAATTTCCAATGAATCGCCATACCGATGCCCATAATGATAAATACAGGTAAGATGATTTCAGTCACGAATGCTGCTATCACTCCTTTGAGATATTATTATATTGCATATAGACATGCTGTACAATCACTTTGATCACAGCGAAGAAAGGTACCGCAAGAATCAATCCGACGATTCCAGCGATCTCTCCTCCCACCAATAAAGCGAAAATAATAACGAGTGGATGTAGATGAAGTTTCTTACCGACCACTTGAGGTGAAATTATATTTCCTTCTAGAACTTGAATCGACACATTAACGACCACGACACATAACACCATTTTCAGTGAAATCGTTGACGCCATCAGCAATGCAGGTGCCGCTCCAAAAAAAGGGCCTAAATACGGAATGATATTAAATATCGCAACCAAGCTAGCCAGAAGTAAAGGATACGGCATATCGATCCACCAGTAACCCAAGTAAGCCATTATTCCCACGATGGTGCATACGATCAATTGTCCTCGTATATAGTTGCCTAAAGCTGTATCCACATCGATCAGTAATTTCACGGTTTGATGCCGATATGTTGGAGGGACGACTCTTAGCGCTGTCTTCTCTAATAATTGGAAATCTTTCAGTATGTAAAAAGCAAGAAAAGGAATAATGCAAGCAACCAAAAGCGTATTGATGGTGCTTCCAATCTGATTGACATATTCAGATACAGAGAACGATACCCAGTTTTCCAACTTTTCTAAGGAATGATTAAATCCTTGACGAATGCTATCAGGTAACCATGATTTCCGGTTGATGTTCTCAACGAATATCTGCACTTTTTTGTTCACATCAGGTAAATGTTCTTTCATTTCGCCAAATTGAGTAACAAAGAGAGGGATCAGATTCATGAGCATGATCACTACAGAAAGGATAAATATGCTGTAAATCAGTAACACGGCTATCGTGCGAGGAACTTTACGGTTACTGAGTAAGTTTACGATAGGGTTAAGGATATAAGAAATCATCAGTGCAACGAGAAATGGCATCATCACTGCTTTCAAAAAGATAAACATACCATAAATCATAGGCTTGGTTAATATCAGTAAATATAAGATGCTTAGTCCAAGTAAGCTGTACACCAGGATAAGTAATGCTTTGCTTTTTCGAAAATAACGGATCACTCTCACCTCAATTTGACCTAATCCTTATTCATCGTTCAGTATATGTACAACCCGCGTGTTTAATCCGTCTTGATGAACACAAATAAAGAGCTTTCTGCTAGAGACGAATCTCTAGCAGAAAGCTCTTTATTGAGAATTAGCATTTTCACTCAGCTACATGACTCAACTCTGAGTGAGTGAGAACCGCTGTTGCTGGTCCCGAGTTGAATGGGTTATTGAACTTGCATCGGTGCTCTCGCTTCGTCGTCAAACAGATCGTCTAATGAGCTGAGCGTGCCGTCTTCTTCGACTTGGAAAACACATACCTTCTCTCCATTAACAGTTAACTCGATACAACAGCTCCAACAATAAAACTGGTTATTCCCTATTTTCCCGATATCTTTCGAATTGCAATTTGGACAACGCATGATATGTCACACCTTATTTTTGTTTGTTAACCGAACTACGATGATATTTGGATCCTGATACAAATTCGCTTGATACTTGTCTTCCCTGATTTCAATACAAGTAAACATTTTCCATTGTATTACACATGTTATCTATGTATACATTTTTGATTGTAAAAAATAACATATAGAGAGTAAACAATATCTCTTCGTCAGAATCGTTACCGCATCTTCTTTAAAAGCAAGTATGTATCACTTCCTCCGACCAGGATTTCTTAAGGCATCATTTGTTCGCAAATATCCACAGCTAATAGCTCTTTGATCATTTTCTTTGCTTTATTGGAGCGTTTACCTTGTTGCTTAAAACTGAAATCTGAAACAATTTGAATCAGATCTTCAACAAATTCTTGTTCACCCATTTTCGGGGTTTGATCGATCACTTCGATGACAACTCCATGATTCTGACAAATACTTTCAATTAACTCAAAACCAAATCGAATGAGGCGGTCTTTATAGAGAATAACAACACGCTCTACTTGGTTACTTAGAATCAATTCAACCAAAGCAGATAGTCCTTTTTTGCTATAATTGATACCACTGCCTATATCTTCAATGATTTCAAAAGTATACCCTTTTGCAATCATGAACATTTTCACTTGATCAACTTGTCGTGCGAGATCTTCTTTTTGCTTAATTGATGATACTCGGCAATAACCAATCGTTTTGCGTTTAGGCTGTAAATCTTCTCTAATTCCCCAAAAATGATTTAGTTGATGTTGTGAATAATATCGGTGACCTCCATCAGAAACATGATGCGGTTTAAGTTTTCCCGATTTATCCCAATTTCTTAAAGTCTGTTCCGTTCTGCTAATTAATTCTGCAAATTCTCCTATCGGATACAGTTTCATACAATCACCACCTGTATGTAGTATACAGGAATATATCGAAAAAAAATACTATTTTTTCCTTTTTTTATAAAATGTGTATTTTTATGCTTATGATTGAACACATATCTGCTACAATTTTGAATATATGCGCTGACTTCGTATTCTTTCGACAATCTGAGATGTTTTTTGTACGGCTTCTATGATTTCCTCACGTGTGTTCTGAAAACCAAAACTGAATCGAACTGCGGAATTCATCACTTCCTGAGGGATATGCATAGCTTGCAAAACGTGTGATGCTTCTACGGATCCCGAAGAGCACGCAGACCCACTTGATATAGCAACACCTGCTAAATCCAAGTTCATCAGTAGAGTCTCTGAGCTGATACCTGGGAAACTGATGTTCACAATATGGGGTAGTCGCTTAGTTGGATGACCATTGAACACGTAATCTGTTGGAGCCATGTGACGATGGAGTTCTTCAAAAAAGCATTCCCTGAGTTGATTCATGTGATCGATATATGCCGATAATTGTGTCATAGAAAGTTCTACAGCTTTGGCAAATCCAATAATTCCTGCGACGTGTTCAGTACCTGCTCGACGCTTTTTCTCTTGAGAACCACCTACGAATAGCGGAGAAATGGATGTTTGTTGGGAGATGTAGAGCGCTCCCATACCTTTGGGTCCGTTAATTTTATGAGCTGAGAAACTCATCATGTCCACACAGAGTTGGGTCAAGTCAATCGAGCACTTACCCAATGCTTGTACAGCATCTACATGGAATAATATCCCTCGTTCTTTGGCTAGTTGACTGACTTCAACAAGCGGTTGAAGCGTCCCCACTTCATTATTCCCATACATCACACTAATCAAAACGGTGTCTGGACGAATCGCTCTTTGTATTTCTTCAACATCTACAAGCCCATATGAATCCACAGAAACAAAAGTAACTTCTATACCGTCTTGACGTAATTGCTTCATCGGCATCAAAATGGCATGGTGTTCAATTTCTGTAGTGATCACATGTAGGCTTGATGTGTGTACACGCGTCGCTTGTAAGCTACCTTTGATCGCGATATGATTGCTTTCTGTTCCTCCGCTCGTGAAAACAATTTCATGAGGTGCACATTTCAGTCGAGCAGCGATCAGTTCTCTTGCTTGTCCGATAGCGAATTGTGCTTGTCGACCCCATGCATGGATACTCGATGGATTTCCGAACTGTTCAGTGAAATATGGGAGCATAGCTTGCAAAACTTCAGGATGCATCGGTGTCGTTGCAGCATGGTCAAGATAGATGTGGTTCATGCAAGTCACTCCGCCTTTAGTTAAATATAAAACATGAAATGATCGCGTTGGCCATCATCTTTGAAATAGATCAGATTGGCAAGTGTCGTGGAGTCAAGCACATCTGCAATGCTATTACGAATACGTATCCATAAGTCGCGTTTTGCTGGATCATCTTCATCAGCGAAATCAACGACACTGATGGGGCCCTCTAGTACGCGAATCACATCACCAGCTGAAATATGCTCCGGAGCTTTCGATAATTTATATCCTCCGTATGCACCTCTTACACTTTTCACGAACCCTGCATTTCGTAATGGGCCAATTAATTGTTCTAAGTAATGTTCAGAGAGATTATGCTTTTCTGCAATACTTTTTAATGATGTTGGTCCTTCGCCATTGCGATACGATAGCTCCATCATGATTGTTAGTCCATATCGACCTTTGGTTGAAATTTTCAAAAAAAAACACCTCATTTAATTATGTTTTCTATGTATTGCTTGCATTCTATTGAGCATGTGAGTAGCTTTCATGCTTATGTTATCATATTTCACTGCATTTGTGCGAGAATGCGATGAACTTATTCGGTGATTTCCTTCCCTACACAGATGTTGTATACTTGAGCATAATGATGTTGGTGAGAAAAGAGGTTACACATATGACCCAAAAAAACCGAGTCGTTGTCGGCATGTCTGGTGGCGTAGACTCTTCGGTTTCAGCTTTGTTATTGAAAGAACAAGGATATGAAGTGATCGGGATTTTCATGAAGAACTGGGATGATTCCGACGAATTCAGCACATGTACTGCAGATCAAGATGCCGATGATGTGAAACGCGTATGCGCGCAGTTGGATATCCCTTTTTATGCTGTTAATTTCGAGAAACAGTATCACGATAAAGTGTTCACTTACTTCCTCGATGAGTATCGAAAAGGTCGTACGCCCAATCCAGATGTGATGTGCAATCGTGAAATCAAATTTGGTGAGCTTTTGCAAAAAGTGGTCGAGCTTGATGCTGCTTATTTAGCAACAGGTCATTACGCAAGAGTCCATCGCATCAATGATGAATTCCAATTGCACAGAGGCGTGGATACGAATAAAGATCAATCGTATTTTTTAAGTAGTTTGCATCAAAAACAACTCGCCAAAGCGATGTTCCCTATTGGACAATACCCCAAATCGAAAGTAAGAGAAATCGCTAAACAAGCAGGTTTAGCTACGGCAACGAAGAAAGACAGCACAGGTATTTGTTTTATTGGCGAACAAAATTTTAAATCCTTTCTCAGTCAATATTTACCTGCACAACCTGGTGAAATCCGAGATATTCGCACAGGTGCATCCAAAGGAACCCATGATGGATTGATGTATTACACACTAGGTCAACGGCAAGGGTTAGGCATTGGTGGCTCGGGAACAGGCGAACCTTGGTTTGTTGTACAAAAAGACCTCCGTGAGAATGTACTGCTAGTCTCTCAAGGTGACCAGCATCCTGCGATGTATTCATATGGGTTATCTGGGATTCAAGTAAATTGGATCAGTGCTCATCGCCCAGAAGGGCCTATCCATTGCACAGCAAAGTTCCGATATCGTCAACCCGATCAACAAGTCACTGTGCGATTGTTAGATGATCATCTGTGCATCGTTGATTTTGATCTTCCTCAAAAAGCAGTCACTCCTGGTCAATCTGTCGTCTTTTATGATCACGAGAACTGTTTAGGTGGTGCAGTTATTGATCAAGTCAGGTATGATCTGATGTGATCTTACGTCGTCTGTTGGTTTGATTTTGTTTAATTTTCAGCTCCATACCTTGTTCACTAGCTACATATATTTCTTGCTGTTCTTGGTTCGTAGGGAAGTACGATTGCACGACGAAATCATCAGGATAATGATGCGGGTATAAGTAGCCTTGATGTCCAAGCTGAGCTGCACCAGCATAGCTGACATCACGTAAATGCAGAGGGACTTCTGCATTCGGATGTTGCTGAAGCGATGTGTGAATTCGCTCAATCGCAAGAGGAATCGCATTGGACTTCGGACTTTCAACTGCAAACAAGATCGCTTGAGAAATCACATACTTGGACTCTGGCCATCCGATTTTGTGATAAGCATCCATCGCTGTCACAGCTTGAATCATGGCTTGGGGATTCGCTAAACCTATGTCTTCGCTACACGCTACGATCAATCTGCGCAAGTATACCATGGGATCCATACCTAGTTTCTCTACAGCATAAAAAAACCAAAAAAGCGCTGCATCACTGGAGCCACGGATACTTTTGTGAAATGCAGACAAAACATCATATTGTGTGGATTCATCTGCTTTTACAAGTGGCGTCCGAATACATTCTACTGCGATTTCTAAGTTTATTTGAATCGTACCTTCAGCATGAGGATGCGTCGTTAACGCAGCAAGTTCCAATGCATTGAGCGCTCGGCGAATGTCACCATTCGCCATTTGTGCGATATACATAAGTGCATCATCTGCGACATGTATGCGAAGATTTCCTAGACCTTTCGAAGAATCGATTAATGCTCGATCTAGTGCGATCTTCACATGTTCTGCGCTTAATGGTTCAAGTTGGAATAACGTCGATCTCGACAGCAATGCGCCATTTACATGGTGGAAAGGGTTCTCTGTTGTAGCACCGATGAATATAATTAAACCAGACTCTACTGCTGGTAATAAGCTATCTTGCCTAGACGTGTTGAAGCGATGAACTTCATCTAAGAAAAGAATCGTTTTCTTCCCATATAAGCGTTTATTGAATTGCGCTTGTTCAATGATTTGACGCACATCTTTGACTGTGGCATCGACTGCATTCAGTTTGATGAATTCACTTTGTGTGCGATGAGATATGATGTGAGCCAGCGTTGTTTTGCCTGTGCCAGGAGGTCCATAGAGCACAATCGAACTAACTTGATCCGCTTCAATCGCACGTCGCAAAATCTTCCCTTCTCCCATGATGTGCTCTTGACCGATATACGCTTCAATGGTGAGTGGTCGCATTCGATCTGCAAGTAAGGTTTGTTGCGGGTTGTGTTGTGCCGCTGCATCAAATAAATCCATATCGGTTCGCTCTCCCCTTATGGTCAACCATTATTCACTTTTGTATGAATGCTCCAAGCATTTTTGAATTAATGCCATTCGAATGTATAAGCCGTTTTGTGCTTGACGAAAATAAGCTGCTCTGGAGTCCTTATCTACTTCTGTATGAATTTCACCAGCTCGTGGCAAAGGGTGTAGAATGATGGCGTTGGTTTTTAATTCGTCTAGCACACTTTGATCAATCATATAATGACCTGAAGCTTTTTGGAATTCCTCAATACTCGGAAATCGCTCTTTTTGGATCCGTGTTTGATATAGCACATCAACTTTACGCACGACTTGATTCAAATCGGCTATTTCATCAAATACAATCCGTTTTTGCTGCAAATAGTGCTTGACTGAATCCGGGATTCGTACATTTGGAGGGGAAACAAACGTGATATGTACCTCTTGATAGTTCGCTAGCAAATAGCTTAAAGAGTGAACCGTTCGACCATACGTCAAGTCACCTACCATAGCAATATGTATGCCATCGATCCGTTTACATTCTTTTTGAATCGTATACAGATCTAGTAACGCTTGAGTCGGGTGCTCACCTGCACCATCTCCTGCATTAATCACAGGTACGGTTGCTACAAGAGCTGCACGCTCGGCTGAACCAATATCTGTGTGGCGCATGACGATCACATCACAATATCCGGATACGATCCGAATCATGTCTTCTAGTGTTTCACCTTTGACTGCAGATGAGAATTGCGAAGCATTCTCTGTGCCGATGACTCTACCGCCCAAACGATGCATTGCCGATTCAAAAGAAAGCCGCGTGCGTGTGCTTGCTTCAAAAAAAAGTGTAGTCATGATTTTATGACTGAACCTTTGGTTGCCTCCACGCTTCGCAACGGATTCCATACGTTGAGACGAAATAAACAATTGTTCTAAATCCTCGCGACTGAATTGCTTAGCCCCAATGATATGTTGTAGAGTGCTCATGAATCAAACCTTCCTCCTGCAAACAATTTCAACGAAAGATATGTTAACTTGCTCCGCTTCATCAACGCTAATTCGCTCTTATGTTGTTTCGTAACCCATCGTGATCCCTGACTTCTCGATTAATTCCTTAAAGACGACACTGACCATAATCAAGCCCGCTACAGGAGGCACAAAAGAATTACTCGCTGGTGGCATCTGCACTTTACGTCGATCCGGTGCATGCTCAGGTACAATGCGCTGTGTCACATCATCTCTAGGTTTCATAGGTTTCTCTGTTGAATATACGACTTTAACTCCGCGTTTAATCCCTTCTTCACGCAACTTCTGGCGAATAATGCGCGCTAACGGATCCATCGTAGTTTGCGATATATCCGCAACTTGAAATTTTGTCGGATCCATTTTATTGGCAGCACCCATACACGAAATAATCGGAATCTGTCTTGTTAAGCATTGCTTGATCAAATGAATTTTATAACTAATCGTATCACTTGCATCGATGACATAATCCAATGGATAAGCAAATAATGTTTCGTACGTATCTTCATTGTAGAACATCTTCAGCGAAATGGCATCACAGGCAGGATGGATATCAGCAATTCGTGCTTTCATCAAATCTGCTTTCGGTTGGCCTACAGTCGAAGTGAGCGCATGGATTTGGCGGTTGATGTTCGTGATGTCAACGACATCTTTGTCAATCATAATGATTCGACCCACCCCGCTTCGTGCCAATGCTTCTGCAGCGATCGAGCCAACTCCTCCAATACCAAGCACAGCTACTGTACTATTTCTCAATACGTCTATTCCTTCAGGACCAATCGTCAATTCGGTTCGTGAAAATGAATGAAGCATACGAGCTCATCGGCCTCCTTGAGATATGGATTAGGTTACATCGGTGTAGCCAACATTTCTAGAACTGCGATATGTGCAGACATTACTTCGTCTGTGTGGGTAACACATGGACACGAATCGACAATGGTTCAAGCTGATGGTCTTCTACTGCACTTGGAGCGTTCATCAACAAATCTGTAGCATTTACTGTTTTGGGGAAAGCAATGGTTTCGCGTATGTTAGCTCTGTGAGCAATCAACATCAGCAGTCGGTCAAAACCAAATGCAATGCCTCCATGTGGAGGTGTGCCATATTCAAATGCGTCTAATAAGAATCCAAACTTGTCTAGCGCTTCTTCTTTAGATAATCCAATGGCAGTGAACATTTTTTCTTGAATATCTCGTTTGTATATCCGCATAGAGCCACCACCTACTTCATAGCCATTGAGTACAAGATCATAGGCTTGAGCACGTATTCGACTCGGGTCTTGATCGAACCATTCGAGATCTTCATCTATCGGGCGTGTGAATGGATGATGTTCAGCAACATATCTTTTCGCTTCTTCGTCATAACCGAGTAGCGGGAAATCAACAATCCAAGCGAACTTGAATGCTTTCTCATCAATCAACCCTAGATCACGCCCGATTTTTGATCGGAGAGCACCTAGCACATTTTCAACAACTTTTTTCTGATCTGCAGAAAACAGTAATAAGTCGCCTTCTTGCGCATCTAATTTCATTGTTAATGCGTGCAACTCTGCTTCTGTAAAAAACTTCACGATCGGCCCTTTGCATTCGCCATCTTTCATTTGAATCCAAGCGAGTCCTTTCGCTCCATAGCGCGATGCAAATGGACCGAGGTCATCGATCTCTTTACGACTCCATGTACCGCATCCTTTTGCATTCAGTGCACGTACAGTGCCTCCATCTGCAATGACAGAAGCGAATACTTTCACAGATGACGAAGCAACAATCTCAGATACTTCAACGATTTCTAATCCGAATCGTAAATCAGGTTTGTCTGAACCGTATTTACTCATCGCATCTGCATACGTAAGTCGTTGGAAAGGTAAAGCGATCTCGGTGCCTGCCGTTTCTTTCATCAATCGAGCAGCAAGCTGCTCCATAAGACTCATCAGTTGGTCTTGAGTCATGAACGATGTTTCAATATCGATTTGTGTGAATTCCGGTTGACGGTCTGAACGCAAGTCTTCATCTCGGAAACATCGAGCAATCTGATAATAACGCTCCAAACCTGCTACCATTAATAATTGTTTGAAGATCTGTGGAGATTGCGGTAATGCAAAAAATTCTCCTGGGTGAACACGGCTTGGCACTAAATAGTCCCTCGCGCCTTCAGGTGAGCTTTTCGTTAGTATCGGTGTTTCGATTTCAATGAACCCTTCTTGATCTAAGAAATCGCGAAACACCTTGGCTGCTTTCGAGCGTAGCATAAGCGTTTGTTGCATTTCGGGACGACGTAAGTCTAAGTAGCGGTATTTCAAGCGAATTGCTTCATCAACTTCAATTCCATCCTCAATGAAAAAAGGAGGTGTTTTAGCTGTATTTAGAATCTCGATATGTGTTACTTGGATTTCGATTTCACCTGTTGCGAGATGCGGGTTTTTCGTAGCCCCATCACGTTCAACGACTTTACCTTGCACGGTAAGTACATATTCAGACCGCGCACGGTCTCCTACAGATAATGCTTCCCCTGAGAAATCAGGATTGCAGACGATTTGTATCATTCCACTACGATCTCGCAAATCAATAAATAAGACTCCGCCTAAATCTCTTCTTCGTTGTACCCAACCGTTCAGTGTGACGTTTTGCCCTACATGAGATTGATCTAATTGCCCGCAATGATGTGTTCTAAACATGGTCCGTTACTCCTCCTAGGTAATTCAATAAATGGTATTTCATTCTATTCGTTTCATGAATACGTATGATGATGAATCATTAACTTCATTGATCTTCAGCTTTGAGGACTTCTAGCCATGCGCACAAATTGATCAGCAAATCCATTGAGTTTGAGTAAGGATTGCTCGCCAGTAGACATATGTTTGAGTGAAATTTCTCCTCGAGCTAACTCTTCATCTCCTAGAATCGCTACATACGAGGCATGAAATCGATCTGCTGATTTCATTTGCGCTTTCATCTTACGACCTAGATAATCTTTCTCTGCGATGATCCCTAAGACCCGAAGTTCATACAATAAAGCGACGATCTGATGCTCAGCTGCTTCGCCGAGTCCAATCAGGTATAGATCAAGCGGCTTTGGTTGTGGGAGCGCTACTCCCTGTTGCTCTAAGACAAGCAAAATTCTTTCGAGTCCAATACCGAATCCTATCCCTGGTTGGTCATGGCCTCCGATGTGAGCAACTAATCCATTATATCTCCCGCCACCACCAATCGTATCAATCGCTCCAATACCACTGGCTTTGTATTCAAATGCTGTGTGCGTGTAATAGTCTAAACCTCGTACCATGCGAGGATTAACAGTATAAGGTATATGCATCGCTTGTAAGTGTTGTTGCACAGCTTGGAAATGCGTATGACAGTCTTCATCTAAATGATCTAAGATGGAAGGTGCCCCGGTTCCATAGAGCTGGTCGATTTTACAATCAAGAATACGCATCGGATTCCGTTCATACCGAGATTGACAATCTTTGCACAGTAGATGCTTACTAGGAGCCAGAAATTGCTGAAGCTCTTGACGATATAGCGCGCGTACAGGAATCGTCCCTACGGAGTTGATTTCTATCGAAACATCCGTTAAACCGATTTCTTGAAAGTATCGATAGCCAAAAGCAATGACTTCTGCATCGATACTAGGATCAGATGAACCCAAGGCTTCTACTCCGAATTGATGGAACTGGCGATAACGTCCTGCTTGCGGTTGCTCATACCGAAACATAGGACCCATATAATACAGTTTGGTCACATCGGGTTCACCAAACAGCTTGTTTTCGATATAGGCGCGAACGACACCTGCAGTACCCTCAGGTCTTAAGGATATACTGCGGTCACCTTTGTCGATAAACGTATACATCTCTTTCTCAACAATATCTGTGGTTTCACCTACACCTCGTTGATACAACTCTGTATGTTCGAAGATCGCTGTGCGAATTTCTCGATAATTGAATCGTTGACTTAATGTTCGAGCTACTGATTCAAGATATTGCCATTTCTCGACGACACCCGGTAGCAGGTCTTGCGTTCCTTTGGGTTTTTGAATATTCAAAAATCTCGCTCCCATCTCATGAAAGACTCTGAATTCAAGTCAAAAAGTCTTATGTAATATAAAAATCTCTCATCGCTGACAGAAACGTCAGGGACGAGAGATATGAATTCATATTCACCCGTGGTACCACCCACATTCAAGACGACTTAAGGCATCCCCTCTACTGTAGTAGATTCATGCGCATTCTCTCATCTTCTTCATCGGTTAACGCCCGCTACACGCACATCAGCTACTTGTATATTGCAGACGATTGAACGAATGCAATCATGTTCGCTGTGTGATCTCCAGGAGGTCTTTCTATCGTCCAACATTAGAAAGCTTTCAGCCTAGGCTCTCTTCTCTATGTATGTGGATGAGATATACTTATTCCCTTCATCGATTCCAATAACAACATTTAACATCTTAAATCTTAATCTCTACACCACACAAAGTCAAGGTGATTTCATAAAAAGAACAGCTCATTCTCCTTTTTGGTGATCACTTGGACTCATACAAAAAATACCCACAAGACTTCTTGTAGGTTTCAGTCTTTATATATTAAAAAAGGGGGGTGTCTTTATTGTATCAACTCTATGTTAAATTCAGATGAAGAGAAGATTACAATTTGAATACATTTTACAACCGATGAATACCGTGTGAAGCAATGAATTTCATTTCACATGATAAAATGATACATAGTTGTTCACATCTCGAAAAAGCAGGAATGTATCCGCATTGGTTAACGCATCCTGTCGAAGGATATATCGTAAGGTTTCTTCTTTAATGACGCCTCGTTCTATTAATAGCGATAGCGCATGTTCAGGTTCGGCATTGACGCCGACGGCTTGTGCAAGCATGTGACTTGCTCGTTCGAGTGTCAGCAATATGTTCACTTCAGAGGATAATTCTGCAATATTGGTAAGTCTATTGCTCTTGTTCAGCGTCGGTTGTGTGTTTAGGAAGCGTTGAGTCAGAATTTGCATGCGTTGCACATGCGAAAGCTGATCCAAATCAAATTCATTCTGGTATGAACCCGTCACCATACCCAGTGAAACAACTGTTTTGAGTCCATCATACGCTTGATGATCCATAAATGCGTATCGTTTCGGCGTGTATGGCTTTAATTCCATTCCTTGTTGGTTCAACATCAACTGCATTTCATTGACGTGTTCTCGTATCGTGCTCATTTCTCGAAATGTTATCTTGTACTTGTGAGTGATCCATGCAGCAACACCTGCAGCTTGACCCTTTGCCATTCCATTAGGTATTATTCTTGCACTTCCATGAGGCAATGAGTCATAACTTGCTGCTCGTCCCACGACCAAGAGCCCATCTACTTTCAGAGGTACGAGACTTCTGAAAGGGATCGCATATTGATCTGGTGCACATACGATATACCCGGTGTCAGTATGAGAAATTCGTTGGATATCTACAGGATAAGAACCGAATGCTACACGGTCCCATTGATCCCGATTTTCTAAAATATCTAAGATGTGAAGTCGATACTCGCCTACCATGTGCCTCGTTTCGCGCACATAGAGTTCTTGGGCGACCTCCCCTAGCTCCACGCTAGCAAATTCAGGGAAGTTCACTTTCAAATAATCCACGATTAGAGGTAATTCATGTTTGGCAATTGCCAAGGCTTCATCCACAGACTGTGAATCAAAGATATCAACACCGAACAATTGCAGTGAATTGATAAGAACCGTGTCATTGAGTTGTCTACCTATATTTAGCCCACGCATTTTTAACCTTTCCACATGCTGAGCAGGGTATTTACCCATGTCGATATAGCCCCATGCACTCATGTCATTGGAACCTGAATACGGATCTCCATCATGGGAAAGTCGATACTGAATATTGCTCCATACCTCAGGTGTTACTTGTTTCAAGCTAAATACCAGCGTCACGGCCATTTGAGATAATGGATCACCCAAATCTTCGCGTCCCATCGTAAAAGGCACCCCTGCTGCTGCTGCAATATCTGCATCTTGCGTCGCATCAATAACAGAGGATGCTTTAATCGAGAGCTGATCCCCTTGAGATGTCGTCAAGTGGATTCCGATTATTCTGTGATGTTCAGTCTTTGATGATGCGTCCTTGTTAGCCATCATCGGTTCGATTCGCTCCGCTTGTAACCAGATATCGATGAGTGGTTCGTTACGCACTAGCGCATAGAATGAATTCGCGGCTGTATGAATTTCAAAGGAGTCCCCTTCTAATGTGTGATACCATTCAGTAAACAACCCCTTATTTAATATTTCTTTTTGCTTTGCCAAGCTACTTCGATCGTAATTCATATCGAGGGAGTTCAACCAACCGATCGTCATTAATCCACCTAAAATCTCTCGATCCCTGCCATCTACAAGAAGTGTGGATAATCCGTTGCGTGCCGCAGAAATAGCTGCCGTGATCCCTTCAGGATCCGTGCCAATGACAATTACATCGTATTTTTCTTTGAGAACTTGTGTGTTGATTACTTTATCTAACAAGGGGTTTTGCATAGGACTCATATTGATTAATCGTTGTTTGTCAGTATATAGGTATGCAAAATAAGCCGTAACCACTGCGATTGCGATCAGCGAAGTCATAATGAACATCCAGGTTCTTGATGGTTGAACTTTGGGGTACACGGCATGAACTCCTCATCTTGTATGATTTACTTCATTTCGTTCAATGGAGATATGTAAGTCGATCCTTCTTATCGAGCTGAGCGATCCTTAATTCGAAGGGGGCTATCGAGAATTATGGTTACAGGTCCCCAATTCGTAAATGTAACGTCCATCATCTTACCAAAAATTCCTGTTTCGACATGTATGCCATATTCTCCAACTAAGATATCATTAAAACTTATGTACCATTTCTCTGCTTCTTCTGGTCGAGCAGCTTGCATGAAATTCGGTCTTTTGCCTTTGCGACAGTCGCCATATAACGTGAATTGAGAAATAGATAAGATTTGACCTTGAACATCTTGAACTGATCGATTCATTTTGTGATCTTCATCTTCAAAAATACGTAACCCAGCGACTTTGTGAGCTAGATACCGCACATCTTCGATTGTATCATCATGTGTAATGCCGACGAGAAGAAGTAAGCCCGAGTTGATGTGACCGACAATGTGATTGTCTACGGTTACTTGTGCGAATTTCGTTCGTTGCACAACAATTTTCATGATCGACAACTCCTATGTTTGCATGATACGTTGCACAGAATACACATCTTTTACACGCTTTATTTTTTCGATTACGGTTTGGAGATGGTCGAGGTTTTTGATGAGGATGGTCATATGAATCAGTGCCATTTTATTTTTGTCAGAACGCCCAGAAACAGCTGACATGATCGTTTTAGATTCAGATACCGCATGTAATACTTCATTTAACAGCGCGCGACGATCATAACCCGTGATTTCTATTTCTACATGGAAGCTTGAGTCTACTTGATGTGCCCAAGATACTTCAATAATTCTTTGTTGTTCTGCATACACAACCGGTACATTGATGCAATCTTGACGATGAACCGTTACCCCACGTCCTCTTGTGATGTAACCCACAATTTCGTCGCCAGGTACAGGGTTACAACATCTCGCGAAACGAACCAGTAAATGTTCTACGCCTTTGACTTTTACACTGTTCGAAGGATGGGTCTTCACTTTCGATAGAGGACTCAGTGATTTAAGTTCTTTCGTTTCCGAAGTTAACTTCATGAGGGAAGATTCTTCTGCATCTTTTCGTAATTTTTCAGTAAGTTTCGTACAGATCTGTGCAGCTGTGATGCCTCCGTATCCGATGGCCACATACATATCTTCTGTATCACTGAAATTGAATTTCTTGGATGCTTCACTTAATTTATCTTCTGTCAGAAGGTCGGCACTATCATATCCTAAGCGCTTGAGCTCTTTCTCTAGAAGCTCTCTACCTTTTTCAATATTTTCTTCACGTCTTTCTTTCTTAAACCATTGTCGTATTTTACTTCGAGCATGGGACGACTGAGCAATTTTCACCCAATCTTGACTCGGCCCATAGGAATGTTTGGATGTAAGAATCTCGATAATATCTCCGGTATTTAACTTGTGGTCAAGTGGTACAATTCGACCGTTAATTTTGGCGCCAATGGTTCGATTTCCCACTTCAGTGTGAATGCGATACGCAAAGTCAAGCGGGACTGACCCAGCAGGTAGTTCGATGACTTCCCCTTTTGGTGTAAACACATAAACAAGATCAGAGAAGAAATCCATCTTCATTGATTCCATAAACTCCGAAGCGTTATTGGTTTCTTCTTGTAACTCAAGAATTTCCCTGAACCAGCTCTTCTTTTCTTCGAATGTACCTGCAGGAACGACGGATTCTTCTTTATAAGCCCAATGAGCTGCAATTCCGTATTCAGAGGTTTTGTGCATGTCAAATGTACGTATTTGGACTTCTAATGGTTCTCCTTTGGGTCCAATCACTGTGGTATGTAAAGATTGATACATGTTGGGTTTAGGCATCGCGATATAGTCTTTGAATCTTCCAGGCATGGGTTTCCACAACGTATGAATTATGCCTAATGTGGCATAACAATCTTTCATGTTTTCCACGATGACTCTGACTGCGAACAAATCATAGATTTCACTGAATTGTTTACCGCGTGTTGTCATTTTTTTGAAAATACTATATATGTGTTTGGGTCTCCCCGATAGGTCGCAATGGATACCCATTTCGTCAAGTTTCTTTGAAATATCATGAATCACGATTACGAGGTATTCTTCACGTTCTTTCCGTTTTTTTTGCATTAAGTTCACAATGCGATAATATTCTTGTGGATTCAGATATCTCAGTGCGATATCTTCCATTTCCCATTTGATCGTCGAAATTCCTAGACGATGTGCAATCGGACAAAAAATCTCTAAAGTCTCTTCTGATATTCGCCGCTGGCTTTCTTCAGACTGAAATTTCAGTGTGCGCATATTGTGCAAGCGATCAGCTAATTTAATAAGAATTACGCGAATATCTTGAGCCATCGCTACAAACATTTTACGATAATTTTCATTTTGTTGCTCTTCTTTAGATTTGAATTGGATCCGTTCTAGCTTGGTGAGGCCGTCTACTAACATCGCGCATGTTGCTCCGAATTTCTCATGCACAGATTGCAATGAAACCGTAGTATCTTCGACAACATCATGAAGCAAGGCAGCCATGATCGAAGTGCCATCCATTTGCATGTACACCAATATTTCTGCAACAGCTAACGGGTGTAAAATATATGGTTCTCCTGATTTGCGCAACTGTCCTTGATGAGCTTTATTCGCAAATTCATAAGATTCACGAATTTGGGTCATATCGTGATCTTTTAAATACGTCTCGGCTTTTTCAATCAGATGATCAATACCCATGATCTTATCCATTCCTTCATTCTGATTTTTTATTCATTATGGATGATCGGATGACCTTGCGTCAACATCTCAAGAGCATGGTATAGCAATAATACAATCCTACCTTCAAAAAACATCATGAATAGCGAACTACGAATAAGTGACGAGTGAACATACTTCGATACCCTGTAGTTTACTTCTTCCCTGTAAATATTCGAGTTCTATGAAGAAAGCTGCGCCAATGACTTCCCCTTTTAATTGATGAATTAAGTGAATCGAAGTCTCGATCGTTCCGCCTGTCGCTAATAAATCATCTGCAATCAAGATTCGCTGACCAGGGAGAATACTATCTTGATGAATGGCAAGCTTGTCTTTGCCATATTCGAGCGCATAGTCTGCTTCGATCGTTTCTGCAGGTAATTTGCCACTTTTTCGAATGGGGATAAAACCAACACCCAGTGCATACGCTAGCGGTGCTCCTACAACAAATCCTCGAGCTTCCGGTCCTGCAATCAGATCGATTTGAAGATGTTGAATGCGCTGCTTTAATTGTTCGATCGCTTGTTGGTATACAGGGCCGTTTTTCAATAAAGTGGTAATATCTTTGAAGCGAATACCTGGCTTTGGATAATCTGTAATTACACGAATGTGTTCTTTGAAATTCATACTTGTCCTCCTATTTATGATTTACGTTTCCCTGCTTCAGGATCCATGTCTTTAATTCGTTAGGATGTGCATGTGTGACGGTTTGCTGTAATTCATAACGCTTTACGTGTTGTTGGTACGCCATAGATGACTCCAATGTTTTCTTTTCGTTACTTGAGCAAATCGTGATTTGCTGCGAGGTACATTCAATCAATGCCAGTTCAACAAATACTTGAATCATTTTCTGAACCGTTTGTAGCGTAACTTGATGATGTCTCATGAATTCATCAAAAGGAGCTTCCTGCGCGAGATTACATCCCCCATGTTGTTGAAGCCAGACATATAATCGTTTAAACAATTCTCTTGAAGGAATATCTTCCATGGGCTCAGTAAGTTCTAAGTTCTTACGAAACACAACATAACATCGTTGCATCCCTTGAGCCTGTTGTAACACTTCTTGCACAGCTTCGATCGAAGCAGGACTTGAATATAAGATCACATCACTCATGTGTTCGATGTGAGATGACTTCGCTACCTCATTATAAGGAAGGAGTTGTTGTGTAGAAGTCAGGACCCAGATGGGACAAGTTAGTTGCCAAGAATGAAGAGTCACTTGTTCAAGATTGGTTGACGAAAGCATGATGATGGCTGGAGGAATATGTGTAATTGGGTGCGACCATTGAGTTAAGTCCAATAGAAGCTGGTCGATTCGCGAATCCACTTCTCGAATATCTCTCCAATCAAATATTTGCACATGCGTAATCGATATATCATGAATAATGATTTGTGGTTTTTGATTTCCATTCCACTCGTTCATTGATAACTCGGCAAGAAGATCTATGCGGGCGCCCGGACTCATGAATGTAGCCAAATGTGCTTTACCAAATCCTAAGGCATCCATCTGATATCGTTTTCCATTTCGAGTATATGAGCACACGATCTTTACATGCAGTTTATCTTTTCCAATCATATGGATCTGATCTATGAGCACGTTACGAAGAATGGCTTTGGGTGTGGGATGTCCTGCTCCAAAAGGTGCCAGGAGTTGTAATTGTTCGATCAATGGTAACGTAACTTCATGTAAATCGCAAATGAAATCTGCTTCTGTCGTAGGCATTAAATCATTCACAGTTAACCAAGCTTGAGCTAATTCATTTAACTTGTGTGTGAACACTTCGAGATGTTCTGTTTTCATAGTGATCCCTGCAGCGGCTTGGTGACCACCGTAATGAATTAGCCATTGTTGGCAATGAGTCAAAGCTTGGTACAAGTCGAATCCTTTGATGGACCGAGCAGAACCTTTTGTGAGGCCTGTAGTTGTGTCGATGTGCAATACGAACGCAGGCCGATAATATCGTTCTACGAGCTTAGCGGCAACAATGCCTACAACGCCTATGTTCCAACCTTCTTGAGCTACCACAATGACTCCTGCAGTATGTGTATGTTTCGCTCTTTGGTATTCTGCTTGTGCGGCGGCTTCTATTGTTATATCCACAACCAACTGTTGTCTTTCTTTGTTTAGTTCATCGAGATGATATGCAATATCGTCGGCTTCTGTCTGATCAGCTGTGATCAATAATCGAACAGCTTCGTTCGCATGCTCCAGGCGACCACTTGCATTCATTCGAGGAGCTAGCGAAAACCCGATGTTCCCCGATGTAAGTCGCTTGGGATCAATCCCAGCAACTTGGAATAATGATCTCAATCCGATTGGAGCATTATGTTGCATACGTTCGATGCCCCGCTTTGCCAAGAGACGATTCTCTCCAGTAAGTGGCATGATATCCGCAATCGTGCCTATAGCAGCAAAAACAGTAAGATCGATAGGAACTGTTCCGAGTAAAGCTTGTGCGAGTTTAAAAACAACGCCGACACCAGCTAAATGTTTATATGGATATGAACAATTTGTTTTTTTGGGATTAATGATACTCACGGCTTCAGGTAGAACCTGAGGGGGTTCATGGTGATCAGTAATAATGACTTTCATGCCAAGTTCGTTAATCAATGCGACTTCTTTCACTGCACTTATTCCGTTATCTACTGTAATGATTAAAGAAACTCCATTGTGCTTAGCCAGATGTATCGCATGTGCATTTAAGCCGTAGCCTTCTTGAACGCGATGAGGGATATAATAATCGACATGAGCGTGCAGTTGTTTCAAAACTTGAAACAGCAACGCGGTACTCGTGATACCGTCTGCATCATAATCGCCATAAATCAGAATTTTTGAATGATTTCTCAAGGCACTTTGAATGCAATCGATAGCTGCATGCATCCCATCTAGCAAGAAAGGATCATGGAACTGGTCGTCATCTGAGTAGATGAATGTCTCAATCTCTTCTGAAGTGGATACATTTCGCTTCACAAGAAGTTCCACAACGCGCGGGTGGAGTTGGAGCGAATTATGAATGTGTTGAACTAAAGCTTGATCTGCTTCATGGATGCGCCAACTCGCTTTGGAAGGGAGCATGATTCATGTCTCCTCACTTCATATCAATGTATAATTGTCGGATAAAGCTCGGATTCACGGTTTGCTTGATTTTTGTCAGCAAAGCCAGGATCGTAGGGGTTCACGTGTATAAAAACATCTAAGACATAGGGAAACCGCTTTTTCAACTGAAGTTTGACTAATTTGGCAATATGATGTCCTTCAAACACAGATATCCGAGGGTTTACACTGATTTTCAAATCAATAATGACGTAATATCCATGCTCTCGTGCGCGTAAGTTATCGATGGTCATCACACCTGTAACCTGCTGCACAGTCGTAATGAAGTCCGCTGAATCTTCATTGTGCAATACATGATCCATCGTATTATGTATGGCTTCCATCGCTAGTCGATATCCCATCAATAGGACGATGAAAGATACAAATAACCCTGCAATGGGGTCTAGATAATAAGCCCATGGCCATCCTATTGAATTACCTATAATCGCTCCAACTACGCCTATCAGAACAGCTAGTGAAGCATAGACGTCTGAGCGGTGTTCCCATGCATTAGCGACAAGTGCATGCGATGATAATAGCTTGCCCAATCGAAGGTTATATCGAAACAATATTTCTTTGACTACGATCGAGAAGATAATCACGATAATAGCATAATTTTTGGGGGGAGCTTCGACACCAATCCAAAGCGTTTTTACTGCTGCGATACCCATTTGTACCCCGATAATGCATACAATCACAGAAACAACGATAGAAGCAATCATTTCAGCTTTCCCATGACCATACGGATGATCTTCATCTGGAGGGAGTTTTGCAGCACGAATACCGATCAGCACAGCCAATGAACCGGCAACATCTGAAGCAGAGTTTACTGCATCAGCAATAAGTGCTTTACTGTTGGCCATTACACCTGTGATGCCTTTTAAGATCGCAAGTACGATATTAACCATAATTCCTAGCCATGCTGCGAATTCTGCTTTTTGAGAACGGTTTTCTATCATATGCGGATCCCCTCCTCGTTCAAACAAAAAAACCGCGAGTGTGTGTCACGCGGCTTAATGGATGTTGTTATGCCGTAACTTTCTTCTTTGCGTTTAATGATTTTTTCTTGAGCAGTAACCACACTTGGCTTGCAATAAAGATCGAAGAATACGCTCCGCACACTAACCCAAAAATGATCGCAAGTGAAAATAATTGTAAAGCAGGACTACCAAAAATGAAGAGGCAAACAGCTGCAAACAAAACTGTTAACACGGTGTTGATTGATCTTGAAAGTGTTTGCCATATGCTTTCATTCACAATTCGCGATAAATCTTGGAGATTTTTGATTTTTGCAAATCGCAGATTCTCACGAATGCGATCAAAAATAACAATCGTGTCATTGATGGAATAACCAATGATAGTTAAAATCGCTGCGACAAAAGGCAAGTTGACTTCAAATCTGAAAATCGAGAACAAACTGATGACAATAAATGCGTCATGTAATAATGCAATGATCGCAGCAATCGCAAATCGCCATTCGAAGCGAATACTCACATAAATAATGATACCTAGACTCGCCCACAGTACCCCATATATTGCTTTCATCGCAAGCTCTTGAGCAATCGTAGGGTCGACAGTATTCTCTTCTTTAGAGACTTGGTCACCGTACTTTCCTTTAAAAGCCGCATCGATTTTTTCGATGTCTGTTAATTGCAGTACTTGATCAAATCTAGCACTCACTCTTTCATTGTTCTCTCCACCAACCGTAACTGCATTGGGGGGGACATATCCTGCACTTTCAAAAACGTCCATAGCTTCAGCTTGCGTAACTGATTTGCCGATGTTCAGATCTAAGGACGTACCTGCTTTAAAATCAACGCCATAATTAAAACCTAATGTAAATAAACTAAGTACCCCTATCAAAGTAATGATGCCCGATATTGCAAAAAACTTATTTCGGTTTTCTGCAAAATTAAATGTTTTATAACGCATTGATTTCTGACTCCTTTACTCCAAAATGGCTTGGCTTCTTCAGTAAGTTCCCTCTGACAAGTAAAGAAAGTAGTAAACGCGAGAACAATACATTGGTTGTAATGCTTACCAAAATACTGAATATCAAAATCAATGCAAATCCTTGAACAGAACCTGTTCCTACAAAATAAAGCACTAAAGCTGCCAAAATCGTTGTCACGTTTGCATCGATAATCGTTCTGAATGAGCTTCGAGATCCAGAGCGTAAGGAAGACATAATGCTTTTGCCATTACGTATTTCTTCTCTAATTCGTTCAAACGTAATGATATTGGCATCTACAGCCATACCCAGACCTAATACAACTGCAGCTATACCGGGTAAAGTTAACGTAGCTTTCAATAAGAAAATCACACCTAATAGCATCCATACATACATGACGAGGGAGACACCTGATATTGCTCCAGGCCCTCTGTAGAAGATCAGCATAAACACGATAACTAAAAGTGAACCGATGATCGCTGCTCGAACTGTTTGATCGAGCGATAATTGTCCGAGTGATGCACCTACAGATTGCGTATACAATTCAGATAATTTGAGAGGTAATGCCCCTAGATTAATGGTATCTTTGATTTGTTTGGCTTCAGTTAATGTATAATTTCCTGTGATAACCGCTACACCATTCGGTATGACATCATTAACCGTTGGCGCAGATAATATTTCCTCTTCTAAGTAAATCGCTAGCGGCATGCCTTTCAATCTTTCGGTGATTTCTTTGAATTTCTCAGCATCTTTAACACGAACTTCAATTTGTGGTCGATTGCTTGAATCATATCCTAAGCTAGCTCCACCAACTTCGAAGTCACTGCCCACCATTTCTTTCGTACCATCAGGTCCTCGAAAACTTAACTCCGCTGGTTTCTTTAATAATGCTCTTACTTCTGATTCATTCGTAATTCCTGCTAAACGTATCCGAATACGATTGGAACCTTCAGTTGTAATGTCAGGTTCAGCTAATCCTTGAGCATTTACCCGCTTTTCCAAACTCCTAGCTGTCTCGACAAGTGTTTCTTTGGTTACTTCTTCACCTTCTGCAATCGGCTCAGCTAGATAAAGAATTTCGAATCCGCCTTTTAAATCAAGCCCCAATTTGATGTTCTTAACAAGATTCTCACTTGTCAATCCCACTACAACTGCGCATACGATGATGACAAGTACGAATATACTTATCCTTTTCCCATTCATAGGTATAAATTCCCCTTTCAAACATCAATATTCCTATTATAACTAGAGGCTGTGGGTGAGTCAATTTAATGAGATTAACAAAAAAACATGAAATGACTCCATTTATTTGACACAATGAGTGAACACTTGATCATATGTGATTGATTTCATTACTTTCAATGATTGGTTTTGAATATCCGAATCTCGCTACTTTGATCATAGCTCGTCCACATTGCTCTGTTGTTGTCACTGTCGTCAATCGTTTTAACCAAGGATACAGCGGTTTTAATATATCGTAAATGACTTGATATAACTTTGTTTTGGATTTAATTCCGTTCAGTGGAAGAATGATTCCTGGACGAAACATATACGCTGCTTTGAACGGTAGACGGAGCAAATCATTTTCGGTTTTGCCCTTGACTCTTGCCCACATTACCCTGCCCTTCTCTGTGCTATCCGTTCCACTGCCTGTTACATACAAGAAAGTCATCTGGGGATTTAATTTGGATAGCGTTTGCGCTACTGAAATGGTGATGTCATATGTAATTATTCGATATCTTTCCTCAGTCAGACCCGCAGAGGAAACTCCCAAACAGAAGAAACAAGCATCATACCCTGACAACACATCTTCTAACCGAGATAAGTCTAAGAGATTCGGTTGAACGATATCCATTAACTTATGATGTTGTTGATCTAATTGATTTCGACCTATACTGAGAACATTTTCCACATCATCATCAAGTAAACATTCACGTAATACACTTTGTCCAACCATACCTGTAGCACCCAAGATGATGGCTCTCATTGTACTTACCCCCATCTGTAATTGCGCATGCATATATGCCCTGATGATTTCATCTGCGGTTCAATTTCGAGTGTTTTTAAACGCATGGAGTGTTAACCAATTCATAAATGACGTTGATTTGAGCGTAAGAATATCATTGACGATCCGATGTAACTTCGGTATTTGGTTTTTTCGGTATTTCTCGCTGATGCATTCCCAAATATCTAAGCCTGATACGTTTTTATATCCAAGAATCTTAAATTCGTCTACTTTGGATAAGCAAAGTTTCTCTATGATTTCATTAAGCTCATCTCGAGAAATTTCATCATTTTGATCAAGATTTTTTTTCTTATTCATCTTTTGCCACCTCAATTAATAGCTCTGTCATGCTATATACTCTGTCGAATTTTTTATTGCGTGAGTATTCATTTCGTTATACAGCTATACATTTCCTGCATCATACACCGTAGAAACAAATAAATACTTAGCATGAGCTTGGACATAAACCGCATATGGATAGAACAATGAACCTCATGGAAGAAGGAAATCATTGTGAGCAAGCAATCATTTATCAAAGGCACTCTCATCTTATTAGCTGCAGGTATCCTTAACCGATTATTAGGTTTCATTCCGCGAATCACCTTACCCCGTATTATAGGTGCAGAAGGTGTTGGCTTATATCACATGGGGTGGCCCTTCCTCATCGTTTTACTTACGTTAATTACAGGTGGAATCCCTATTGCTGTAGCTAAGCTCGTAGCAGAAGCCGAAGCAACTCACCATCAGAATCGTATTTCACTCATCTTGAAAATCTGTATGGGGTTTACTTTGCTTATCAGTATCCTATGCATATTCATCTGTTGGATTGCTTCAACTTGGATATCTACTCACTTACTTAAAGATCCTAGAACTTCCATTATCATTACAACCATGAGCCCTATGATTATCTTTATAGGTGTATCGAGTGTACTTCGCGGTTATTTCCAAGGGAAACTGAACATGGTTCCAACTGCAATCTCGCAAATCACAGAAACGATGGTTCGGATTTGCATGGTATTAATCGGTGCTTATGTCATGCTCCCATTTGGAATCGAATATGCAGCTGCAGGCGCTATGATGGGTGTGACCATCGGAGAAATAGCTGGAATGCTCGTTCTCATTAAGTTATACGTGAAATCTAAACCTCAAGAACTTCACACACCTCAGCAATCAACACAATCAGTTGGACATCCCTATCAGAGATTTCGTAAAGAGCTCCTGCGGATTGTGTGCATAGCCGTTCCAGTGACAGGGAGCAAGCTCATCGGAGCAAGCTCTTACTTGTTTGAATCCATTATGATCTTCCAAAGCTTAGCAATAGCAGGAATATCTGTTCATGTAGCTACTGCTCAATATGGGTCTCTACAAGGAATGGTCATACCGATCTTACTGCTTCCAAGTGCACTCACTTATTCTTTGTCAGTTTCGCTTGTTCCTTCTTTAAGCGACGCTTTCGCGCGGAAGGATTACAAGACGATTCAATACCAATTACAACAGTCACTTCGTATTTCACTGATTAGCGGAGCCCCATTTGCCATGATCATGTTCATGCTAGCTGAACCGATCTGTACAGTCATGTTTAATGCTCCACACATCTCACCGATGCTCAAAATGATGGCGCCGATTGCAATTTTCATCTATCTACAAGCTCCTTTACAAGCTGCTTTACAAGCCTTAGACCACTCGAAGATTGCTTTAATTCATACCTTGATCGGTTCATGTATCAAGTTAGTATTGATCTATTGGCTCGCTAGTGATCCTCGTTTGGGGATCTTAGGAGCAATTATCGCGATGTGTACGAGTATCGTCATCGTCACGTTTTTAAATGGCTTTAGTTTGTTACGAATGATTCAATTACAATTCCGATTGATGCAATTTGTGAGACTGGGTGTTGTCATTCTAATCTCTGGAATGTCTACTTATTTCGTGATAAATCTAGATTGGGGGCATCACACGTTGCTACCATTGATCCTAGCGTGTTTTGTTGGATTCATTACTTATATTTCTCTTATTTATGTATTCGGGATAATAAATTCAGCTGATGTCCAAAAATTCAAAAAGATATTCCATCATATTTTCCATTAAAAAAATCAAAAATATGAACTCCATTCTCATATATGTGTTATAATAACCTAGTTATTTATGACAGTTATAAGTGCTCTCGGAGGAATATAATGATTGTCCTATTTGAAACAATGACTGACATGAACCTTTATATCACTATCACTTTGTTTATCATTATTTTATTCGTTTCACGAATTAATCCTGTTGCTGCATCCATAAGCGTTATATATCAAGTGATCTTTAACCGTAAATACTTGTTCCATGTGATACTTGTACTGAGCATGCTTTTCATTAATAAAATGGAATTGAATATTGAAGAAAAGATGGTATTTCAAACTGATTTCACACCGTATATTTACTCTATCGAAGGTGATTTTGTAGCTATTATCCAAAAAATATTTCTTAATCCATTACTGACCTTACTGACGAGTTATTTTTATTTGATTGTTTTCCCTTGTTTAATGATTGCTTCAATACTTATTTACACCTATAAGAAAGAATATACATTGTTTTATGCATTGTGTTACGCCATTACAATCAATTACTTGGTAGCTATACCTTTTTATTTATTTTTTCCAGTCAATGAAGTGTGGTTTTTTCATCCACACGTAGATTTATTAATCTTGGACGTATTTCCTTCTTTTGAGCAAGAATATCGCACTTTGTCAGGATTAAATAATTGCTTACCCAGTTTACATACTTCGCTTTCTATCTCAGTAACGGTTCTCGCTATGCAAAGTAAATTCAAGATTTGGCGTTTGTTTGTCATTTGCTCAATGATTGTGATCATTTTCTCTATTTTTTATCTCGGTATTCATTGGTTCATCGATATGTGTAGTGGCGTAATTCTTGGAGCGAGCTCCGCATACGCAGGCATGCGCTTAACCAACTTTCATTTTGCTCCATTAATCAATGATAATACAATCAAGTCCTGAGATCCATTTACTGAAGAACGAACAAGTCACCTACGCTGTGTAATGAAACTACATTACAAAGCATAAGTGACTTGTTCATTTGTTGATTATTCTTGTTCTGGACTTACTTTTCTTCTACAGCAGACGAAGCTTGAGATATGGAATTAATGGCTGAGCGATCAAACGTGAGTTTTGTTGAATCACTGACACGAAGGATAATGATATCCTCCATGATTTCCATGATTGTACCATGAAGACCTCCAATGGTCACAACCTTATCTCCTTTTCTCAAGGAGCCTAACATCAGATTTCTAGTCTTTTGTTTTTTGTTTTGCGGTCGAATCAAAAAGAAATACAGTACAACAAACACCAAAATAATAGGAATGAAGCTGATAATCGGGTTGCTGCCAGAACTTGCTTCTGCAATTTCAAACATACGATTTCTCCTTTCTAGAATCCTTTTTCATTTTCATGAAGACCATATTTGCTAAAAAATTCGTTTCGAAAATCAAGCAAACGATCTTCTTGAATCGCATTTCTTACGTTTTTCATCAGATCGAGTAAAAAATGGAGGTTGTGATATGTAGTTAATCGAATCCCCAGCGTTTCATCAGCTTTGATCAAATGACGAATATATGCTCTGCTGTAACTTGTACATGTCCAACATGAGCAATTCGAATCAAGTGGACCATAGTCTTCGGCATACTTCGCGTTTCGAATCACGACTCTGCCTGTACTTGTCATGCATGTTCCATTACGTGCTATACGTGTAGGTAAGACACAATCAAACATATCTACACCTCGAATGGAACCTTCAATCAAAGCATCTGGTGAACCAACCCCCATCAAATAACGAGGTTTGTTTGCGGGTAACAGCGGTGTTGTATAGTCCAACACTTCGTACATGATTGATTTTGATTCCCCCACACTCAATCCCCCAATAGCATAACCCGAAAAATCCATTTCAGTCAACTCTTGTATGCTTTGTTTTCGTAAATCTTCGTACATGCCTCCTTGAACGATAGCAAAAAGAGCCTGTGATTCTGGTTTCGCGTGGCGAAGAAGACACCTCTGCGCCCATCTTGATGTTCGCTCTAGCGAACGTTTCAAATAATCGTATTCAGCCGGATGTGCAGGGCATTCATCAAAAACCATAGCGATATCTGATCCTAATGCATTTTGTATGTCTATGGCTAGTTCAGGTGTAATAAATAATTGATCACCATTAAGATGTGATTTGAATTGAACCCCTTCTTCAGTGATTTTTCGGATATTGCTAAGACTGAATACTTGAAATCCTCCACTATCTGTTAGAATCGGTCGATCCCAATTCATGAATGAATGCAAACCACCAGCAGCTTGAATGATTTTGTGTCCAGGTCGTAGAAATAAATGATAGGTGTTACTCAGAATCACTTGAGCGTCCATTTGTTTCAATTCGTCTGGACTCATTGTTTTCACTGTCGCTTGAGTTCCAACAGGCATAAATGCAGGTGTTTCGATAACACCGTGTGGTGTATGGATTCGCCCTAATCTTGCTCCAGATTGTTTACAGGATTTGATATGTTCATATGTTAATGCTGGCACATGTTTCACTTCCTTCTAATAGATAAACATTGCATCACCAAAACTAAAGAACCGATAGTTATGACTTACTGCTTCTTGATAAGCGTCCAATAGATGTTCTCTGCCTGCCAATGCACTTAACATCATCAATAAGGTGGATCTGGGTAGATGGAAGTTCGTAATAATCGCATCCACAACTTGGAATTGATATCCAGGATATATGAAAATTCGTGTCCACCCGTGAATGTTTTGGCTATTCAATGGATCGCTTACAGAATTATCTTTATCCCCCTTGATTTCAAAGGCAATGGTTTCTAACGTTCGTGCAGCTGTGGTACCAATGGCGATGACTCTTTTTCCCATTGCACGAGTCGACTGGATCAAATGTATAACTTCAGCAGATACTTCATAATACTCTGCATGCATATCATGGTCTTCGATTCGTTCTACAGAAACAGGTCTAAATGTACCTAAACCTACATGTAAGGTAACGAAAGCGATCTGGATGCCTTTGTTGCGAAGGAGGTCTAGATATGCTTCATTAAAATGCAACCCCGCTGTAGGCGCAGCCACAGAACCCGGATGTTTAGAGAATACTGTCTGATATCGCTCTTGGTCCGTTAATCGTTCGCGGATGTAAGGAGGCAAAGGCATCGTTCCTAGAAGTTCGAGTATTTCTAGGAATATTCCTGTGTAGTCGAATTTTAGAACTCTCAGACCCATTGCTTTTTCTTCGAGAATTACAGCACTCAACATTGGTAAAGAGTGCTCATTCAGCATGCCAAATTCAATGATTGAACCCACTTTTAAACGCTTTGCAGGACGAACGAGCGCTTCCCAACAATCGTGGCTGACTTGATGTAACAATAAGATTTCTACTTTTGCTTTTGTATCTTTTTTTGAACCAATGAGTCTTGCTGGAATAACTCTCGAATCATTACCAATCAGCAAGTCACCCGGTTCTAAGTGATGGATTAAGTCTTCGAATAACTGATGGGACAGTTGCCCTGTCTTCTTATTCATCGTCAACATTTTTGATGCTGTACGCTGTTGAAGCGGTGTCTGCGCGATCAATGCATCAGGTAACTCATAATCAAAATCATTTACGTCCATGTTCAATCATTCCTAACGATATCTATATCAAAATAATACGATTTCAAGATCGCTTTGTAATCATAACCAAGTTCTGCAAATCCTTTGGCTCCCCACTGAGACATCCCGAGTCCGTGTCCATTTCCGTTTCCTTGAAACACGAATTGCTTTTGATCTTCGGACACTGTGCTTGAAGCACTGTTTCTTTGAACATAATCCGCATAAAAAATGATTCTCTTACCTTGAAGAACTGAGAGTTGCGATGTCTTCATCATTTGGGGCTGTTTTGAATTCGCACTTAACACATACACTTGTTCATCGCTTTGTTTATTATACGCTTTGAGTTCCTTGATATCAAACCTGGTGCTCGGCAACCCCCCCCATAATGTCCGAAATGCATCGGGGTAAGGTGTATTGATGAATTGGCCATTTACTTTCATTTCCATCACACGTCCAGAAATACCGCGTTTACTTACTTCAAGTGATTCAATTGGAGATTTTAGGTATATACCTAAGGTTGCCAGTCTTTCGATAATATACGTTTCGCTATAGGGCCCTCTCTGCCAAGAATAAGAATTAGACTCAGAATTTTCACCTATCATTAACACGCGATCGTTCGTATTCAATTGATATATCGCAGGATTGTTGACGTTGTCTACATAAGGAGCAAGTCGAACATTAACACGCATGCCGTTAGAAGCATAGTAAGGAATCCCATTCTCGTTAAATTCTCCGGTATTCACTAGATAATCTGAATGAACGAAACCTTCTCTCCCATCAGTTAATCGCACATTATACCATACGAATGTGCCGATAGCTGCACCATCATCAGGGCTAGGTACACTACGAAGGTAAGGTACCGGATTTCCCCATACTTCAAGAGGGTCTGCAGTACGACCACCTGCGTTAGACGAGTAGAAAGGAGTGATCAAACGATTTTGATATGAAATGACTTCTCCTTTTGTTTCATCAACAGCTTTTGTTGCAGCATTGAATTCTCTTTGTATGCCATAATAGGCTTGATCTAAAGTGGTATCACTGATGTGTGCGATTTGATATTTATTTCCTTGTGCGATTGCATAAGTTCTTGCTGCAACAGCTTGTGCTTTAAGTGCTTCAATGGGAAAGTTCATTGAAAGTTCTGAACCGACAACCGCGTATAAGTAATGTTCGAGTGGCAACACATTAATGACAGCTAAATGCCCATTATATGAACTTACCTCTATCGAACCTCGGTACGATCGGCCTGATTTCTCTTTGATTGTGATACCAGGAAGTTTGGAGTAGAAGTTCGTTTTTTGGTTTTTGGTTCCTAAAACTAGATGCGTCATTGCGGAATTGCCATCCGCGCTAAGTGATACGTCTGAGCTTACGATTACATAAGGTGAATCCACATTTGCTCGTGTGAAGGTTAAACCTTGATAGCTTGCCGAAACTTGTTGTTGCAATTTCTCTAATTCAACTTCTGTGGTTTGATTGCCTATCCATAATTGATAGGTTAACTTGAACTCATTGTTCTCTTGCAAAACAATATTCGCGTAGATGCCTGCTGTTGATAAGATATTGGCTTGGTTTTTAGCTTCCTGTTCGGAAAGATAACTTCCGATTCGCCAGTAAAGAGGACCCGCCAATTGGGTATTACCCAAACTCACTACCGAAGCGATTTGTTGCTGGTTCAGTAATTGAAGTCTTTCACTAGTCACTTCTGCTAAAGTAGGGTAATGTCCAACAATGACTTGATATATCGGATTCGCTTGACCGACAGATTTACGAATCGTAGAAGTATAGCCCACAAGCGCAACTTTGTTATGTAATGATTTGGCAACTGCAAAATCTGAAGTTTGTAACAAGATGATACTGTATAGCTGACTAGAAACTCTAATCGAAGAATTAGATGCGTAAGAAAGCCATATTTGTCGATCTGAACTTGAATTGAAACCAACATCAATACCTCCTAAACCTGATAATGTGACCACAGATGGGGGGGTGTTAAATCTGGCATGTTTCATGAATAACGCAACTCTAATTTGCTCTAACTTAGGCAAATTCGCATATATAGGTGTATTCCATGTAAATAAACAAATAGACGTCACACAACCTACGATGAAAACAATCAGTAACCTGCGCATGTAAATCAAATCGTTTGCCATGGGATCTATGCATCCTTTCATTTCTTCTATTTATCGGGAATGGGTATCCCTAAATGCTGATAAGCCAGATGCGTCACGACTCGACCTCTCGGTGTCCGTTGTAAAAATCCGATTTGCAATAAATAAGGTTCATACACTTCTTCGATTGTTTGACTTTCTTCACCAATAATAGCAGCGATTGTATCTAATCCTACTGGTCCTCCGCGGAAACTATGAATGATGGCTTGGATCACTTTGTGATCAACTAAATCAAGACCTAAATCATCCACTTGAATCATACGCAAAGCCAACTGGGCTGTGTCTAAAGTAATCATGCCATCACTTTTCACTTGAGCAAAATCTCGCACTCGTTTTAATAAGCGATTGGCGATTCGAGGTGTTCCTCTTGAACGTAAACCAATTTCTCTTGCAGCTTCACCAACAATGTGAACTTGAAAAATATCAGCAGTTCGGTTAACGATGTAAGTTAATTCGTCTGTCGTATAATATTCTAAGCGACTAATGACTCCAAATCTATCTCTAAGCGGTGAAGATAGTAACCCTACTCTAGTTGTAGCTCCAATAAGCGTAAAATGCGGTAAATCTAATCGTACAGACCGAGCGCTAGGCCCTTTGCCTATGATGAAATCTAAAGCGAAATCTTCCATAGCCGGATACAACACTTCTTCTACGGTACGATGAAGGCGATGAATCTCATCGATAAATAAGACATCCCCTTCTTGCAAATTCGTTAGAATCGCAGCTAAATCACCGGGACGTTCTATAGCCGGGCCAGAAGTGGTTCGAATCGAAACACCTAACTCATTCGCAATAATATTGGATAATGTTGTTTTGCCAAGACCTGGAGGCCCATATAACAACACATGATCAAGCGCTTCTTTTCTTTGTTTAGCAGCCTCTATGTATATTTTAAGGTTCTCTTTCACTGAATTTTGTCCAATGTATTCAGCTAAATAACGAGGTCGAAGACTGAACTCAACGAGATCGTCATCCATCATCAAATTAGCTGAGATAATCCGTTCATCCATGAAAGCTAACCTCCTGTGTATATGGATATATTCCTATGATTTATTAAGGATTTGCAGTGCGTTTTTCATCCAGACATCAACGGGATCACTTTCTTTGCAATGATCTTTCATTTGTATCCATGTTTTTTGCAATTCAGCTTCCGAGTAGCCCCAATTCATCAATGCTTCTTTCGCGTCAATCCATGTGGAATTATGCTGAACGTTGTTAGCTTTCACATCAGAAGAATCTGATTTGTGATTCTCTTGTATAGATAACAGTGGTCCGAGCTTATCTTTCAAATCAAGTACGATGCGTTGTGCTGTTTTCTTGCCTATACCCGGTAATTTCATAAGATAGAATAAGTTTTCTTGAACGATTGCCATCTTAACGGTTTGAGGGGAGCCTCCTGCTATAACTCCCAAAGCAACTTTGGGCCCTACCCCAGATACCTCAAGTAACATTTTGAATAAAGCTCGTTCTTCTTTGCTCAAAAAACCATATAATACATGAGCATCTTCGCGAATATAATCATGAATATGTAATTGAATGTTTTCTTGCTCGTATTGAGCTAACATTATGGGTTGCGGACAGAACACGCGATAACCGATTCCGCTTATCTCCATCACCACATATTCGGTTTCTATATTTGTGATTGTACCTTTCAAATAGTCGATCATCTTTTCACCTCTTTTAAGATAGACTTAAGTGTTGAGGAATTAGCATGACAAATAGCCACAGCTAAAGCATCTGCTACGTCATCGGGTTTAGGAATTACAGATAAATTCAATAAAATCTTCACCATCTGTTGCACTTGATGCTTCTCAGCTTTGCCATATCCAACAACAGCCTGCTTCACTTGTAACGGTGTATATTCGGATACGGGTATTCCTGATTGAACAGCAGCAAGTATCATAACTCCCCTTGCTTGACTCACGCTCAATGCATTCGTTACATTTCGATTGAAAAAAATCTGTTCAATGGCTAGTTCGTCCGGTTTATATTTATCAATAAGTGCTATGATAGAATCGTACACTTCTTTAAGTCTCATCGCCATTTCCGAACTTGCTTCAGTATGTATAGAGCCATATTGCACAGGAATAAGCTTACTACCTGTTTTTTCGATAAAGCCAAAACCAATAATCGATATGCCTGGGTCGATCCCTAGAATTCGCAAAACATTTCTCTCCTAACACAAAAGCGAACATATGTATTTATATTATAACAGATATTTAAAAAAATGATAGGGTTTGCGTGATTGTTCACCTTGTCATTTCATGAGTAAAATTTGACTGTTTACTTGGAAATGATATATGTTATACATATAAGAAATGGATGTAAGACGTTAATTCAGAAAGTAGGTGTTATTCACAGTGAATGTTGCAGAACTTCGCCTTATCGAACTTTCACGAACAGGTGATCGAGGGGCTTTTGTAGAGTTAGTTGAACTTTATCGAAGTAAGATTCAAAAATTGGGATTTCGTATGCTTCTTAATAAACTAGATACTGAGGATATCGTTCAAGAAACGTTTATCCGTGTATATTTGAATTTGAACCATTATGATGAAAGTCAAAAGTTTTCTACATGGGTGTATCGTATCTGTAGAAATGCGTGTATCGATTTATTGCGTAAAAAAAGACCTACTCATTCTTTGGACGCTGAATTATTCGAACATGAAGATGGGAATACGTATTATCACAAAATCCCAACCACAGAAAACTCCCCTGAATTCCTTGCCTTGCAATCTGAAACGAAAGAACAAATTCACAAAACTTTAGATAAATTGTCTGATAAGTACAAAACAATTATTCGACTTTATTACTTAGATGAATTAACTCTGCAAGAAATCAGTCAGCTTTTGAACTTACCTGTCACAACTATAAAAACTAGACTTCATCGTGGACGCGAATTACTAAAAAACAAATGGAAAATGAAAACCATTCTAACTACGATTATTTTCTTTACTCATGGTGCATTTATATAAAATTTCATTTTCTATATGTGTGATATAAAAAACCAATCAAGTCTGATGATGACTTCATTGGTTTTTTGTATTTTTAACTACTAATCCAAGGCATTGCATTTCTTTGAGAATACTTTGAAATTTTGGATTGTTTTTTAGGGAATGAGATGTGACGTGTTTCATTCATTTTTGATTTTTTTTTATTTTTAGTTCTGTTATCATTATTTTCTTTTATTTTGACTTCTTTAATGTGTATCGATTGGAAATCCTTAAGTGGTCGTAACGAATCTTCCTTATCTAATTGTTCTACACCAGGTTGATGTGTACAGTCTAACTTAGGTAAAGCAGGCGTCACATACTCGCTCGGATATGGAATTTCGTTTGTTGTTACAGAGGGAAGCATTGCATTAGCGACTTCTGCTACTTGTTGTGATTCGATTTGTGGATTTCCCATTGTTTCTTTGAGATCCATAGCATATAATCGTTCACAACTCGTGTATGGAATATGAAGATCAACGGGGTGGTGGCTCTCACCATCACTTACTTTCTCTTCTAATTCAGATGATAGCCCCACATAACTATTTGAACTTATATCCGTCGAATACGATTGCAGGGTGCAGGTACATAAGGATGGTGAGGTACTCATCGGAGTTTCCATCATATAGGGCATCGGAGCTGCCATCATACTAGGCATCGGAGCTGCCATCATGTAGGGCATCGGAGATGCCATCATATAGGGCATCGGAGCTCCCATCATGTAGGGCATCGGAGATGCCATCATATAGGGCATCGGAGTATCACTTTCACTTATACTCAAGTTATCGCAGCCATACGGATATTCCATAGCTTGATGCTTACCCTGTGCCATAGTTAAATTGATATCTGCTTGACTTGCGTGTACGCCATGCGATGAATTTGGCACTTCAGTTGAATACGAAGATACGGTTGGAACCGATGAACCTGATAACCCACTTCCTAGTTCACTTATTGATGTCCCTTGGTGTGTGGATGATGGAAGATTTTCAATATTGTTTTGTGGTTCAGTCCCCTGTGTGATTGAAGGGGTATAAATGATTTCATTTGTCAGGAGCACATTTGGGTTTTTGACATGTTGATTTAATTCAATCAAGGATTGAAGCGTAACTCCCCAGTTTTTACTAAGTTTCCACAGTGTATCTCCTTGCTGAACGATATACTTGTGTAATCCATCTGTTGAAGATGATATGCACATTTTCGTTGTTTTCGCGAGAATGATTTTTGTACCCACTGGAATCTGTTCTGAATCCTTGATTTGCGGATTCATTTCCCTTAGTTTTTTGACATCGATGCTGTGTTTATTTGCAATCCCTTCACATGTATCGCCTTGTTTCACTAAGTAAATTTTCATTTCGAATGCCTCCCCACATCATGCACTATGATATATCATATGCATCCGTTGGGCAATTGACCTCCACAGTTCAAATAAAAAAGAATTGACTCAAAAGAGAAACCCTTTTGAGCCAATCCAGACTAGATTTTTCAAAGTCTTTCATATACTTTCACACCATCGACATGGACAATGCTTCTGAATTCTTTAAGTAGATCTGTAGTAATGCGACCTGCTTTACCTTCTCCAATCGTTCGCCCATCAACTTCTCTTACTGCAATCACTTCAGCAGCCGTTCCTGTAAAAAAGACTTCATCTGCGACATAGACATCATGAAGTGTAAAGGGTTCTTCTTTTAATGTATAGCCGACTTTCTCACAAATCTCGATGATCGCCGAGCGAGTAATCCCTTCTAATGCTCCACAATAACATGGTGGCGTATACACGATTCCTTTCTTCACAATAAATATATTGTCAGAAGAACCTTCCGCTACATATCCCTGTGAGTTCAGCATAATCGCTTCCCCCACTCCAGCAAGATTCGCTTGAATCTTAACAAGAATGTTGTTTAAATAGTTCAGCGATTTAATTTTAGGATTTAATGCATCTGGGATATTCCGTCGTGTCGATACTGAAACTGTTCGAAGGCCATTTGTATACGCTTCTTCCGAATATATCGATAATTGCTCGACAATCACAATCACATTTGCTTTAGGCGAACGTCTAGGGTCTAATCCTAAATCACCAGGGCCTCGTGATACGACTAAACGAATGTATCCGTTTTGCAATTCATTTCGTCGGACAGTTTCGATCAAAACTTGATTCATTTCATCAAAAGTCAAAGGAATCTCAAGCATAATTGATTTCGCCGAATCATATAATCGGTGCAAATGCTCCTTACATTTGAAAATATTTCCTTGATAAATACGAATACCTTCAAAAATCCCATCACCGTATAGAAAACCATGGTCATATACGGAAACCTTCGCATTTTCCTTACTAACATAATCTCCATTCAAATATATCCATTGTGCCATCTTTCCCCTACACCTCCATAATGATTATGACGAACTATATTGATAACTCGGATAACTACCTAAAACCCTCACTTGACAACCCAATGCTTCTATTTCTTGAATAGCTGCCTGAAGTAAAACAGATGCCAACGATCCCTCTAGATCTATGTAAAAATAGTAATTGCCAAGTTTCTTTTTCGTCGGTCTAGATTCAATTTTGGAAAGATTTATTTTCCGCCATGCAAATACAGATAGCATTTGATGAAGTGCGCCTGGGTAATCTTCGGGTAAAAGCACGATGATCGTTGTTTTGATGATATGCGCTGATTTGAGTTGTGGATCTTGAACTCCAATCATGACAAATCGCGTCAAATTATCTTTATGATTCTGAATATCTTCAGCTAAAATATCCATACCATGGAGTTTAGCTGCACCTTTACTGGCGATTGCTGCGCATTGTGTGTCATTGAGCGAAGCTACATATCTTACAGCTTCTGATGTGTGACTTACTTGTTCAAATTCAGCATGTTGTAAATACGTTTTCATGAATTGACTGCACTGTGCAGGAACTACATGATGGGAATACAGTTTTTTGATATGCGCATACGGATTATCAAGCTCAGGAAGCATAATCTCACGAAATCCAATGAGATGCATATCGATCGGATATACCCATTCTGCTTTGATCATCAATTCGACTTGATTCACAAGTAAATCGACATGCACACTAACTGAACCTTCCATTGTGTTTTCAACAGGAATCACACCATAATCAACTTCTTGGCTGATTGTCGCATCAAATACGTCTGAAATGAGTTTGTAAGATATGTATGTGAACTCCTCATGACCCAAAAAATATTGAGCTGATTCCTCAGAGAAGGTTCCGGGTCCTAACAACCCCACACGTTTCATATCAAAACCTTCCCTTCCATGTATGAGATGAAGTCAACATCATGTTCATTCACAATATCTACACGGACGCCTTCAGCGCTTGGTTGTAACCATAGCATCTGAGTGTCTATGTTTTCTTGACGAAATGTTTCTTGAAGAAATGATTCGAGTGCAGCTTTATGCGGACTCGAGCGTTCAACTAAAGCAATCATCGATGGACCTGCTCCACTCAAAGAAACCCCTAAAGCTCCGAAATCTATAGCTTTTTCTAAAATTTTATCCATACCCGGGATAAGTGTAGCTCGATAGGGTTGATGAATCGTATCTTTCATTGCGTACTGAATCAAATCCAAGCGACCCGTGCATAAGGCAGCTACAAGTAAAGATGAATGTCCGATGTTAAAAACAGCATCTCGAAGCGGAACTTTCTTCGGTATAACATCTCGAGCTTTCTCTGTTAATAACTGAAATGAAGGGATTGCCATGAGGACCTCTAAGCGTGCGTCAGGTTCTATACGAATATATTTGGCTTGAACGCCATCCCAAAATGAAACTACGATTCCACCAAATAAGCTTGCACTCACATTATCCGGATGATTTTCTAATTTACAAGCGATTTGAAAAATTTCATCTGTGGAAAATGGATGATTGATTAACGCATTAGCACCCATCAATGCTCCAATAATTGCTGATGCACTACTTCCTAAACCTCGTGTTAACGGAATTTCACTGTACATGGATATTTCTAGCTCAGGATGAGATATTCCTGCTTCTTGGAACAACAGCTGAGCAACTTCATATATTAAATTAGATTTATCCGTTGGCACATCTTTCATGTGATGGCCCCATAGTTGAATACGTGTCTCTTGTGCTAGTCCAATCTCGATCCAAGCATGTAATTGGAGAGCCATGCCCAAACAATCAAAACCAGGTCCTAAATTCGCTGTACTTGCAGGTACTTTAACTCTAACTTTTCTTGTATCCACAGACTCCATTTCCCTCCAACTTCACTGTAGCTTCTCTAGCACAATTGAGTTTACATTGCCATTACCTTGAATTAACCTTCGACACGATACACGTTCTTGATCTCACGAATCACAGGTATGTTCTCGAAATCTTTCAATACTCTCTTCATACTTGCTTGGTTAGCGTTATGCGTGATGATGATGATTTCTGCATACGGATTTACTGCATTTGGGTGTTGAAATACTGATTCGAGACTTACCTCATGTTCTGCAAATACTTGTGTAATTCGTGCTAATACACCTGTTTTATCTTCGACACTCAAAATAATGAAATTCTTCGCATGTATTTGATCATCTGTTTTTAACTTTTTTTCTTTGAAAGATGTGAATACCTGCTGTCCATTCACACCTAAGTTCATATTTCTGATAACAGCTACTAAATCAGCAACTACTGATGTTGCTGTGGGTAAAGCACCTGCACCTGGTCCGTAGAACATGGTCTCTCCTACGGCTTCCCCATATACATATACAGCATTATATACGCCATTAACTGAAGCCAGCGGATGTGTGTTTTTCACCATAGTTGGCTGAACACTTACTGAGATGAAATCATCGTTGCGTTCTGCAATTCCAAGAAGTTTCAATTCATAGCCGAGTTTTTTCCCGTATGCAATATCTTGCTTACTGACTTGCGTGATACCTGCAGAAACCACATCATGTAAAGATATTTCTGCATGAAAACCAAGTGTAGCCAGAATCGTCATTTTGCGCGCTGCATCTAGCCCTTCTACATCTGAAGTAGGATCTGTTTCTGCATAACCGAGCTTTTGTGCTTCTGCTAAAGCGTCATCATAAGAAGTGCCTTCTTGACTCATTTTCGTCAAAATGAAATTGGTTGTTCCATTTACAATGCCCATGATCTTGGTAATGCGATCTGAAGAAAATCCTTCAATCAGTGTGCGGATAATCGGAATACCTCCAGCAACACTAGCTTCATAAAAAACATCGCAGCCTTTTTCTTTTGCTTTTGCAAGGATTTGCGGACCATGCAACGCCATTAAATCTTTATTTGCTGTTACGATATGTTTTCCATTTTCTAATGCGTCTAAGATATATGGTTTCGTTTCTTCTACTCCACCCATGACTTCTACAATAATATCAATTTCCGGATGTTCGATGATTTCCATAACGGATTCTGTTAAGATCTGAGGTGATATCGAAACAGTTCTTATTTTATGTTTGTCTTTTACAAGTACCTTCACAATTTCAATCAAGGAACCCGTTTGTCGAAACAAGTCCTCTTGATGATTCTCCAGAATTTGAACAACACCAGAACCAACCGTACCTAATCCGAGTAGCCCTATTTTAATTGGTTTCATTTGAAATTCCTCCCCCTTATCATGGGTATTTACGACTCACGAGGATCGATTACGTCTCACTTTGACCTATGATCACTACGCGACTAACTCCTTCAATTTGAAGTATGAAATCCACAAGACGATTTTGATTGACGTGCAACATCGAGATTTCTAAAGAAATAACCACATGCGCTTTACCTTGAATCGGTATCGTCTGATGAATTGTCAGCACGTTGCCATCATAACTTGCTAATGTGGAAAGCACTTTAGAAAGAATACCTGCGCGATGTTGCAATTGCATAGAAAGCGTAATGAACCGATCTGTATCTCGTTTTGTGTAGGGGTGTATGCCATCTTTATATTTATAGAAAGCACTTCGACTCAAACCCACTTGTTCTACTGCATCATGAATCGTTGATACTTCACCACGAATAAGAAGTTCCTTCACTTGTAGAGTTTTTAACATGGCTTCTGGCAGTACGTCTTCTCGCACAACATAATATCGCGAATCAGTTGTTGCACTCATTGAAATGCTCAGGTCTCTGTCATCAGTCAATTTGAATTTCGTCCTCTCCAGGAGTACTCTTGTATACCTATAGTGGACATTATATAGGAATGAGCATCAACAATCAATACAGCATAAGCTTGTTTACGAGATGTACCTATAGGTTGTCAATCATTCTTTTTCTAAGAATTCAAATTCAAAATCACCAATTCGTATTGTTTGTCCATTCACAGCACCGCGACTCCGAAGCTCCTCATCAATGCCCTTTTTCCTCAAAATTCTAGCAAATCGATCTATAGCATCTTGTGTACTGAAATTAGTTCTTTTGATGAGTTGATCGATGGATGGGCTCTCAATGATAAACACTTCATTCTCTTGAGTAATCGTGAAATCTGATTGCTCTCGTTTTTCCCAGCGATATACTTTACGCGATTGCATATTTTCAAGTTCATCAACCATCGGTGTATCCGGAATTGTATCTAGCGATTCTTTAATGGCATACAATAATTCTTTGATGCCTTGTCGAGTCATTGCAGAGATTTCATATATTTTCGTCGGATTATGGTCTTGGATGAGATGTTTTTGGAATTCAATCCTATTTTGGTATGCATCAGGCATATCCATCTTGTTGGCTACTACAATTTGAGTTTGACGCTCAAGTACTTCACTGTATAGTTTGAGCTCATTATTAATATTCACATAATCTTCATATGGATCGCGCCCATCTTCCGCTGACATGTCAATTACATGAACGATGATTCTTGTCCGCTCAATATGACGCAAAAACTCATGTCCAAGACCCGTTCCTTGATGCGCACCTTCAATCAAACCAGGTAAGTCCGCAATGACAAAACTACTTCCTTCACCAAGATCAACTACTCCTAAATTAGGCGAAAGTGTCGTAAACGGATAGGCTGCGATTTTAGGTGTTGCTGCAGAGACGACTGAAAGCAATGTGGATTTACCTACACTTGGAAAACCAACTAGTCCCACGTCTGCCATAACTTTGAGCTCCAAAATAATCCAACGCGCTTGACCTTCTTGACCGTTTTCGGCAATCTCAGGAGCGGGTACCCTAGGTGTAGCGAATCGTATATTCCCTCGACCGCCTTTGCCACCTTTGGCTACAATGACTTCTTGGCCGTGTTTAACTAAATCAACAATGATTTCTTTCGTATCATCATCGATAACTAATGTTCCAGGCGGGACACGTACAATCATATCTTCTGCATTTCCACCAATCCTACTTTTGTTACGTCCTTTTTCTCCTGGATCGGCTTTAAAATGTTTTTGGTATCGAAAGTCCATCAGGGTTCTTAACCCTTCATCCACACGAAAGATGACATTTCCACCTCTTCCCCCATCACCACCTGCGGGTCCTCCTTGAGGGACATACTTTTCCCTGCGAAAAGCGACGATGCCATCTCCTCCATCACCGCCTTTAATATATATCTTAGCTTTATCTATAAACATCAAAGCACCTCATTCATAACGATAGGGTAATGTAATATGCACAATCATTTCTTGAAGAGCATGTACTTGCTCAACTTGAATTAGCTGATTTATGCTTTGGATGAACTTAAATATCCGATCAAGATCTAATGTAAATGGTTCAAGAGTTCCTTGAAATATACATACGACTTTCAAACCCTGAAGGGTTTTCTCGAAATGAAGTTGCAGTCGACTTGGTTCTAAGCATGTATTTGCATGCGATTCCCATGATTCCACTACAACTTGGATGAATTCTGAAAAGATTTCTCTATCTATAGACAATCGATCGATGTCGAGTTCTTTTTCGATGTCTACATGAATCGACATGTTGGAATGCTCAACGCGATAGTATAGCAAATAGTAGATTAGCGATGGTATGCGTAACTTAGATAATGCTGAGTCTCGATAATTTGTATGGCTCAAGCTTTGTACATACGGGATAACCTTCTCTGATTTTTGAAGTTGAATGTACCCCATGATCACTTGGTTATGATTCATCCAATCGTGCCGAATATGCTCAACTAACTTTATACTTTGCACATATAGTTGATCTTTATACGCTACGACAGAATTTTCATATTGTAGCTTCATGGTTTTCAACTGCAATCGACTCATGACGATAATGATGCAACTCATCACAATCAGTGCGATACCCTTTACTAACCAATGGTTTGCTATGATTGCAACAGTAATCCCCAAGCAAATTGCAATAAGCATGTAGAGATTCATTGTGTGCCGATTTGTTTTATTCATCTTTTACATCTCCGTTCATCAACATCTGTGCTTGGGCATGAACTAGATATTGCGTGTACATATGATATGGAATTGAAAAAAACCCTAGCAAGCTCTTAGCTCGCCAGGGTAAACTCTTTTAAACTTCTAAAGTGGCTGCAACTGGTGCTTGTAATTCAGGATAAACACTTACTTTCTTGCGATCTCGTCCCATACGCTCAAATCTAACGATACCTTCTTTAAGTGCAAATAATGTATCATCTGAACCGATGCCCACATTGTTACCTGGGTGAATTTTGGTTCCGCGTTGACGAACTAAGATATTTCCTGATCGTACTTTTTGTCCATCTGCACGTTTAGGTCCTAGACGTTTGGAATGACTATCTCGTCCGTTTCTTGTAGAACCTACTCCTTTTTTTGAAGCAAATAATTGGAGATCTAATTTCAACATCATGTTATCCTCCTTTACCATACATAGTTTGAATCGTGATATACTCGCCATATGATTCTCGGATCGTTTCTAGCATTATAACCATGGATTCGAGCAATAATTGTATCGTTTTCACTTGCTCTTCATGAAGATGCAAGGATTCTTGAGAATTTAGAGCAAAATAGCCTTGTTGTACTGTAGGTTTAAGCATAGCATGAGCCAAAGACTCAATAGCATTCGCAGTTCCAATCGTAATTGCGGAAACTGCAGCACATACAATATCTTTGCCATGGACATCATACTGCGCATGGCCTTTAACTTCAAATGCAATAATGTGAGAATTCTCTGAAGAAACCCTTACGATCTTTACAAATATCATCGTGCACCTATTAAGCTTCTACTTTTTCAGTAGAGACTTTTGCTTTTTTAGTAGCGGCTTTAGGGCTTTGGTCAGCCTCTTGATTGATGGTTTCAATGATAACTCTCGTGTACGGTTGACGATGACCTTGTTTCTTACGATAATTCTTTTTAGGCTTGTATTTAAAAACAGTAATCTTTTTTAATTTACCATTTTTCTCGACTTTAGCAGATACAGAAGCACCTACAACATATGGTGAACCTATGATCAAGCCTTGATTACCAGAAACCGCTAAAACGTCACTAAATTGAACAACTTCACCTTCTGGAGCATCTAATTTCTCAATAAGGATAACGTCTCCTGCTTGAACCTTATACTGTTTGCCACCTGTAGCTATAATTGCATACATGGTTACTACACCTCCTCATGTCTCAGACTCGCCTTAACGTAGGTGACTCTCTGCACGAAATGTGAAATCGCGTACACAGTGTACTTAAACCCGATTCGAGCGGTTACAGCATGCTTACCACACACTTTTACTATCATACCATAATAACGAAAATGAATTCAATATTTTTTTATTGCACATAGATTTCTTTCTTATATCCAATCATTATATATCGAAGTAGTACAATAGCTATTACCCTTCCTTATTTCACGTGAAATAGGTCGGAAATTTTCGAAGTCATTCGATTTCCAGCTAGAAATTGGTCGATTAACTTTTGTTCATGAAGAACTGCTCCGATTCGACCGTTTGGCTTTAACACATAGACCAGATGATAGTGTTCTTTTTTGAATAACTGTAAAGTGTCTTTCAGTGTAACTTCTTCGGTCACAGTAATCGGTATCAAGCATATTCGCTTCGCGTCGGTCGATAACCTTCGCTTGCTGCGATTCATCAAAAATCGAAAAAAATATAAAGGTATTTGGCGATAAGTCAACACATTCGTGATAAGCAAAAAAATACCGATGACAAACAAGTTAAGGTGAAAATCATACGCATATGCTTGGATTGTAGCATAGCTCATGATCATGAAACTGAACATTAAGCTTGACATCACACTCCAATAAAGCGAATGATAATATCCCATCACGTACCCTAGTAATGCTTGAACCATTCTCCCTCCATCTAGAGGCATGATGGGAATCAGATTCAATACTGCAATATACAAATTGGCTTTGATGAAAAAATCACACCAAGCAACATCAAATATCCCCCAATTCCTGCCCAAAACGACGAGACCAATCATCCATACATGTTGTAAAGGGCCACAAAGAGCAACCATCATTTCTTCGAAAAAAGTAACTTGGTCATGCTGTTCTACATGAAGCACACCACCAAAAGGTAGCAATTGAATTTCCGTAACAGTCCATCCGAAATATCTCGCACAAGCCAAGTGTCCTAATTCGTGAATGAACACAATGCCAAATAAAGTACTCACTTCAAATATGCATCCTGTAAACGCTGATATCACCACAATGATTGCCATCAAGGGGTGAAAGCGAAGTTTTGTTCTTATGCCACTACTCAAAGTCTATCACAGCCACTGGGTCAATTGCATGTCCATCTTTATACAATGCAAAATAAAGTGGTTTCTCTTGAGCTAATCCTATACCTTGTCCTGAAATTACCTTATCACTTACCTGTACTAGGTTATTAGATATGTTGGCATAAATCGATTCGTAACCGTGCTGGTGGCGAATCACCATGGTCAGTCCGTTATTCTCCTTGATACCTACAAAAGAGACAAGTCCATCTCGAACAGCATAAAGCTGGGCTTTGTCATATGGTTGAATCATGATACCCGCCAAACTTTGGTCGAAATCACGAATAATCAACCCGTTCACAGGCTTATTAAAATAGATCGGGTATTGATGGAATAATGGTTGCGACTTGGAATCATCATAAATCGGAATCATAGCAGGAAATCCTGAGAATCGTCGATCGTACCACATCGCCACTGTAGGAATATCCACTGAGTGAGAAAGTCCTTTGGTTATCCATTGCTTAATAGGTTCTGTCCAAGGATGGTTACTATGAAATATGGACCATATGATTATACCTAAAGCAAGTGCAAATATAAACTGATATCGTCTTGTACTGTACATGAAACGATCACCATGGTCATCATTCATCCAAATCCTCCTGTGTCTGCAAAACGATCACACAGTAAGCATATGAAAGTAAAGATACTTATATGAGCGAACACATCGCAACATAGGAATCATCGTTGTTCTCACGCTTAATCATCAATCGGATCTTGATGGATTTTAATACTCATTAAAAGTCCAATGGACATCATGTTAATCAACAATGAAGTTCCACCATAACTAATAAATGGCAACGTAATACCTGTAAGTGGCATGAGCCCAACCGACATTCCGACATTTTGGAAAATTTGAAAAACAAACATTGAAACAATGCCAATGACCATATACGAACCACTGATTCTCTCACTTTGGCTAGAAATCAAAATGAGTCTGTATATTAAAATGAAATAAAGTAATAGTAAGAAAGCAGAACCTTGAAATCCGAACTCTTCCCCGACAACCACAAAGATGGAATCTGAATACGCGTAAGGAATGAAATTACTATGGACAGAAGTCCCTTTCAAGTAACCCTCACCGAATAATCCACCTGATCCTATCGCACGAATAGAATTTTCAACTTGAAATTTTGCATCTTTGGAGGCATTAGAAGGATCTAAAAAAGTATCGATCCGAGTAACCCAATGACCATAGTTTCGATCGCTCAAAAATTGTTCTATCCCAACGTGGTATTTTTGAAAAATGAACAGGAATATAGCTAAAGAAACAACCAAAATGATAATCCCTATACCGACATGCATATATTTAACGTTGCCTATCCACAGCATACCTAGCAATATAAATATATAGATCACTGCATTTCCCAAATCAGGTTGAATCAAAACGAAAACAAATGGGAGAATAACAATGGCCGTTATCGGAAAAATATCTGCGACGATTTCAAGTCGCTCCCCTTTTCGACGATGTAACAACGAAGCTATACTGATGATCAGGATTAATTTCATAAGCTCAGCTGGTTGGAAATTAAATCCTCCCGGAAGGATAAACCATCCTCGGGCACCATTAATTACAGTGCCAAATAAACTCACTGTAACAATGAGACCAAATCCAAGTAAGTATATATATATACTGATCTTCTGGAGTAATCGATAATCAAAAAAAGCCATAAAGAAAAGTCCACAAAAACCAATAATATACATCAGTATGCTTTTTTGAATGCTGATGATGATTCGAGAATCGTCGAGTGTAGCGCTATATACGACCATCGAACTGATGAGCATGAATATTAAGAGAATGATGATAATAGGAATATCGATTTTTTTGAATTTTGCAAACAATTGCAATCATCCCATCCCAATAAACTTTTTCATTTTTTTGAAAAATCCTTTATTTTCACTTAAGGACATCAACGGAATGGCATTTCCGAGAATACGTCTAGCAATATTCCGATAAGCAATAGCGGCATCTAAATGCGGATGGATAACGATAGGCTCACCTGAATTGGCATAACGAATAATATGCTCATCTTCCGGAACAATTCCAATCAAATCAACGGACAAGACGGAACAAATATCTTCTACATCGAGCATTTCGCCTTTTTTGACTTTACCCATTCGCATGCGATTGATGATCAGTTTGGGTTGTGGTAAATTGTTCTTCTCTAGAAGTCCAATCACACGATCAGCATCACGAACAGCTGTGTGTTCAGGTGTCGTTATGACAATAGCTTGATCCGCTCCTGCAATTGCATTCTTGAAGCCTTGTTCAATACCAGCGGGACAATCAATGATGACAAAATCAAAATCTTTCTTCAGTTCGAGAACAAGTTCCCGAACATGATCTTCATGAACTGAATCTTTATCTCTGGTTTGTGCCGCTGGAAGAAGATATAGTTCATCAAACCGCTTATCTTTAATTAAAGCTTGATTTAATCTGCATTTTTGTTCAATCACATCAATAATATCATAAATAATCCGGTTTTCTAAGCCCATGATCACATCTAAATTCCTCAAACCAATATCAGTATCCACCAAACAAACTTTTTTACCTAGAAGTGCTAGCGCTGTACCTAAATTGGCTGATGTTGTTGTTTTACCAACGCCACCTTTTCCTGAAGTCACTACAATTGCTTCTCCCACAGCTTTCACTCCTCAAAAAAATATTATCGTATAATTCGATGAAGTTGATTCAGTTGATCAATTTCCATTTTACCTTCTTTGACATAAGCAAATTCCATCCAATACTCGCCCATTGACCACTCATCTGGAGGACGACTTATCACATTAGCGATCCGAAGTTGTGTCGGACAAAAAAAAGAAGCTGCAATGATCGCTGTCTCATCACCTTGCATGCCTGCATGAGCAAGACCTTTTAATGAACCCATAATATAAATATTGCCTGATCCAATGATCGAGCCCCCAGGATTGATATCCCCTAGAAATAGGACATCGTTATCGAACTGGCGAACTTGTCCCGAGCGAATAATGCCTTGCTCAATAATCATATGCGGCTTTGCGTTCGTAAGATCATGGAGAAAGGGTGTATCCGATTGAATGGATTGAATTAATAAATTGCCTTGATGGCCAATAATTGTAATGATTTCTTGCTTCATTTCTTCTGTAATTTCTCTCTTACCTAGCTTTACAAATACGTGAACAATCGGTCCACTCAAAAAACTGTGATGGGTTTTCTCAAGTTTATGTTCAAGTTCTTTGACAACTGTTTGCCAGTCGCAAGAGTCATCAAAAATAAAATGTAAACCTTCTTTTACTCCCTTTATACGTACCTTAGGTCTTTGTTCTGAGTTGTTCACACTTGGAACCCCCTAAGTTATATAGTTCGGTTAGCATTTCTTGAACTCCTGCTTTCAACCAAAAATTAATCATCTATTCGAGCAGACGTGCTGAGTAATCGATCAATGATCTTACGAAGCGGAACATAAAAAAGTAAAGCAAAAAATAAATTAAACAAAATGGTCGGTAACATGAAGTTGGTAAATGCAAATATAAGGGGAGTATCCATAATTCTAAATAATCGATTTGACGTGTAGTTGATAAGTTCAAATAGCAGTAAAGACATTCCGATCATACTGAAATTAATAAAAAATATATGTGAATTATACCGATTCAATAGTCCAACTAAATAACCAGTTACACCCATACTAAACGTATACACACCTAGCATATTTCCGTAAGATCCGACATCATGCAAGAAACCAAAAACAATTCCATAGATTAGCGCCGTATGCCGATGCACAAATATTCCTATAAACAACACAAATATCAATGTGAATAAAGGTGTAACATAGATGCCTGCCGTCACCCACGATATAGGTATGAGCCATTCCATCAATGTGCCTTGTACGATAAAAAACATAAATCCAATCACCCATAGCAAATGTCGTGACATATCATGACCCCACTTCAGGCACTTCAATGACAAATACTTCTCGCAAATGATATAAAGACACTTTGGGCTTGATGTAAACACGTCGCGTAATGCCGAATTCGCCTGTATCCATCGATATCACATATCCAATTTCAATTCCAGGTGGAAAAACCTTGCCTAAACCCGATGTAATCACCATATCACCTATATCTAAAGGATCTGCTTGATCTACTTTATTCATCACTAACAAGCCATTTTCTTTGTCATAGTTTTCGATCATCCCAAAAGATTGTGTTTCTTTAAATTTCACTGTAGCCGCGATTGCTTTCGAACCACTTCCAATATCATGAATATCTGTTAACAGCTGCACGGTTGAATAAAACCTAGATACCTTACTGATTCGTCCAATTAATCCATCTACTGCAACTACAGCCATATTGGTGCGAATGCCATCGACTTCCCCTAAATTAATCGATACTGTTTCATTATATGGATCACTATTGGTCGAAACCACTTCAGCAATGTGATAGACATAATTATATGTTTCTTTTTGTCGATCCGTAAAATTTAATGCTTCTTTGAAACTTATATTTTGAACCTCTAGCTCATTTAACTTTTGGATATCTATAGCATATCGAGCTAAAGCATTTTTTAACACTTTGTTCTCTTCATATATCATACCTAAGTGCTTCAATTCTTCAAATAAACCCGCTACATATGCAGCAGGTTTATAGACCAAACCTTGAGTCCATGAGACACTATCTTTAACAATTTTCTCTGCGAAAGTCAATTGAGAACGGTAGCCAATCGTTAGCCCCATTAATGTAAAGAAACATATGATACCCAGCAATAGAATAATGAGTCTTATGTTTCCCATAAACTTGATCAATTGAACCACCTTCTCACTTTAATCATCACTTATATCTGAAATTCGTGTATGGTTTTGATTTAAATAAGTGGATATTATCAAGTGCTCTTCCTGTTCCGATCGCAACACAATCCAAAGGGTTTTCAGCAACAAATACAGGCATTCCTGTCTCTTGAGCAATGAATCGATCTAAATTCCGAAGTAACCCTCCGCCACCTGTAAGCACAATGCCTCGATCCATGATATCGGCTGCTAACTCGGGGGGGCACTTTTCTAATGTTACTTTGACAGCATCTAAAATCGAATAGATCGTATCTTCCAATGCAACAGCAATTTCCTCAGAGGATACAATAATGGTTTTGGGTAAACCTGTAACTAAATCCCGTCCGCGAATCTCCGATTCTTCAACGGGGTGCAAAGAAAGTGCTGAACCGATTTTCATTTTGATCAATTCAGAAGTTCTTTCTCCAATCATTAAATTATATGTCCTCTTGATATATTGTGCAATAGCTTCATCCATCTCATCGCCAGCAATACGGATTGAGCGACTTGTAACGATACCTCCTAATGAGATAACTGCGACTTCAGTTGTACCTCCACCAATATCAACGACCATACTTCCCGTTGGTTCCCAAACAGGCAGATCTGCTCCAATCGCTGCTGCGAAAGGTTCTTCGATCGTATATGTATCTTTGGCACCTGCTTGTTTGGTGGCATCTTCGACTGCTCTTTTCTCTACTGCAGTAATCCCAGAAGGCACGCAAACCATAACATTAGGATGGTGAGCAAAAAGCCATCTTTCTTTTTGTGCTTGTTTCAAGAAATATCGAATCATTGTTGCTGTTGTCTCGAAATCGGCAATAACTCCATCTTTCATCGGACGAATGGCTTTAATATTACCTGGAGTGCGACCAATCATGTTTTTCGCTGCATTCCCGACTGCTTCGATCGTGTTCGTATCTGAATTAATAGCAACGACAGAAGGTTCTCTGACTACGATCCCTTTACCTTTTACATATACCAACGTATTCGCAGTTCCCAAATCAATACCTAGACTTTTCGTGAAACGATTAAACATTTATAACACCCTCCTAGATGTCTCTCCCTTAAATGTTTCAACTCTCGGACGAGCATTTCTTATATTATATTACATATGGCCTTGTTCCTTCAAACTAATAAATTTGTGGTCTGCAATCACGATATGATCCAGTAACTCAATACCAATAATTTTACCTGATTCAGATAATCGCTTCGTGATTTGAATATCTTCGGGACTAGGCGTAGGGTCTCCACTAGGGTGGTTATGTATGCAAATAATAGATGCACTACTTCGCTTGATGGCTGCTTTGAATACTTCGCGAGGGTGTACAATCGATGCATTAAGACTACCTATGGAGAGGGTTTCTTGCGCGATAACGTGATTTTTTGTGTTAAGAAATAACACAACAAAATGTTCTTTTTGCAAATACCGAAGATCTTCCCTTACTAATTTCGCTGCATCTTCGGGTGTTCGTACCGTAACCGTCTGTTCTAATGTGCTACGAGAAATTCTTCGCCCTAGTTCTATACCAGCAAGGATTTGAAGTGCTTTGGTGACTCCAATTCCTTTGATTTGAGTAAGTTCTTGCACATTCATTTCGACAAGATGGCGTAAACTACCGCACTCTCTAAGAATTCTTTGTGCTAGATGAACCGCAGATTCAGCGTACGTACCTGTTCGTAACAAGATAGCAAGTAATTCAGCGTGACTAAGTGCATTTGACCCGTATTGAAGCATTCTTTCTCTTGGTCTTTCCTCGATTGGAACATCTTTCATCATACATACATGTACATCCATGCCTTCTCTTCTTTCTGTCATTTTTAGTAAATCTAGGGTAATTCTAATTTAGATTATATCATGATGTGAAATATAATTCGACTTTATGAATCAGTTCACGAGTAAAATGATTATTTTCTTGTAAATGAGTGAATCATAAGTATTGAGGTGATGAATAGATGTTTAACTTACCGCCTAATCCTTTTGCGCAGATACGGATTACTTCAGTTCTAGAACACAATAAAATATTTATGAAAACGCATTTGACTAGCTCGGACATCGTATTTCGAGAACTCATGATCGGAAACCCGCATGCGTTGAATGGACTGATTGTATGCATAGAAGGATTAATAGACAAAAAAATCATACAGCAAAATGTTATACAACCCTTACAACAATGGGTGACGACATCATCTGATATCAGCGTGTGGCATAAGGTCATCTCATCGAATGTTCTCCAAACTGTATCTGTAAGCGAAGAAGTACTATTCGAAGTTGCCGTAGACCAATTACTGAGAGGTCAAACCCTTCTATTCGTAGAGGGCATCGCAAGTGTGTTCGTGATTGATACACAAGAATGGAAAATGCGTAACATTACCGAACCAATCACCGAAACGATCATTCGTGGTCCAAGAGAAGGATTTGTGGAAACCTTACGTGTGAACACTTCACTGCTTCGAAGGAAAATTAATCATCCTGCGCTTACGATCTATGAAATGGAAATGGGCACCATCACCAAAACCAAAGTCGCAATCGCTTATCTAGAGGGCTATGCACCACATACCTTAATCAATGAAATCAAACAACGACTGCAAAAAGTACAGTTAACGCAAATTCTTGAATCCAATTATATCGAAGAATGCATTGAAGATTCTTCATTCAACTTATTTCCAACGATTGGAAATTCCGAAAGACCTGATGTTGTTGCAGCAAAACTATTAGAAGGACGTGTAGCTGTATTTGTCGATGGGTCGAGTTCGGTTCTCACGGCGCCATTGTTATTCTTTGATTTGTTCAAAATGCCAGAAGACTATTACAGTAGATCGTATTACATCAGCTTCATTCGTATTATTCGCTTCTTCGGCTTTGTTTTCTCTACGATGGGTCCTGCACTGTATCTTGCATTTATGAGTTTTCAAGAAGAATTAATTCCTACAGCTCTATTTATTAGCTTCATTATTTCAAGATCTGATGTGCCCTTCACATTGCTATTCGAGTTGTTCGCTCTGCTCATCGTCTTTGAAGTGTTAAAAGAAGTCGGAACGCGTATCCCTACTCCAATCGGTCAGACGATTCCATTGATCGGTGGTATTGTCCTCGGTGAAGCTGCGGTTCGCGCAGGCTTCGTTGCGGAGAGTAGTCTCATCGTTGCAGTCCTGAGTGGTTTCATTGCATATCTCGTACCTGCACTAAGCCAAGTTAACACGCTTCTTCGTTTTGTGTATTTGATTATTGCTGAGTTGTTCGGTATGTATGGGGTCTCATTATTGTTCATCTTCTTCTTAATCTATACGGCTAATATACAATCCTGCGGATATTATTATATGTCTCCTTATTACCCTGTGTATTGGAAAGGTTGGCGGGATTTCCTCATTCGTATTCCCCTAAGGATGTTGAATCGCAAACCTCAAATCCTCACAAAAGTAGATGCGTTACATATAAATGGCTATCCATCAGCTACATCGATTGATCTTGATGAGAAAGTGGTGAACACGCATGAACAAGATCATGTACATACTCCTCCTACTATTTTTCAACGTATTGTGCATCACTGGATGCAAAGAAAATGAATCTCGAATTAGAACTTCCAATAGAGCTATTGTTTTTGGACTGGCCATAGAAAAAAAAGAAGACACCTATATCGGTTACACACAAAACATTTCTTATACCAAAGGAGGAGAGGAAAAAGCTTATTCCTATGAAATCGTAGAAGTGAAAGCAGGCACAATCTATGAACTCCTAGACAACCTATTGGTATTGAACCAAAAATCAACGTTATGGAAACATCTCCAAGTATTAATCGTTCACGAGAGTATTGCCAATCATGATTTGATTATATTTTCAGAATATTTCGAACGAAATCCTCAGTTTCCCATTACTTTTGGTGTGGTGTATACCGAGGACAAACTGAATGACCTTCTAGAAACAACAAGTGGGACTTTTCCGATTCCAGCGATGTCGATCCAGAATTTATTATTCGAACAAACCCTTGGCCAGTATGCCCTCCCGATTCGTTTCTTTGAAATCATGAGAGAAGTCGAGACGCCGTTTCATGATTACTACTTGCCTGTTATTGAACTGAAGAACAAGGAACTTAGATTGTCAGGAACCGCTGTGTTCAAAGATCACGAGTTCGCAGGCAAGCTCAATGAACAAGATACCCAAAATGTAAAGCGCTTGATCGAGAAGCCGGAAAATACATGGCAAATATTCAGTTATCAACCGACATCTTCACCTGAAGACGTACAATTGGCTACAAGGATCGAGCATTCACGGGTCAAGATGGTAGTGCACTTAGAATACAATCTACCAAGCATTCATATTGAACTGAATGAGAAATTCAAGATTGAGACACATGCACCGATACAAGATCTAACAGCAGAAGATATAACACACATCGAGAAGGCATACAACAAGCAAGTGGAGGAAGAATTACAAGCAACGATTCATCAAGTTCAGAAGGAATGGAATGCGAATATTTTGGGGTTTGCTGACCTCGTTGCCAGACAACAACCTCAATATTGGAAAGCACACAAACAAGAATGGAATGACATCTATCGCGAATTGAAAGTTGAGGTTCGCGTAACATCAGAATTAACGCATACGGGATTAACCAGGAGATTCAGTCCGAAAATAACGGAAGAAGAGAGTTGACAGCACATTGCAAGCAATATCTTATCGTCAAGTGTTGTTCTTAGGAATCGTTTCTATGCCCATCACTGGTCATTTATTACTCGAGTCGCCGATGATCTCTCAGTCGGGGAATGATGCTTGGTTCTCTATGCTACTGGCTTTACCGATTGGTCTCATCTATGTAACCATGCTCTGGCGTTTGCATCAGCTCCACCAGGGAGCTCATTTAGCAGAAATCTTGCTGCGAACTTACGGGAAATGGATTGGATCCATGGCGATATCGCTATTTGTGATTTATGGATTGTATGTGCTTAGCATCACGTTATATTGTATCATCGACTTTACCCTTCTGATTTATTTGCAAGATTACAGTGCGCTGTCGATCGTGAGTAGTTTATATGTGGTTATGATGTATGCCCTCTATGTGGGAATTGAATGTGTGGCTCGAGCAAGCGAACCATTAGCCCTATTATTTGCTATTACAGGATCTTCTACGGGATTCGCCAACTTAACTTATAAAGATTACAGCAGAGTCTTACCTATACTCGAGAACGGCTTGGCACCGATTATGCATGGCATTCTCATCATGACAGCATTATTCGGAGAAATCATTATCATGTTGATGTTCAGACTCCAAAAAAACCGACTTCAAATGAAACATTTGCTTTATCTATTATTAACGCTCGTCCTATTCATTTGTTTGACATCTGTAGGTGCAACAATGGGAACGCTTGCTATATTTGGTGTTGAATCTTCGGTATCCAAAATTTACCCCACGTATGATGTACTCAAATTAGTAAGCTATGGTTTTATTAATCGATTTGACATCTATGGCATTATCACTGTCGTGACAGGAGGCCTAATTCGATTGGTGTTGTGGCAAATTGCAGTGAATGAGTTGATTCATTCGATAGTTCCCGTTGTGAGAAAACCCTATATTCACGTGTTTATTTTCCTCATGATCAGTATAGTCGTGTTATGGATGATTCCAGATAGTTTGAGCTTTCATGAGTATTGGGTGAAGAGCATTTACCCTCTGACGGTGTGGATCACGATAGCTATTCCTGTATTGACATGGGTGATCTCTGAATTCAGATGGAAGTCTACTTCATCCATGACACGCACACACATATCAGAGAAGAACTAAACGAAGAAGAGAGTTGACGAGGTCATGCACGTGCAAGCTATAACGTATCGTCAAGTGTTGTTCTTAGGCATGATGTCCATGCCCATTACGGGTCATTTCTTACTCGTGTCGCCTATGATTGAGCTATCAGGTAGAGATGCGTGGTTATGTGTGTTACTGACTTTGCCTATGGGACTTCTGTATGTGACGATGCTTTGGCGCATTCATCAACTTCACCAAAGAGTCCCTTTTGCACGCATATTACTTCGTACATTCGGGAATGGGATTGGGCATGTTGCAGCAGGGGTATTCGTCTTCTATGGGATATTCATGCTCATCATCACGATCACTTGTATCTACGACTTTACGATTCTCATCTATCTCCAAGATGATTCAAAATTCACGATCGTGAGTAGTGTGTATGCCGTCATCGGTTATGCGATCTATGTCGGTATCGAATGCGTGGCTCGAGCAAGTGAACCCCTTGCGATGTTACTTCCCTTCACCGGTTCATCTGCTGGGATTTCTTCGATGACATACAAAGACTACAGCAGACTTCTGCCATTGTTCGAATATGGACTAGCTCCCGTGATACGAGGCATGATCATGTGCGCTGCTTTATTTGGCGAAATCATTATTTTATTCATGTTTAGCTTCCAACAAAATCGCAATTCACATCGAAAGTTATTGTATGTATTGATTTTCCTTATTTTATTTGTGAGCTTGACATTTATCGGTGCCATCTCAGGATGCATTTCAATATTTGGTGTCCAATCTTCGATATCCAAGTATTACCCTACCTATGATATTCTCAAATTAGTGCATTTTGGATTTATTAATCGGTTTGACATATATGCGATTTTTTCATTAATAACAGGCGGGATCCTTCGCTTAGCTTTGTGGCACATTGCTGTAGGTGAAATTATTCGCTCCATGTGGAAGTCTGTCAACCCTCTATGGCTTCATATTTCAATAATTGTAATTGTCAGCATCATGGCTATGTACGTAATCCAAGATAGCTTACAATTCTTTATGGTTTGGATCAAGAACTATTATCCTTTAACCGTATGGGTATCGATATGTATACCTGTAATCACTTGGATCGTGTCTGAATTCCGAAATATGAGAAAGCACAGAGACACTAAGTCTAATACGTAATCATGTTCTGATAACGTATTCCAGCGCGTTAACTGTATTCCAATCATTTCTACGACATAAGGACTCAACTCAATAATCTCATGTGACAATTCGCCAATAGCGGATTCAACTGTTACGGTAGCTCCCATGTAGGTATCTCTGTGATAATCGACTATACCTTTTGGTATAGGAAATATCCTCCGATCACTCCTAATAAACTCATGAGATTTACTCTAATCATCAGATGGAAATCATAAGTGAACACTTTCAAATCCGCTTTTGGATCCCAACTTAATTCAACAGACTTCGTCAGAAAAGAAAGGTATGTCATAGGTTCTATCAGTATTCCTCCAATTAACCCAGCAATCAAACCAATAAACAAAAAAAGCAATAAGGTGAAATTGTTTTTCTTCATGCTATAGCCTCCTCGTCATATCATCTTATCCATTATATGTCTAAGAAATCATTTCGAGCAATCGTTTTTGTGAAAAGATCATTTTCATGACATGACTCTGGGTTTCCCAAAGCAAATTCGTCACTGGTTGTTCTTGATACGATTGAACTGAAGTCACAGATTGCCGCATAGCATCCGTCATGGATTGCAATTCGAACTGTATAGACTCACTTGAGACTTGCATAAGCGGTTGCATCAGATCCACCCATCGGTGATGTTCATCTGCAATCATCGTGACCGCTAATGGATTGATACTAGCTCCATCTTTTTGTGCGAGTCGCTCTAAGGTGTAATCGTGCAGCTTACGAATCAACACATCTGTTTGTTGGAGGAATGTTCCCCATGACTCACCTTGTTCGACACGAGTCATATGGGAGGAAAATGCAGGAATGTCGATTTGCTTGACAAACACGTCGAGGTTCTTCTCACGAAAGCGAGTAATCAGCTCGCTTGCATCTGATTTATGAACAGCAAAACCTACGTATACCGTCTGCTGTTCTCCTTGAACGATATAAGAAGACAAGCCTAGCTGGTGTAATTGAGATTGCGCAAGCTTCGCACTGTCGAGTGAAGTGAAGACGCCTGATTGAATGAACATGAACGACTTCTGATCGAGATCAACTGGATGGGTAGAAGCAGGTTGCGCCACACGATGCTCGGTTCCGATGTGAGGTGATGCACTCTCTTTATACTGAATTAATTGCAAGATACATATCCCCATTAGTATTCCGGTAATCACAGCGCCTCCAACTGAAGTTATGATTCGAATCCAAGGGAATTTCATGGAACGAGAATCTGCCACATGCACTGTGCGATGAACTTCGGCATGATCACTCATCCAAGCGGACCATTCATCGAGATGGGAGGATTCTTGCGTGTGGGTTTCGTTCCATATAGGAATTGGTGTAAGCGACAGATTCGTCTTTTGCACGAAAGACTCTATCGAATCAAGCGATACAGGCTCTTGGTGTTCGGGTGGGAGAGTTTTTGCTCGATGCCGCTGTTGGATATGAACAGTAATTGTTGCTTTGTTCAAAAAAGCCCACTCCTTGTACATTCATGATGCATTAGCTTATGATCTGTACAAGGAATATATGATCGAACAACAAACAAGAACTTCCCATGAAGGAAGTCCTCTTTGTTGCTTCATGCCTTACTGACGAAGTAGATGTGCAGCTAACGCTTCCCCTGTTTTCCAGATATCTCCGGCTCCCATCGTAATTACGAGATCCCCCGGTTTGATGGAAACAATTAATAGAGCTAACGCTTCTTCCCCTGTTGGCACGTATAGCACATGTGGGTTGCTGTGTTCACGGATAGATTCTACAAGTTTTGCAGCATGTACACCTTCGATCTTCTGCTCACCTGCTGGTGAATAAATATCGGTAATGATGACTTGATCTGCATCACGAAATGCACGACTAAATTCTTCGAATAAATAAAACGTGCGTGAGTAGCGTTGCGGTTGAAAAACTGCAATAATATTCATCCCTGATGCTTTCGCTGCTTGTAGCGTAGCTTCGATCTCTGTCGGATGATGTGCATAATCATCAATAACAAGGTGACCTGCAACATCAGCTAACACTTGAAACCTTCTTTTGGCTCCTTTGAAATGTGCTATTGTTGTAGCCACTTGCTCAAAAGTTAATCCGATCTCCATACATGTGACGATCGTGGCTAAAGCGTTATAAATATTATGCTTACCCGGAACTGACAAGTGAACAAGACCCAATTCAATACCCTGATGTTGGACAGTGAACGTCACTTTGCGATCTCCTAATTGAATGTTAACTGCTCTCACATCAGCCGGATGATCAATTCCATATGTAACAACGTTGCCGTGAATGTGGGGAATTAAAGATTGAATCACAGGGTCATCTATACATACCACAGATCTTCCCTCTGGTGTAACTTGATTCATAAATTGTGCATACGCTTGTTGTAATTGTTCGAAGCTACCTTGATAATTCTCGAGATGGTCTGCTTCGATGTTATTCACGACAGCAATATAAGGCATATAGTGTAAGAAACTACCGTCGCTTTCATCTGCTTCTGCAATGAGATATGGGCCTTTGCCTGCTCTTGCATTGCTTCCTAGATCCATGACTTCTCCACCGATGATAAATGTAGGGTCATGCTGACAGGTAACCATCACATAAGCGATCATCGACGAAGTTGTCGTCTTGCCATGAGCTCCTGCTACTGCTATGCCTTTATAATGACTCATTAGTCTAGCTAACATTTGGGAACGATGCAACACCGATATGTTGCGCTCTTTGGCTGCGATAAGCTCTACATTATCAGGTGCTAATGCTGTAGAATATACTACGAGATCAGCTCCATCAATGTGCTCGGATTTGTGACCGATATCGACTTTTACTCCGTTCTTCTGTAACTTGTGTGATAATTCATGCATCGCTACATCAGAACCCGTAATGTGATATCCCATTTCGAACATCACTTTAGCAATAGCACTCATGCCATACCCGCTAATACCAATAAAATGAACATGCTCTTTTTTGTTCAAACCACGCTCACCAGCCTTTGTCAGTTAAGGTTTTGTCCAATAACCATGCCCGAACATCAGATACCAAATAAAGAGAACCCGTGACGACGAGAAGATCATTCTTATGCTGTAGAGCTTGTAATCGTTGGACAGCTTGTTTCCAGATAGGTTCTATGATCAGCGTCACATCGAGATTCATTTCCAGGATTACGCGGTTTGCTACTTCAGCCAAATGATGACTTGTGCTACTTTTGGGGAAATCGACTTCCGTTACGATTAATGTATGGACACAGGGTAGGATTTGTTTGAAATATTCTTCATGGTTCTTCGTCGACAACATACCCACCATCATATGTACCTGAGTATGAATATAGTCTTCTCGTATGGATTTAGCAAGCGCTTGTGCTCCTTCGGGGTTATGAGCTCCATCGAGTAAGATGGGATACTCCAAAGAAATCATTTCAAGTCTACCGGGCCATACCGTATGAAAGAAAGCTTGATACAGGTGTTCATCGTCTACATAAAGTGCATAATATGTCCGAAGAATCTCTATCGTCATCATGGCAAGTGCTGCATTCGAGACTTGGTGTTCCCCGTTCATAGATATCGATAATTGTTTCAAATCACGAAAGGGTCCACGAAAATCAAAACGTTGTTGATTCATCTCATTAGAAGTTCGTGTGTAACCGAATTGCTCGCCTAGAACATACATATTTACTTTTTTTTCTTTAGCCATTTGGGTAACCACTTGTTTGGCTTCGCCTTCTTGAATTGCCGTGATCAGCGACACCCCTGATTTGAGAATTCCTGCTTTCTCATAAGCAATTTGGGATAACGTATCTCCTAAAATATCCATATGATCATAACCGATATTCGTGATAATTGTTACCAAAGGATGAATGATATTGGTACTATCTAATCTCCCCCCAAGACCCGTTTCCCATACGACGAAATCAGGTTGAGCATATTTAGCAAAATACAACAAAGCGAGAACAGTTGTTACTTCGAACATCGTAGGAGAACCTAATTCTGTAGCAGCACATTGTTCTACAAATGGCTTCAATCGATTGCAAATGTCGACTAGAGCTGCATCAGTGATGGGCTGGCCATTGAATCGAATACGGTCTGCATATGTCTCGATATAAGGTGACGTGAAACAGCCCACATCGTAACCGCATCGGTGTATGGCTTCGGAAAGAAATGCACACGTTGAACCTTTGCCGTTTGTGCCAGCAACATGAATAAATCGCAATCTCTGCTCAGGATGATCCAGCATCTCCATCAGTGCATGCATACGAGCTAATCCTGGCTTGATTCCTAATGACTTTAAGTCAATAATCCAAGCTGTGGCTTCAGAACTTGTTTCAAAAAAAATCGGCGATTCTTTGTGAATGTCCATCGAATTCATCCCTTTAGCTCTGAAAGACGAGCGATTACTTTATTGCGTTTATCGGCATAATCAGCTAATTTTACTTTTTCTTCATCAATCACTTTCACAGGAGCTTTGTTGACAAATCCAGCGTTGTTGAGCTTTTGTTCTATGCGTGCTACTTCAGCATGCAACTGTGTCAGTTCTTTCTCAATCCTAGTAATTTCTTGGGAAATATCGACAAGTCCAGACAGAGGTAAATAGATTTCAGCACCTGTGACTACTGCAGTAATCGCTTGTTCAGGAGCCTGCAGATGCATATCGATCTGTAATTGCGAAGTATGGCAAAATCGGCGAATGTACTCTATATTGTCTTCTAATATTCTCGCTACTTCTAGAGATGTGGGTTTCACACACATTTCGATTTTTTTACCCATGGGCACATGAACTTCAGCACGAATATTTCTCACAGCGCGAATCACATCCATGATGAATTCCATCTCACGCACAGCATCGACATCTTGCAATTGACTGTCTACCACAGGCCAAGCTGCCAAAGTAATGGTATCTCCTTGGTGAGGTAACTGCTGCCAGATTTCTTCACTTATGAATGGCATAAATGGATGAATCAGTCGTTGGATGTGGTCACAGACATAAGCAAGAACGGCTTGTGTTTGTTTCTTGATGACCCCATCGTCTCCATACAAACTTATTTTACTACATTCAATATACCAATCGCACCAATCATCCCAGATGAAATTATAGAGCAACCTCCCGGTTTCACCAAACTCATACTCGTCAATGAGACGCGTGACTTCAGCGATTGTTTCCTGTAATCGATGCAAAATCCAACGGTCAGCTGTTTGTAATTTCCCAGCAAGCACGATATCTTCATACGTAAATCCTTCTAGATTCATTAATACAAATCGGGAAGCATTCCAAATTTTATTAGCAAAATTACGGGCTTGTTCTACTTTCTCCCATCGAAATCGCAGATCCTGTCCAGGGGTGCTGCTTGTTGAGAGCATGAAGCGCATTGCATCTGCTCCATATTGATCGATAACATCGAACGGATCAACGCCATTGCCAAGTGATTTCGACATTTTTCTACCTTCTGCATCTCGAACAAGGCCATGGATCAATACATCTTTGAAAGGCATTTGATTGGTAAATTCAAGTCCACTGAAAATCATGCGTGCAACCCAAAAATAAATAATATCATAGCCGGTAACGAGAACTTGCGTAGGATAAAAACGTCTCATGTCTTCGGTATTCTCTGGCCAACCTAGTGTAGAAAACGGCCATAATGCCGAACTAAACCAAGTGTCTAGCACGTCTGGATCTTGTTCGATACGGGTGCTTAGACAATGAGCACATTGCAAAGCATCAACTCGTGACACAGTGATTTCCTTACAATCTGCACAATACCACGAAGGAATGCGATGCCCCCACCACAATTGACGGGATATACACCAATCCCTGACATTCTCGATCCATTGTAAATAAATATGCTCGAATCGCGGAGGAATGAATTGCACCGCTTGATCGGTTTGTTGAGCACGGATTGCAGCTTCAGCTAGTGGCTCCATCTTCACGAACCACTGTGTAGACAGATAAGGTTCGATGACTGCGCCACTTCTTTGGCTATGACCGACTTGATGAACATGATCTTCGATTTTCACAAGCACACCACTGAGCTTCAGATCTTGAACGATTTGTTGTCGGCAAACAAAGCGATCCATTCCTTGATAAGGTCCTGCTTCTGCATTCATCGTTCCTGATTCGTCCATAATTAAGATTTGCGGTAAATGATGGCGTTTGCCTACAAGAAAATCATTGGGATCATGCGCAGGTGTGATCTTCACAGCTCCAGTTCCAAATTCAGGCTCTACATATTCATCCGCAATAATGGGTATTTCCCTACCAATTATCGGAAGAATCAGCGTTTGTCCAATCAAATGCTTGTATCTCGGATCTTGCGGATGTACAGCTACAGCCGTATCGCCAAGCATGGTTTCTGGGCGAGTCGTAGCTACAGTCAAGGTATGCAAGCCATCTAGAGTTGAATAGGCTAAATGATACAAGTGACCTTGAACTTCTTTATAATCCACTTCAATATCTGAAAGTGCTGTTTGTGCAGCGGGGTCCCAGTTAATGATATAGTTGCCTCGATAAATCAGACCTTTCTCATACAAGCTAACAAATACTTCTCTTACTGCTAGAGATAATCCTTCATCAAGTGTAAATCTTTCGCGAGAATAGTCGAGTGAGAAACCCATCTTCGCCCACTGATCCCGAATCGTTTGTGCATAATGTTCTTTCCATTCCCAGACTTTTTGTAAGAACACGTCGCGGCCTAATTCTGTGCGTGAAATCCCTTCTTCTTTCAACTTCTGCTCGACACGAGTCTGCGTTGCAATACCTGCATGATCCGCTCCAGGAAGCCATAATGTGTCGTAACCTTGCATCCTTTTCGTGCGAATCAAGATATCTTGTAGTGTGTTATCTAGCGCATGTCCAATATGAAGCATGCCCGTGACATTAGGCGGCGGAATGACGATCGTATACGTTTCTTTATCTGGGCGAGTACCTGCTTTGAAATATTCATTGTGCATCCAATACGCATACCACTTACTTTCAATTTCTTTGGGTTGGTACGTCGTTAGCATAGGATGTTCTTGGTGGTGATCATTGTTTTGGTGATTGTCCGTCATGAAATACCCTCCGTCGTAAAGTGATATATGTGGCATGTTTCCCTACACTTTAACTGATTCCGTACATTACCGACCAGGTGTTTCCAAACTGACCGATTGCTCGTGGAAGTCTATACAAACAAAAAAAGCCCTTCGTCACAAAGGACGAAAGACGTGATCTTCCGCGGTACCACCTTTATTTCATACAGAAAATAAATTTCATGCATGACACTTAAACAGATAACGGTTGCTGCCGGTAATTGCTAACTACAATCATCCCAATACTTGAACAAATCAGCAAGTGGTAAGGAGAATTGCGTTCACAATTACAACTCAAGGGCGACTTCAGTCGGTAGTCAACTATGGAACCTCTCAGCGTAACAGTTCCACTCTCTATAGTGCTACTCAACTGATCTTCCCTATCTATGTTTTTGGCCATTTCATATTGCTCATAATTGAATTAATCATAGCGAACAAACGGAATTTCGTCAAGGGTGTTAACGGCTATGGTCAAGGAGTTAACGAGCTATAGTCAATGATTTAACGAGCAATGGTCAAGGAATTAACGAGCAGTGTGCGCAGACAAACTTCGCAATGTCTATGTGTCTATCGGGTTGCAACTACCTGATCATCCTGCGAACTTACATGATATCGTTCAACTTAACATCATACGTTCTCGTCTTCAAATACTCATGACGACACCCAAGTATCTTCATCTGCGGATTTCGATAGGAAGATAAATGACTTGACCTGCAATGACATCTGTGTTCGATAACCGATTGAGTCGCTGTAATTCAATGATATTGATTTGATGACGTTGTGAGATGTCGATTAGTGTTTCATTTTTTTGGATAATACACATTCTCAACTTTTGAAACTCATCTGCAACAACATCGTTTTTAGCAAATAGCTTCTTCCATTGTACATCATTTGTTTTGGAATCTGGTTTTCCCAAAGATGGGGTGAGATCAACATCTGTTGTTGAAGATTCTCGAGAGTTCTTTATTGAAACTCCCTTCTTCATGAGCATGGATGATCGTTTCTTTTCAGATGAATCTGGTTCATGAGTTGATACAAGTTCTAGAGGTGCTACCCTATGATTCTGGGAAGGAGTTTCTTTTGAAGATGGATTCACCTGATCCATGGTTGGTTGTTCGCTCTTAGCATACGCTTGTTCAATTGCGCGCATAGGTACTTGCATAGCTGCTTGCATAGACACATCTTCAGGAGCTTGTTCTGGTGCTTGTTCTGGTGCTTGTTCTGGTGCTTGTTCTGGCGCTTGTTCTGGTGCTTGTTCTGGTGCTTGTTCTGGGGCTTGTTCTGGGGCTTGTTCTGGGGCTTCAGTTAATGGTTCACATTCAGTGTCATCTTGCAATAATTCATCGTATTGTAGCGATTTCTGATGTGAATTTTTCTTGGGACGCGGTCCCTTGGTATGCCTAGATTCATTGGCTAAAACAGCTTCTTGATGACCCAACAAAGGCATCTTCGCTACTTCAATTCCTGGAATTTCCTGTGCAGTTGTAGGACTTGATGCATTCATAGTAGGCTGTTCATGCTGTGTAGTAACTCCATCTTCGGAAAAAGAGTCTATCCTGATACCATGAAGTAAGAGAACACCTGTCACATTCATACTTCTGGCAGATATCAACTCTACATCAAAGTTCTCAATGGTTACTTGGATCTGGTCTACTTGATGGACTCGATTCATGGGAAGTGTAATCTCTACTGGAATGGCATGTTGAAGTTTCTGCAATCGATCCACTCCATCACTTGTATAAGTTCCCAATAGACTTAACGTCCCTTTCAACATGACTTGTTCGTCATGCAGATATACGCTCATAACAGGTACAAGCTCAATTTCATCTAATTCACGGATTGCTCTTACATTCTCCGATACATGCACACGTTCATAAATATCGAATCTCAAACTATTATTGTAATCTTCAGTCACGTATGGATGACCTCCTTTTCCCAGTACAACATCACTTAGAAGATAAATCTCTATAGTATATGGGAGAGAAAGTGTGAGCATGACTAGAGATTAATGGAGTTTAAGACTTGTCCAAGCATTACGCATATCCATCGGCCAAGCAATATGTATCGATATGTGTTCTAGTGTTAGCGGATGCTGGAATTTCAGTTGCTCTGCGTGAAGTGCTTGACGATTCATATACTCGGTTGAGCCTCCATATAAGGAATCTCCTACAATGGGATGACCGATATGACTCAGATGAACTCGAATCTGATGAGTTCTTCCTGTATCCAATTCCAATTGCACCAAAGAAGCTGATCGGCAACGTTCGATGACACGATAATGTGTAGTTGCAGCATCCCCGTGAGAAGAGACTCGGCGCTTATACGCATGATGTCGGTCTCTACCGATAGGTTGAGTTATCGTGCCTTCATTTGGCTTTACTGTACCTTGCACCAAAGCCACATACGATCTCTTGATGTGTTTCTCGCGCATCGCTTGATCCAATAGGATATGGGCATATTCATTTTTGGCATACAACACGGCTCCTGTTGTATCTTGGTCTAGTCGATGAATATGTCGAATGGCACAGAACTGATTTGTCGTCATATAATAATACGTGACGAGGTTCGCTAGACTTCCTGTACCTGTAAGCTCCTGTGGATGCACGGACATCTCCGGTGGTTTGTTCACCACTAAACAAAATTCATCTTCATAGCTCACTTCAAGTTCACCAACTTCAGGAAGGAACGAGGAAGATTCTGCAGGGAACAGTTGCAGCCAGACGCGATTGCCACTTACGCGCACACCTTGCTGTTGCAGAAGTCTAAGCCAGTATCGATAAGGTAGTGGGAGCTCATGATGCAACTCTTCATAGGCATATAACTGATCCAAACTCCATGTGCGATGTGGCATAGGAACGCTCCACCATTCTTGCTTACGTGACATGTACTTCACCTCCTGCAATGCTTCCTTAATCATGATCATGAGTGCTGCGATATGCAATGAATACTACAACTCGATGGCACGCTGAAATCCACACTGAATTCATGCTGTCTTCTCATAATTCACATAAAGCACGGCGATGCATCTCAATCGTAAATTCAATATCCTCATCTGTATGTGCTAAAGAAATAAACATCCCTTCAAACTGTGAAGGAGCAACATATACGCCTAAATCAAGCATATGTCCAAAATATTCAGCAAATCGCTTGAGATTTGATGTTTTTGCTGTCTCGTAATCGATAACCGATCGGTCTGTAAAAAAAGGACATAGCATCGAACCTACGCGATTGATCGTGCATGCGATTCCGGTTTCTTTGGCATTGCGCAATAAACCTTCCTCAAGTCGAGCTGATTTTCTTTCTAACTCTTCATAGACACCAGGAATTCCAAGTAATTGTAATGTCTGATAACCTGCTGCCATGGCAAGTGGATTACCTGATAATGTACCTGCTTGGTATATCGGACCTTGGGGAGCAATCAGCTCCATGATCTCTTTGCGACCCCCATAAGCACCTACTGGCAGACCTCCTCCAATTACTTTGCCTAAACACGTTAAATCAGGAGTCACGCCATATAAGCCTTGCGCACTATGTTTATGAACACGGAAACCTGTCATGACTTCATCGAAAATAAGTAGACTTCCATATTGTTTCGTTAACATCCGAAGCCCTTGTAAGTATCCTTCTACAGGTGGCACCACACCCATATTACCTCCGATAGGTTCAATCATCACTGCAGCGATATCTTCTCCATAGCTAGCAAACACTTGGGACACGATATCGATATCATTATAAGGCACCGTGATCGTCTGCTGAGCAACACTTTCGGGCACACCTGGACTATCAGGGAGTCCTAGCGTAGCGACACCTGAACCTGCTTTAATCAATAACGCATCGACATGCCCATGATAGCAACCAATAAATTTCACGATTTTGTTACGTTTGGTGTAGCCACGAGCTAAGCGCAGGACACTCATCGTAGCTTCAGTTCCTGAATTCACCATACGGACAATTTCAATCGAAGGTACACGCTCAATCACTAATTTCGCCATCTCTGTTTCAAGTATTGTAGGTGCCCCGTAGCTGGTGCCTCGCTCTGCAGCCTGCTGGATGACTTTCACAACTTCAGGATGCGCATGACCTAAGATTAATGGTCCCCATGATCCCACATAATCGAGGTATTCATTGCCATCTATATCAGTAATTCTTGATTTGGAACCCGATGCAATAAATAACGGCTGTAACCCAACTGAAGTAAAGGCTCTAACCGGACTGTTCACTCCACCTGGGAGCACTTGCTTTGCTTCTTGAAATGCGCGTATGGATTGTGTGATACTTCGGGGTGTTGTTCGCAAGTGAGATTCATCCTCTCTTTGTAGAATGCTGAAAATATGCCACTACTTGTTGCGCTGCTTCTTTCCCTTGCTGAATACAATCAGGAATACCTACGCCGTGGAAACCTGCTCCTGTCATCCAAACACCAGGCAAGTCTATAGCAAGCTGTTGACGCACTTGTGTCACTAGGTCAAGATGTCCAACACGGTATTGTGGCATCGATCTGGGCATGCGAGTAATTTCATAAAATAACGGTGTAGCGTGTATGCCCATGAGGTCGGCGATATCTTGTTTCACTCGATGAACAAGCTCAATGTCTGAGCACTGCATCCACTGTTCATCGCCTGAACGTCCGACATAACAACGAAGTAACACTTTATCTTGAGGAGCTGTGTGCATCCATTTCTGTGAAGTCCATGTACAAGCCGTAATTGACCTATGTTCAACTCGCGGAACGACGAATCCCGCTCCCTCTAAGGGAACTGTGATATCTTTTTTTTCATAAGCTAGAATGACATTCGCTACAGAAACATAAGGAATTTGATCCAGCATTGAAGAGATAACGGAATGTTCGACCATGGATGCAATGTGGTGTGCAGGAACAGTAACAATAACAGCATCTGCCACTTCTTGATGTCCATTAGCAAGCTCAAGACATACCTGATGATCGTGGTGATACATTCGTGTGACACTGGCTTGTGTGCGGATATCGACGTTGTTCAGTGCCTGCAGCAAAGCGTTTGTTAACGTTGTAAGCCCCTTTTTGTAACTTATAAATACAGAGCCTCGCAGATGCTGAGGCAAAGCTTGTGATAACGCAGCTGTTTTTGATTTTTCTTGCTTCATCCCGATCATCAAACTACGATAACGACGAACTAAGGTTTGGAATTGAGGGAATGTTGCTTGAAGACTCAACTCTTTGGCATTGCCTGCGTATATACCTGCTACAATGGGTTCAACGAGATAGTCCAACACTTCTTGCCCGAAGCGCTTTTGCAAAAAAAGTCCTAATGATTCATCTTGGTGATTCATGTTACGCGGCAATATGAAGTCGAATGCAGCTCGCAATTTGCCTCGAAATGAAATTAAATTGGACTGGATAAAAGGAAGAAACGCTGTAGGAATTCCCAACATGAGTCCTTGCGGAAATGAATGCAATCGGCCATTACGCACGATATATGTTTTTTTGGCATCAGGATTCATACCTACGAGTTCATCTTGAAGAGCTAGTTCCATCGTTAAGTCCATGATGGCTTGTTTGCGAGCAAGGAAAGAATCCGGACCTTTCTCGATCACAAAACCGTCTTTCTCCATGGTTTGTAATTTCCCACCGCAAGCAGGTGCTTGTTCAATGAGTTGTAGTTGAGGAAACAGCCCCTGAGCCGCAAACTCTTTTTGTAAGTAATACGCTGCACTCAGTCCCGTAATGCCTCCTCCAATGATTATCACTTTATTCATGCATTCTCTTCTTGCCATCGCTGATAGACCACATCACTGAGTGTGTCCATATATAATGGATCAGCATTTAACGAATCGGTTCGTTCTAGATGAATGCCCAGCTCTTTGGCAACGGCTTGACATTCTAGATCGATATCGTACAATACCTCTAGATGATCTGATACAAACCCAATGGGACAAATCAGTACGTGGTTCACTTGATGTTGTTCATGATTTTCCTTCAGGATATCCAAAATATCTGGACCTAGCCATGGTGTAGCAGTGCGTCCAGCGCTTTGCCATCCAAACTGCCAATTGTTGTCGTGCAGACCTACACGCGATGCAAGTGCTCGAGCCGTTTCCATCAGTTGCTCAGGATACGGATCTTGGATTTCTAAGATTTTGGTAGGCAGACTGTGTGCGGTGAAGATCACTTTCACTTCATGCTTGCTGACTTCTGTAAACTTCTGTAAAGCACTTTCAATTCTCAACTCTAAAGCAACGAGTAATTTAGGGTGCATGTGATAGTTCATTACAAATGATATGGATAAGCCTTTGGCTTCTGCTGTTTCTTTAGCTCTTTTCACGTAACTCCCTACACTCATGGACGAATAGTGAGGAGCTAACACAACACCAACAGCTTGCTTGATCCCGTCCTTGACCATGTGTTCGACACCATCTTCAACAAAAGGAAACGTGTGCTTCAATCCTTGATAACACACAAAATGATGCTGTGGATACGTTGAATTCAAGTTCTCTTCTAATGCTTGAACTTGCTGATTTGTTTTTTCGCGAAGTGGAAAACACCCGCCTGCTGTTGCTCGATATCGTTCAATCAATTCTTCTAATTGAGCCGGTAATGGCGGAACCCCGCGACGAATGTGCGTGTAGTAGGCTTCAATTTGATCTAAACTTTCAGGTGTACCATAAGATAATACCAGAACGCCAATCGTTTGATTATTCATATGAAACCTCTTTCCCTTCTCTTCGCTGAGAGATTGCGAATTGTGAATAAGTGTGAACAAAATCAGTCAATTGCTTAAGTTTTTCAAGAGAAGCTTCAGGGAATAACCCATGTCCTAAATTAAAAATATATCCGGGTTGTTCAATGCCTTGGTCGATTATTCTCTTCGCTTGCTGTTCAATCTCTGACCACGGTGCCGTCATGACATAAGGATCCAAATTCCCTTGAATCGCAAACCGTCCACCTAACCTGCGACGGGCTTCACCAATCGGAGTTCGCCAATCAATACCGATCACATCAGCTCGAATATGTTGGAGAGACGGAAGTAATTCACCTGAGCTTACGCCAGGGAAATAGATTGTAGGCACATCCGTATGTGCAAGTTCATCAAAAATACGTGTAATGGTCGGTAATACATATGTGTGAAAATCATGTATCGATAGAGCACCTACCCAACTATCAAAGCATTGAACAGCTTGAGCTCCTGCTTCTATATGTGATTTCAAGTATGTGATCACCATATCGCCTAACTTGTGCATCAACGAATTCCACATCTGTGGTTCACTATACATCATCTGTTTCGTCAACCGATAATTCCTTGATGGCTGTCCTTCAATCAAGTAACTTGCTATCGTAAACGGCCCACCAGCAAAAGTAATCAAGGGCACATGAAGCTCTCGCTTACATATCCGAATCGTTTCGAGAATATGGGGTAGATCTGCTTGAACATCGATAGCGCGGAGTTGTTCGATATCACTGCGGGAACGGATCGGTGTATGAACGACTGGACCTATGTTTTTGACAATATCAAAATCAATACCTAATGAAGCAACAGGATTCATAATATCTGAGTACAGAATCGCTGCGTCTACACCTAGTTTACGAACAGGCATCAGCGTCACTTCTGCAGCTAACTCGGGTTGCAAGCAAATTTCGAGTAGCGAATACTTTTCTTTTATTTTGCGGTATTCGGGATCGTATCGCCCTGCTTGTCGCATATACCACACAGGTAATCGGTCTACATGCTGTTTCGAGCACGCTTGTAAGAATATAGAGTTGTCTCTCATGAGTTCATCCTACTTTCCAATCATTGGCATACTGTATATGTTATTATGCCTCAGCGACCATGATCCTACAACAGAGTATTCACTCGAATATTCAACAATACGATGACAATTTCATTGGAATGACGTGTTCCAACAACTTGCTCTCTATCCTATATGACTAGCTGATCAGCACTGCTATATATCCTCACGAAGCCAACGAGCCACATCTTTAGCAAAATAAGTAATGATCATATCTGCCCCTGCACGCTTGAAACCGATCATCGTTTCCATGACGATGGCTTTTTCGTCGATCCAACCTTCTTTGGCTGCCGCTTTGACCATCGCGTATTCTGCACTTACATTATAAGCAACAATCGGCAAAGTAAATTGCTCACGCAACATTCGAATGATATCGAGGTAAGCGAGTGCAGGCTTAACCATCAGAAAATCAGCACCTTCGGCAACATCACAGCTTGCTTCGCGCATTGCTTCGCGAGCATTAGCAGCATCCATTTGATACGACTTGCGATCACCGAACTGCGGTGCAGAGTGAGCCGCTTCACGAAATGGTCCATAATACGCAGAAGAAAACTTAACGGAATACGCCATAATCGGGATATGTTCGAAACCTGCTTGATCTAATCCTTCACGAATCGCTTTCACATAGCCATCCATCATGTTCGATGGTGCGATGATGTCTGCACCTGCTTTCGCTTGCGAGACTGCTGTCTTCACCAACAATGCTAAAGATAGATCATTATGAATGACTGCATGCTTCGTCAGTGGATGATTCACTACAACACCACAATGCCCTGTATCCGTAAATTGGCACAAACACGTATCTGTGATGACCAATAAGTTCTGATTGAGCTCTTTAATACGTTGGGTTGCTAATTGAACGATTCCTTCATCATCATATGCCGAACTACCTACTGCATCTTTCGTTGCAGGAAGTCCAAACAACAGCACGGCTTGAATGCCTAGTGCACTAATTTCTTCAATTTCCGCATCTAGCCGATCCAAAGAGTATTGATACACACCAGGCATCGCAGAAATCTCTGCTTTCACAAATGATCCGTGTGTCACAAAAATCGGTTGAATGAAATCATACTGTGATACGTGATGCTCTCTTACTAAATGACGTATAGCTGCAGAGCTGCGTAGTCTTCGGTTTCGAATCACGGGGAATGTCATATATCATGTCTCCTTATAGATAATAGAACCATCACCATCCTAGCTAGATGATCGTGTTGGGTGATTTGCGATTGCTTCAACAAGTGATACCACTGTTGCTTCTTTCGCGATATACGTTGCTGTTAACCCATACTTCCGAAGTGTTTCATCGGTTTTCGGTCCAATACAAGCAATCTCTACTTGAGATAGAACTTCGATCGGATCAGACACATGACAAAGCTGTAAAGCTTCGATCAAATTCGTTACTGTGGATGAACTTGTGAATGTTACGATATCAATCTGGTGCCGGGTTAATCGTTCAACTGCTCCTTCATCATCATCGAGCTGAAGAATATTCTCATATACATCGACTTCACATACATCCAAACCTTTGGCTACAAGTTGTTGTGACAACAATCCTCGAGCGAGATTCGCTTTCGGCCATAAGACACGTTCCCCTGGTTGTACGTGTTCCGCTAATACATCTAGTATGCCTTCACTTTGAAACACAGCAGGGACTTTCTCCGGAATCAATCCGCGAGAATACAGCGCCTCGTAGGTTTTCGGTCCTATCGCTACGATACGCGCTTTCGACATTCGGCGAATATCTACTTGAAGAACGTGTAATCTCCGGAAAAAATAGTCGACGGCATTAACACTTGTAAATACACACCAATCAAATTCAGCAATCATCGAAATCGCGTGGTCAAGTCGCTGTATCGCTTGAGGATCACTGATGGGTTGAATCGCAATCACAGGGAATTCTATCGCTTCGCCACCTTGATCATCGATAAGCTCTACGAGTTCGCTCGATTGACTTCTTGCTCGCGTCACAAGTATTCTTTTGCCAAACAAAGGCTTCTTCTCTATCCAAGCTAATTTCTCACGCAATCTGACGACTTCTCCTACAATAATGACTGCTGGAGGTTTGAAGTGATGTGCTTTTACTTTGCTGGCTATATCTTCTAACGTTCCTGTAAGCGTTTGTTGTTCGACTGTTGTCCCCCAACGAATTAATGCAACCGGCATATCCTTAGGCTTGCCGTGCCGAATTAACTCTATAGCAATTTGTTCAATATTGGCAACGCCCATGAGAAATATCATCGTACCTACAGCTTGAGCAAGATGCTCCCATTCGAGGCTTGAGTAAGTTTTGTTCGGGTATTCATGACCCGTTATGATGGCTAGAGAAGAAGTATAATCACGATGTGTCACTGGAATACCAGCATATATCGGTGCAGCGATCGCTGAAGAAATACCTGGGATAATTTCATATGAAATCTGATGATCAGCAAGCAGTTCTGCTTCTTCACCAACGCGTCCGAATACGCTAGGATCCCCGCCTTTGAGACGAGTGACGGTCTTACCTTGTAATGCTAAGTCCACCAGCAATTGATTAATCTCGGTTTGATGAAGCACATGTTTGTCGGGATGCTTGCCGACAAAGATCAATTCAGCAGTAGGCTTGCGAAATTTGAGGAGTCTCGGACTCGCTAACCGATCATAGACAATCACATCTGCTCGTTCTATGGCTTCCTTCCCTCGAATCGTGATCAGTTTAGGGTCACCTGGCCCTGCACCTACAAGGTACACTACACCTGACTTCATGTGCTCGTCACTCTCCTATTGCAGATAAAATCCGATCGGCTCCACGTGCAATTAACGATTGAGCGACTTGTATGCCTAATTGTTTGGGTTCTTCACCAACGATATGCTCTTTCAACAGTGTGATTCCATCTAATGATGCAACGATGCCTGTTAGCGAGATCTTGAAACTCGATGCATGTGATGCATCGAGATGTTCTACGATCGTTGCGTAGGCACCGATCGGAACTTGGCAGCCACCTTGCAGTCTGCCAAGAAAGCTGCGCTCTGCCGCAACGGCAAGCGCAGTGGGCTCATGCTGGAGCGGGCTGAGCAGCTCCAGCGTCGCTACATCGCCGCTTCGACATTCGATACATAGCGCTCCCTGGCCTACAGCAGGGACGCACATGTCGAGCGGGATGTAGCTCGTGATGCGATCGTGCCAGCCCAGCCGGTGTAACCCGGCTGCAGCGAGCACAATCGCATCGAGCCCGCCAGATTCGAGCTTGCGCAGCCTCGAATCAATGTTGCCGCGGATCGGAGTCACCTCGAGATCCGCGCGGTAATGCAGCAGCTGACTAGCACGCCTAAGCGAGCTGGTGCCGACACGAGAACCTATCGGCAATTCTCCAAGAGAACAACCCGAACGCGTAATGATACAATCTCTCGCATCTTCACGAGTTGGCACTGCACCGATCATCAGGCCATCTGGTAATTCAGAAGGCATATCTTTCATACTGTGAACAGCGATATCAATCTCCCCAAGTAATAGCGCTTGTTCGATTTCTGAAACAAACAAACCTTTCCCGCCTATTTTTGACAAAGTAACATCTAAGATTTGATCCCCTTTTGTCACAAAAGGACGGACTTCGAATTGCACGTCGATACCCCATTGCACGCTGAATCGCTTCAATTGCTCAACGACACTTCGAGTTTGTGTCATGGCAAGCGGACTTTGTCTTGTACCAACGATCACTGTTTTCACATCATTTCCTCCAATGCCTATAGACTAACTCGTCAAAAAAGGTGCCACTTGTGCTAAACAAGGGTCTCGCTTCACTGTTCGCAGCAGATCTTCCTTCCATACGAGAAAACTTCCGTCACGTATTTTCACCCAAATATCCAGTTGAATCATTTGCTTGAATATGAATTGTCTGACGTGCTCATCAGTAACGTATTGCAGAATAAGCACTCTACATTCATACAAGAAATCGAGATATATTTCATATTCCTGACCGTATCTATTTTCCCAATCCTGTGTAATTTGTTGAGCCAATGTTGGACTCGCTCCCTCTGTAGAAACTGTAAGCGTCAATCTGCCGCGACGCACAACAGCAGGGATGATGAAATTACTTAGCTCAGGATGATCGACTATATTATACCAAATCCCATGTCCATCTGCTTCTTTTTGTACAGCAAGGTTAACTTCTGAAATCGATGTAGCTGCAATCACTAGAGCATATCCCGAGATATCGCCAGGATGATACAATCGAGGTCGCCAAGTTACACATTGGTCTTGCACCCATTGCTCGATTCGCTTTGTGATCATTGGACTGATAACGTCTACCCGTGCTTGAGCAATTAGCAATGAACTGATCTTGCGCTCTGCTACGCGACCTCCACCTACTACGACCACCCGTTTGTCATGCAAACGAAGGTTTACAGGATACCCATTCTTCATTTCACCACATCCACATCTATGAGTAAAAATATGATCATCCTATCTGAATCAACACATACAGCATAGCAATCCCATATGCAGCTAGATTCCAGATAGCGAGCTGATGACTCGTGATACGCAACGAGTAATACCCAACCACATACACGCTATACGTGATTAGAACCATACACGCTTGGAACACGTTAGCGTTCAACAATAACTGTCCGTCTACATGCAATGCGATGCTTATCCGACTGAATGAAAAAGCAACGGTAAACAAAGCAATCCCTATAAATACACTAGAAAACATGAACTTTTCCATAGTTTCAAGTGACGGCATGCGTTTTACAGATGGTGTCCATTGCTTGTTTTTTAATTTATGATGAAAAAATATATACATCCCCGCGAATATAGCAGATAGCGATAAGGCGACATAACTTACCACCAGACTTAAGATCTGAACAAACCATAGTTCATCATGAACAATCCATGGTTCTTCTACTGAGATTACTTCGCGATTCACGAAAATGTGCACAATACATACGACAAAACTAATTACATTGACCAGAAAAGCAAAAAATTCCATACGAAAGAAACGATCAATCACGATGGAACTCGATACGAGTAACCAAGAGAATACAAATAACACCGTAGATTCTGAAAAAAACCAGTCTCGCACATAATGATTCCAGTAAATAACAAGAAAAATCGTTTGTAAGATCCACACCACATAAAGTAACCCTAAGCCCATTCTCTTAGAACTCTGATTTGATCTTGCAAAATCAGAAAAATAAAAGAGTAGGCTTAGGGTATACGTATAAATCAGCGCATCATACAGAAGGTGATGTGTGACCATGACGTATCTCCCCCAAACGTTGTTGAGATACCTTCATAGCGAATGCTTGAACTTCACCTTTTACTTCTTCTTTTACATGTTTTTTTCTTCGAAATGTATGCAGTGTATCTTGACTCGATGTGACTTGTTTTTGTGGAGTCTCTTCGACGTTCGGATTCGAATCCATGATATTGACTCCATCAACTTGTTTCTGTTGTTCTTCAAGCAAGAGATCTTCCAAAGCAAATAATGTCGTACACAGTTTCAACGCTTCATCACCATGTTTCTCAGCTACCAATTCTTTCATACGAAGAATCGGATCTCTCAGCATTTGATTCAGCATACTTTTGGTCAATTTGCGGATCAGTTGTTTTTCCCTATCGTTTAATTCAGGTAGCTTGTTCAGCAAACTTTCCATCGTTTCTTGATGGACGAGGTTAGCTTTCGTTTGTAACGCTTGGATCACTGGTCGAATACCTAAGGATTGCGTCCAATTCGTGAAAGCAGCTACTTCGGGAACAATCATTTCTTCAATTACACGTGCTTCTTTTTGTCTTTCTTGAAAATGACTCTGTACAATCGATTCCAGATCATCAATATCATACAAAAAAACATCTGCGAGTTGTCCGATTCTGGGATCAACATCTCGAGGAACAGCAATATCCACAATAAATAGCGGACGTGACTTCCGTTTGCGCATCGCTTGCCGAATCAATTCTGGTGACAAAATAAATCCTGGTGCACCTGTTGAGCTAATAATAATATCTGTATCCGGTAAGTAATCGCGCATGTGGTCAAATGAACAAGGAATTCCTAAGAATTTATTTGCAAGCTCCTCTGCGCGCTCATAGGTGCGATTGACTACAAAAACTTGATTAGCTCCTTGGGCAAATAAATATTTGACTGTCAGTTCGCTCATTTTCCCTGCACCGATAATCATGACTCGCTTATTGCGATAGCTTCCGAATATGCGCTTGCCTAATTCAACTGCAGCATAACTCACAGACACTGGATTCTCATCAATCGAGGTCTCCGTGTGAGCTCGTTTGGCCAACGTAATGGCTTGTTTAAATAGCATATTAAAAAAAGTTCCCGTTGCGCCTAGAGACTGTGCAAGTAAGAAACTATCTCGCACTTGACCCAAGATCTGCGTTTCCCCAATCACCATCGAGTCTAATCCGCAGGATACTCGAAATAAATGCTCTACGGCTTTATCTTGTTCCTGGGTATACATATACGTTGAGAATTCTTCGCGAGGAATTCGAAACCAGCGTTCAATAAAAGCCGGAATATAATGCACACATAGATGCGGTCGATCCAATACAGCATATATCTCAGTTCGATTGCACGTAGCTAAAATAACACACTCTAATATGCTCTTGGTTTCTTTGAGTTCATTCAGTGCTATCGGTAAGTCGGTATTTGAGAAAGTAAATTTCTCTCTAGTTTCGACAGGAGCTGTTCGATGATTCAATCCAATCACGACAATATGCAAATAATCACCTGCTTCAGTTTCAGATTCTAGCTTATTATAGCATAATCCTCAATCTGTACAGAACCGAATATTGAAGAAATTATGAATGATTGCGTTTATAATGAAATATGGTCGATGGTTTTACTGCATAAATTGCGAGATAATGCGATGGTTTAATTCTGCATCCATCTGTGTCCACTTCTCATTTTGTGAAACGTTGACTTTACCTTCCGAAGAAAGTAAATTTCGATATATGTCATATATATGCTGAAACTGTATAGCGAAATCTTCTAAAGCATCGATCTCCCGAGCAAGCAATTGTCGCTCACCCGAGAGTTGCCATCTGTGTATGAGTTGCATGAAGGCTTGGATACAGGTGATCCTTGAGATGTAGTCTTCACCATAAGCAAGAACAACTTTATCATGTGTAAAAGCTACAGTGTATAGCAATTGATGTAAAGCAGATAAAGATGGCGTGTGATGCAACTGCTTATGATGTTGTAAACTCTGATTCAAAAGCTCGATCTGATATAACGATACATGAAAGAGAAGATGCTTCACATCTATACGATCCTTCGGTGATTCCACCTGGTTCATCAATTGAGAAACCGAGCAACTAGCTAAACATAGGATAGCCGCATATCCGATCCATGATCTCATACGCCTACTCATCTTGCGCATCACCCCTTCTCCATACATCACATCATGACGTTCCTTCATCAGCATATGTATGCCGACACAAAGAAATGACCACAGCATGGTAGCTGTGGTCATTTCGATATAAGACATTATTATGATTGGACAAGTTCCGTCTGTTGAATGATTGGGTTTTGTACAGTGATTTCGCCGATACCGCGTATAAGCTTCTTCGCATATGTTTCTTTGGGTTGCAATACCGAAATCATGTAATCAATAGCGAGTTGCGGGTCAACTGTTTCACCACACGTATAGCAATCTAGTGCAGCAAAACCTCTCTCAGGGTAAGTATGAATGGAGAGATGACTTTCTGATAATAGTACTAATACTGTTGCTCCTTGTGGGTCAAATTGCTTTGCTTGTACTGATAATACTGTCGCTCCGCAAACCTCTGCAGCTTCAATCATCTGCGCTTTTAACCAATCAGCGTTATTCAGATGTTCGAAATCTACACCCCAAGTGTCTACAGCAACGTGTCTTCCGAAAGTCGAATATTCCATCTTCCGGTTCCCCCTTCCTAGGAATAAAATAAATAAAAATTTCATCCGCTAGGACCTACGTCATTCACTTCCCGAGGGTTTGATATCTCGCAACATTCAATGTCCTGAGTGAATCCTGGTTCCTATAATGTTTTCAACGAGATTAAAAATAACATCAATTGAACAGAAATGCAATAGTTTTTTTAAAAAAAACATGAGCTCTTCACAGAGCCCATCATGTAATCGTTACCTATTTATTTAAAATGATAGTTATGAGCGCATGTTTTTGTTTATTTATGCTTCAAGAACAAATAACCGATAAGCAAGCTGCTTAAGTTGGTCATCAATTTGAGCATGAACATCAGTCTGATTCGAATGATATCGTAACGCGAGTAATTGATCGATGTAATGATGCGTGTGTTGTATTTCCTTCTCTACGTCTAGACGATGAAACTGTTTTTCGAATTGCTCGAGCGCATTCTTATGCTCATAAATCAATTGTTCTTTCATATCTTTCACTTCAACAATTTTAACTACTTTACCATAATGATACGAATAAACTACCTTATAATTATGATAAACCCGATGAACAATCGCATCGCCTTTAAATTCTGAAACAACTTTACGCATAAAATTAACTACATTTGAATTATTAATTCGGCAAGAGCCATAGAAGTGAAATTCATCTGATTTTTGTTCGAATGTAAGCGAAATTGCTTGCGCACAATCATCTTGAAAAACAAACTCATGATTTCCATTTTCGAGAACTTTGACTTGTGAAGTAATTCGCTGATCATCACACATACTCATGAACTTGGACATATCGACTCGCGTCAATCGTAGGCAGGTTTTGACATATTCTGTCGCTAACCTTTGTGCCATAAAAATCCCTCGATTCTTTTTTATGAAGCCATTAAATAAATACTCTTAAATCTTATTATACTATACCCTTTGCAATAATTCTCTTGGACAACTCGTTGTATTTAGCCAAATTCCTAACAAAATGCATGTCTAAGCCAAAGTTGTCGCTTATACCTCTAGAAAACTAAGTAAACCTTCATTTGTTAGCCTTTTTTGATGGTTCTCAAACATTCAGTTCCATTTTTTGCTTTTCTTTGTTGAATGCGTTTGTTTGAAGTATATGCGACTTCACTGTGACATATGCGAACAAGAAGTTGAATGAGCTTTCTTCATCCATGATGAATCTGTTCGTGAGGCAGATCATTCACCGCATTTTCGATGATTTCCCATATCAGTTCTTCACCCATACGTTCAATCGTCGAAAATAACACCAGCGGCTTACTCGGAATCATGCCCAGTCGTTCTCTGATGATTTTAGTATGCTTAACTCTTTGCGTTTTTGGGATTTTATCAGTTTTCGTAGCTACGACTAGAACAGGTATGTCATGATAGATTAACCACTGATACATCTGCTGATCGTCCATAGAAGGTGGATGTCTCAAATCAACGAGTAACAGCAAGAGTTTCAATGGTTCTCGCTCTAATAAATATGACTCGATAAATGTCCCCCAAAGAGCTCTCTTCGTTTTGGAAACTCTTGCATACCCATAACCAGGGAGATCTACTACATATAAACTTTGGTTGATGAAATAGAAGTTCAAGGTTTGTGTTTTCCCTGGACTGGAACTCGTTCGTGCGAGTTGCTTTCGACCGAGCATTTTATTGATTAACGATGATTTCCCTACATTAGATCTTCCTGCTAAAGCAATTTCAGGCAAGTTGCTATCAGGGTATTGCGCAGCAGATACCGCACTAATGATAAACTCAGCTTGTTTGATTTTCATCAAGGAACACACTCTTTCTCCAGTCTTTATATGCCTAGCTCAACATTTCCAATATTTCGGACTAAGGCATATTCCAAAACTTGATCCATATGATGAACAGGAATGAATTTCAGAACTTGTCGGATACTTTCAGGAATTTCTTGGATATCTCTCTCGTTGTCTTGTGGAATGAGTACAGTTGTAATCCCTGCTCGGTGAGCAGCTAGAGCTTTCTCTTTTAATCCACCTATAGCTAATATACGGCCTCTCAATGTGATCTCACCTGTCATTGCTACTTGCTTCGATACAGGGATTTGACTTAATGCAGAGATCAGTGCTGTTGCCATCGTAATGCCTGCTGAAGGACCGTCCTTAGGAATCGCACCTTCTGGAATATGGATGTGAATATCACTCTTTTCATGAAAATCTGGTGCAAAATTAAAATGTTGCGCACGCGAACGCGTGTAGCTCAAAGCAGCTTGAGCTGACTCTTTCATCACATCGCCAAGCTTACCTGTAAGCGTTAGTTTTCCTGTGCCAGGCAATACGGAGACTTCTATGATTAATGTATCTCCACCGACTTCAGTCCATGCCAAACCAGTAACAGCTCCGACCTGGTCTTGTTGTTCTATCATTTTGTAGCGGAATTTTGAAGGCCCTAGATAGTCATCGAGTTGAGCTTCGTTCACTTCAACAAGTTGCGTCGGATCGATCACGATGACTTTAGCGGTCTTTCGACAAATACTCGCGAGTTGTTGCTCTAAGTTCCTCACACCCGACTCTCGCGTGTATTCTCTAATTATTTTCAATAAAGTAGAATCATCCATTCGTAACTGGTGGACTTGCAGACCGTGATCTTTGAGTTGCTTAGGTAATAAATAACGGACAGCAATTTGTAATTTTTCCCATTCTGTATATCCGGGAATATACAACAACTCCATGCGATCGAGCAATGGTCTAGGAATGTTATGAACTGCATTCGCTGTCGTAATGAACATGACCTGGGATAAATCAAATGGAAGCTCAATGAAATGATCACTGAACGTGTTGTTTTGCTCTGGATCCAATACTTCAAGTAATGCCGATGCAGGATCTCCTCGAAAATCCATCGAGATTTTATCAATTTCATCTAATAAGACAATGGGATTGTTCGTGCCCGCATTTTTAATTCCTTGAATAATTCGACCTGGCATCGCTCCTACATACGTTCTGCGATGTCCGCGGATTTCAGCTTCATCTCGAACTCCGCCTAATGAGATGCGGATGAATTTCCGATTCATGCAACGAGCTAATGAACGTGCGATCGAAGTCTTGCCTACTCCAGGTGGGCCTACCAGACAAAGAATGGGACCTTTGAGTTTTTGCACGAGCTTTTGTACAGCTAAATATTCGAGCACTCGCTCTTTTAGTTTTTCTAGACCGTAATGATCTTCATTCAATATGTTCTCGGCATCTACAATATTTATTTCGTCTTTCGTGTTCTTTGCCCAAGGCAAACCTAACAACCAATCGATGTAGTTACGAATGATTCCTCCTTCTGCTGAAGAAGCAGGCATTTTCTCTAATCGATCGATTTCTTTCTCGATTTTTGCATGGATTAATTCAGGATATACACCTTGAGCAAGCAGTTCACGCAAATCATCGATTTCTCCTGAGCGTCCTTCTTTTTCGCCGAGTTCTTTTTGTATAGCTTTCATTTGTTCGCGTAAATAATATTCTTTTTGCGTTTTCTCCATTTGTTTTTTGACACGTTGACTAATTTTGCGTTCGATTTCCAAAACTTCACGTTCATTGTTAAGAATTTGCAAGATTTTCTCGAGACGTTCACGAATATCAATGGTTTTTAGAATCTCTTGTTTATCCGAGATTTTTAAAGAAAGATGACTGCAAATCACATCTGCTAAGCGACCTGGTTGTTCAATATCAGCTACAGCCGTTAATGTTTCTGGTGTTATTTTTTTGGATAAATGAATGTATTGTTCGAATTGAGTTAGTACTGCTCTCATCAGTGCTTCAATCTCAGCATCCGTCGAATCCTGCTCTGGAAGTTCACTAGCCATGACCTCATAAAAGCTTTCATTCGGTATGAAATTCACAATTTCTGCTCGAATGACTCCTTCAACAAGTACGCGAATGGTTCCATTAGGCAACTTCAGCATTTGTTTGATTTGAGCGATCGTCCCAACTTGGTAAATATCTTCATGATTCGGCACTTCAATATTCATCTCGGATTGTGAACAAAGAAGGATCATATTTTCTTCAAGCATTGCTTTTTCCAAAGCTTTCACTGACTTGTCACGACCAACATCTAAGTGCAATACCATACTTGGATACACGAGTAATCCCCTTAATGGTAATAAAGGTAGCTTGCGTAACTTCGCTTTGACTGGTCCCATTCGCTTCTTCACACCTCCTGAGAGCTCTTACACGTGAAACAATAACCTCATGTTACTATGAATGTATCTTATCAAAATATAGTTCAAAACACCAATAAGCAAAAAATTACAGATTTTCCTTCCTTATGTTTCACTGATAGGTGACGATAAGGAATGGAGGATGGGATGAGCGACTTGCGGGTTTAACCGTTCGGCTCTTGATGGAAATAACGTTATCGGGGATGGTATGCCTATCCCTAAAACAAGTTGAAATACATCTTCAATCGTATCTACAGCAATGACTTCAACATGAGGTATGTTGGCAAATAGGTCTTGCCAGTTCTCTGACGGAATAATAATTTTCGTTGCTCCTGCA
>CAMCVV010000004.1 GCA_945881905.1 Paenibacillus alvei
TGTGTCATCAGGAGGGAAAATGAATTCGTATAAACTTATTGCTATAGACTTAGATGGGACATTTCTAAATGACAACAAAGAAATTTCTCGAGAGAATCGTGAAGCCATCCAAATGGCAATGCATGCTGGGAAATCTGTAGTGATTTCAACAGGAAGAGGCATGCAAAATGTATTGCCGTATGTGCAAGAGCTAGGTATATCTATACCGATCGTAGCAGTCAATGGCAGTGAAGTATGGGCGTCCCCTCAGGAATTACTCAAAAGACAGAAGATGTCTGTCGAATCGCTTACGTATCTGCATCAACTTGCGATTCAATATGATACATGGTGGTGGGCATACAGTGTTGAAGGTGTATTTCAACGAGATACTTGGGTACATGACCTGCAAAGTGTACAATGGTTAAAATTCGGGTTTCAAACCGAAAATCTTCTTGCGTTAGCAGAAATTAAAAGTCATTTACAAACAGTAGATGCTTTTGAAATTACCAATTCTCATTTTGATAATATTGAAGTAAATCCTAGAGGCGTTACAAAAGCAAGTGGAGTTGAAACTATATGCCGCATGCTCGGCATTCACATGTCTGAAGTTATTGCAATCGGAGATAGTGAGAACGATTTATCGATGATTCATGCAGCTGGTCTCGGCGTTGCTATGGGAAATGCTCAAGTCGTTGTCAAAGCAGCTGCTGATGTAACGACAGTAACGAACAACGAACATGGCGTAGCGAAAATAATCCATGAGTATTTATTGATCAGATGATACTGTGTATAGCAAGTCATGAAGCAGGTGATGATGTAGATGATTGATATCGTTGGTTGGATCACAGTGATGGCTTTATTCGTCGTGGGGATGATCGGTATTGTGTATCCGATATTGCCAAGTGTGTTAGCTGTATTCGGAGCGTTTTTTGTATATGGATGGTTTTTTAGCTTTGCTCCCTTTGGGTTTTGGTTCTGGAGCATACAATCCTTGCTCGTTATTGTGATTGTATTAGCAGATTATGCGGTAAGTGCATACGGAATCAAAAAATTCGGAGGTTCACGAGCATCCATTATTGGTAATGTCGTAGGCATTCTTGTAGGACCATTTATCATCCCATTTCTCGGCTTGCTGATCGGGCCGTTTCTCGGAGCAGTCATCGCGGAGGTAATCCAAGGAACACCGTATAAACAAGCTTTGCGAATAGGAATAGGTTCTGTCATCGGTTTCTTCTCTAGCGCTCTTGTGAAAATCGTGTTACAATCTGTGATGATCATCTTGTTTTATATTTGGATAGTATTGTTGTAAGATCAATCGACGAATAGATATGGAGGTAGTAACCTATGATTCGTGTAACCATTTGGAATGAAAATCAACATGAGAAAACAAATAAAATTGTGCAATCGGTATACCCTGATGGGATCCATAATGCGATTGCCAAAGGAATTGCCAGTCCAGAATTCCAAATCCGAACAGCTACGTTAGATGAAGCAGAACATGGGCTTACAGCAGATGTACTTGATCAAACGGATGTATTGATTTGGTGGGGGCATAAGGCACATGACCGTGTTGAAGACGCCATTGTACAGAGAGTTCAGGATCGTGTATGGAAAGGAATGGGACTGATTGTTCTGCATTCCGGTCACTTCTCCAAAATCTTCAAAGCACTTATGGGAACCTCATGTGATCTCAAGTGGAGAGAAGCAGATGACAAAGAACGAATTTGGGTCGTGAATCCAGCTCATCCAATCGCTGAAGGAATTGGCGAATATTTCGAGATTGAGAAGGAAGAGATGTATGGCGAACATTTCGATATTCCTGCACCAGACGAATTGATTTTGGTCAGTTGGTTTGAAGGCGGAGAAGTGTTCCGAAGTGGATGCACATATTATCGAGGAATGGGTAAAGTGTTTTACTTTAGACCAGGACACGAAACATATCCAACGTATTATGATCAAAACGTATTAAAAGTGATTTCCAATGGAATCAAATGGGCGGCAATGCCTCATGGAGCAAAACCTACATATGGTAATTATCAACCATTAGAAGTGATTAAAGCGAAATAAAGAAAGAAGGAACTGCTTTGACCAAAGATTCATTGATCAAAGGCACGATTATATTAACATTGGCCGCGCTGATTGCGCGGTTTTTAGGTATATTTCACCGTATTCCACTTGTTCATTTGCTAGGTGATTCAGGAATGGGAAGTTATACCATAGCGTTCAATCTGTATCAGACGCTATTGGTCATTGCCACAGCAGGTATTCCCGCTGCGTTAAGCAAATTGATTTCAGAGAAAATCACGTTAGGTTTACATGCGCAAGCAGAGCAAATATATCGCGCAGCGATCATGTTTAGTATGTTCGCTGGAATCCTTATGTCAACTGCGCTATATGTAGGTGCACCTTTTTATGCATCTAATATTTCTGGTGACCCTCAAGCAATCTTAGCGACAAGAGCGATTGCTCCGGCTTTATTATTATTTCCTTTGATCGCGATCATGAGAGGATATTTTCAAGGCAGGCAGCACATGTTACCTAATGGCATCTCACAAGTTGTAGAGCAATGCCTACGTACGATTGTCGGAATAGGTCTTGCTTATGTACTTTTACAGATAAGTAAAGAATGGGCAGTTGCTGGGGCTTCTCTAGGCGCAGTTGCAGGTAGTGTTGCAGCATTGGCTGTGATGATCTATTATATGAGGGGTATCAAACGAAAAGATAAGTTACTCATACACCAAGATGCGCAGCAAACGGCGTCTTCACCTGTAACGCTGAAGACAAGTCAAATTTATCGAAATTTAATTCAAGCTTCAATACCTATTGTGATATTTTCGGTGACTGTGACGTTCATATATAATCTGGATTCATCCACGATTATCCCTTTACTCAAAGACCAATATGGAAAAGCGCTGTCTTTGGAGTTAATTGGGATTTTGGGAGGGAGAGCGCAGTCTTTAGCCGGTATTCCCTTGATTCTTGCGATTGCCATTAGCCAATCGATCGTACCTATTATTTCCGCTGCATATTCCAAAAAAGACGTATTACAAGTAAGTCATCATACGACGCGCGCTTTACAATTATGTATTCTATCAGGACTACCTGTCGTACTCATGATTTCACTTGCGGCCAAACCGTTAGATGTATTTCTGTTTGGTTATGAGGATTCTGCATTTGGTATTGCAAATGGCTCTTACATGATTGCACTCTTAACGATCTTTGTGATGTTCCAAATTGTGCAGCAAACCTCAGGTGCGGTGATGATCGGTATGGGGCGTGTGAAGCCGCTTGTGTGGATTGTAGCGATCGGGATTGCAGTGAAATTCATCGGTAATTTTGTTTTATCACACGGGTTGGGCATTTATGGCATCATCCTATCGACAGGTATCTGTTTTTTTGTGATTTCATGGTTAATCTTACACGTACTAAAAAAAGAAATCCCTTTTACAATATTCGGAAAACGTTGGTTTCCGCTGATCTTCTCCACGACCGTGATCGTAGGAGCGGGGTTATTTATCGAAAAAATATCATACCGTTATATCGATATATTACCAGATCGATTGAATCAAGGATTGATTGCTTTGCTCATATGTGGATTTGTTATCGTGATCTATCCAATCCTGATCATAACGACTCGAGTGATCACGAAAGAAGATATCTCGGCTTTACCAGCACCCATACAGAAATGGGTAAAAAAATTCAAAAAATGATCTAACAGTAACCGTTTCTTCATATATTTAACTGCTGAACGTATTGAGCTTTGATATCTGATGTAAATCTTGTATAATATGATGAATATACGCAATTTACTTATCAAGATTTGGAGGGGAACCTGTGAAAAAAATCAAAGATGAACAAGAATTTACACAAGTCATCGAAGACTCTCAAATAACGATAGCTATATTTAAAACGACTTGGTGTAAGGACTGTCATTTTATTGAACCTTTCATGCCGGCATTAGAACTTCAGTATGCAAAACGACTAACTTTCATCGAATTAGACCGTGATGAATTTCCGGATCTATGTGAGAAACTGAATATTTTGGGAATTCCAAGTTTTATCGCATTTCAAAAAGGCAAAGAATTAATTCGATTCGTGAGCAAGCTTCGGAAATCGAAAGAAGAAATCGAGCAATTTTTCGATCAAACCATTGAGGTATCGCAAGCGCGTTCAACGTAATGCTTAGACGAGAACTTTGCACGATTCTTAAGAATCAGCAACCAGACATCATCTTCCAAAACCGTTTCGTGAACGGTTTTTTGTTTTTCAATGCTTTGTAACAATTACGAATAGATTTAAGTTAAACTAGCGTCTATAATAAAATTAACGTGTAGTTATATTCATGATGAAGCAGCAACTTCAAAAAAAGTAGGTGAGTCAATGCACATATGGATTAGACGATTAGCGGTCAGTGTAGCTAGTGTAATGTTTCTCATTATTGTCATGGGCGCGCTTGTCACGAAAACTGACTCAGGTTTAGGCTGTGGGTATGAATGGCCACTGTGTAATGGGAAATTTGTACCCGCCTATACAATATCTTCGATGATTGAATATAGCCACAGAGCTGTTGTAGGAATTTTTACAATTTTACTTCTCATAACGACGATACTCGTATTTATGAAGTCATCACGCAAAGATGCCAAGTGGCTGTGCGTGGGTGCAATATTCTTTACGCTTTTACAAGCTGTACTTGGTGCATTCGCAGTTGTTATTCCGCAATCCGCACCGATACTTGCTCTTCATTTTGGGCTTTCTTTACTTGCCTTTTCCTTTTGCTTTTTACTGGCTGTTGTGTATAGCAAATGGGGGGGAATTAAACAAATAGATGCTTCATCTAGCTTGAATAAGAACCCCAATCATGCTAGACGTCGCAACATGATAACGACAACTCATCGATGGCTGATCGGAGGCATACTCGCTTACACCTATGTAGTTGTGTATTTAGGTGCGTTTGTCAGACACACGAACTCATCAGGAGGCTGTAGCGGATGGCCTTTGTGTAACGGTGAGATCGTGCCGGATTTATCTGGCGCTACGGGAATTGTGTTTATTCACCGAATCGGAGCACTTGTATTGTCCATTGCGATTATTGTATGGTTTGTTATGATTAGACGTAAGTTTGACGCGACACATCCGGTATCGCAGGCTTCCTTGTGGGTTGTAGTATGGTTAGGTTTACAAGTCATTAGTGGAGCGGTTGTTACACATTCGATAGGAAGCGAAACCTACTATCTGCTCGCGGCTATGGTACATGCAGTGCTTGTTACTCTATTATTCGCATTTTTAAGTTATATCGGTTTTTTAACATTTCGCAAAAACATTAAGTCAGACGAGATACGTGTTTCCATAGACGGCGGTTAAGGCGTATGTGTGACCTGAGTGCTGCTGGATGGATGTGTGTGTAAAGTGGGAGTTGATAGGATGAAATGTAAATCCCAACATTTGGAGGTGATCCTATGCTGCACATGTTCTTAGGTCAATCAAAAACATCGCATGAACCCTGGTATAGGCTAGCGATCGAAGAAATAACGGGTTCAATTGCACGATTAGAGAGTTACCCTATATCTAATGTCATAGACCAAGAAAAATATGATCGATTGATCACATGGTGTAAAGGTTTTACGCAAACTCTGTGTGAACTAGAGCAAAGTATGTTGTGTTGTGTTCACTTTGCTAACCAAGTGAATTGCGGAGTTTCTTCTCAAGAAGAGATTTCGAGTAACATGGATTATCAACGTTTTGTATATTTTTACAAAAATGCGTTGATTCGTGTTTTTTCATTACTTGATAAGGCTGGATATTTCCTGAATGAATTGTTTCAATTACAAACACAATTGATTAAACCTCGATTTTCTTATTTTACGATGCTTCGACAGTTAGAACAATTCCGACAACACGAGAAATTATACCACACACTAGAACAACTCAAACATGAATTTCAAGAGACATTGTTTCGACTTCGAGATCAGCGGAATTCAGAAATCCATTACACCAATATTGAATTGATCACACCCTTAATGGAACAAGATGTTCGTTTGTGTCATCGATTTGTGCCAGAATTAGTTAGTGATCATCTGAAAGATTTACATCAAGGATTTCAAATGGTATGCTTCACGATGATCGCTATATTTCAATATACCTCATCCCGAGATCCAAAACGGGAACGAGATGTGAAGCGGGAAGGTGATATTTCGAAATGATTCCACATGGAAAAACGGTATTGATCACTGGAAGTGCAAAAGGTTTAGGCAAAATGACGGCAATGATGCTTGCTGAACAAGGTTATCATATCATTATTAACTATGTACATAGCAAAGCAGAAGCGCTAGAGTTAGTGAAAAATATCAAGCAGTTGGGCGTGAATTGTATAGCAGTTCAAGGGGATATTTCTCAAACGAATGATGTTCAACGGATGGTCATTGAAATTGCGGATTCGATAGGAACAGTAGATATTTTAATTAATAATGCAGGGCCTTTCCTCAGAGAAAGGAAGGTTTTTGCTGATTATACAAGAAGTGAAGTCGAATATTTGATGCGCGGCAATTTACTGGGCGTCATGGAGTTAGATGCCTATATACTTCCGATGATGAGAGAGAAGAGATGGGGTAGAATTATTCACTTCGGCTTTGGCAAAGCAAGTGAAGCTAGAGGATGGACCCATCGCGCTGTGTATGCTGCAGCAAAAGTAGGATTAGTTTCCTTCACAAAAACATTGGCTGAAGAAGAAGCTCAATACGGCATAACCGTGAATATGATATGTCCTGGAGACATAAAAGGTCTCAACAAAGAAAAATATATCCGCGATGTCGAGCATCTCACAGATCCAGAAACACCGATGGGAAGACCGGGAAGCGGGGAAGATATTGCCAGAGTGATTGCATTCTTATGCCAGCCAGATTCGAGTTACATCACAGGGAATATTATTGATATCACAGGAGGTCTAGACCCTATTCAATCGCAAACCACAATTAATATAAGTAAGCAGTAGCGTGTAATGTTTAAGACAAAAAGAGCTCACTGTAACCAGTAAGCTCTTCGTGTAAGACACAGATTAATATACTTGCACGACTTCAGTAATTCCTTCTACTTCTTCAACCAAAGCACGCTCTATACCAGCTTTTAATGTGATCGTTGAACTTGGACAACTGCCACATGCTCCCATGAGTTTCACCTTCACAATGCCTCCGTCAACATCTACAAGTTCAACATCTCCACCATCGCGTTGCAAAAAAGGGCGGAGCTTATCTAAAACTTCAAGTACTTCATCATAAGTCGATTCTTTGATTTGATCTGACAATTGAATCATCTCCTTTATGATCATATTATATAACAAGAAACCATGAAATGAAAATAGGATGTAATAAATGTTTATTCGTGAAGTGAAGGGTGGTAATATGATGAGACCGATTGTAGAATTTTGTGCAAGCAATGCACGCCATGGCACCGAAGTTCTGATGAAGAAATTAGAAGTAAATGTTGAATACGATGTACTCGAATATGGTTGCCTTGGCAATTGTGGGCAATGTTATATGGAACCCTATGCTTTTGTTAATGGTGATGTCGTCTCAGCAGATCACATCGAATTACTGGAAACCAAAATATATCAAAAACTCAAGGATCATGAAGATATGTTAAAGTTGTTGAGTGAATAATGCGAATGAGTCGATTCACGTACATCTCTCGCGTCTCTGATCTATTCATGCATACCCTTATGAAGACATCTCACATAGATGCTATTGAGGATTCACTATATAAAGAGTATACTACAGATATAATTCTATATTTCCAAAAAGTAAGGACAGGGATTATGAAATATTATTGCTTAGGGGGATGAATATGGTTACCATAACTGATTTGGCGAATGCGAAAATTAAAGAACTTCTAACAAACGAAGAAACACCTCATATGTTTTTGCGAATCGGTGTAAAGCCAGGGGGTTGTAGTGGTTTTTCATATGGGATGGGTTTCGATGATTCACATCAAAACGATGATACCATCATAGACATGAATGGACTTGAAGTCGTCGTAAGTACAGAAAGTTTGCGATTCCTCTCCGGAGTTGTCATTGACTTCAAAGAATCAGGCATGAGTGGAGGCTTCACAATCGACAACCCGAATGCAGTTGCTTCTTGTGGATGTGGGTCATCATTTAAAATAAAAGATGAAGTCGGTCAAGTCGAAAAATGTGACGATAAAGTAGAAGTGTAATCAAAAATATAGCAGACAAACGAAATTCTGTTGTGAGAGAAGAACGATTACTGTTCTCTTCAACAGGATTTTTTTGTTTAAAAAAGTATATAAAATATTTTTTTTATTTTTCTATATGAGGTGAAGCATGTGAATAAGATTATACACAGAACGCAAGCTTTAAGTAGAAGCTTTTTTTGCATGTATCCACAAGCTATCCACATGTTATACACATGGTCTTGTGGATAACAGAACGCTTGTTCTAAATTGGAATACATGTTAATATAATAAATATTTCACATATTTAGGGGGTATTCGGATGACATTGATCAAAGACAATGAGTTAATTGAATCCTATTTAATGGCTTTAGACTTACAGTTAGAAGCTGATTTTTTGGATTTATTAAGAACTGAAATTCAACGACGCAAAATCCGACTTCATACGGAAGGTTTATTGAATTCTTCCTACTAATCTTCGATTTTTCATAGTGTCATGTAGAATCATCGCTTCACCAACTTCTTTACATATCGAGCAATTGGTCATGTGTGTACATATTCGTTGGTCAAACGCAATAAGTGTATTTCTATCAAACATTCGTCTGATTTCTCGATAAGGTGAGTAAGGTCCGAGATACCCATCAGTTATTCCGAAGTCTAGCACATCAATGTGACATATTAGGCATATATACTCCAATTCCATCATTCCCTTACTAACAAGACGAAACAACAAAGGGCATCTCTCCTAACCATCAGTTAGTTAGAGAATACCCTTTTTAAATGTTTAATATGATGTTTTTAATTCATCTATGATTAGAATTTCATATTGCTACTATGACCAGGTGAGAGCTTCGCTAATGGATCGATATATACTTTTGCATTATTAATTGCAGTAGGTGCTTCGCCAAATCCCACGGCAATTAATTTAAGTTTACCTGGGTAAGTGGTAATGTCACCTGCAGCGAAAACTCCTGGGATACTTGTCTCCATTTTTGAATCCACAACAATAGATCCGTTCTCAATATTGATACCCCATTGTGCAATTGGACCCAATGAAGAGCTGAATCCAAAATTAATTATGAGTGCATCGATTTCACTGATCGAAGATGTTCCTTGTTTACAATCGCGCAAAGTCACTTTTTCGATTTGATCGCTACCATGTAATTCAGTAATTTCGGTTGGGGTTATCACTTCAATTCTTGACTTCATCAAATTATTTACACTGTGTTCATGAGCACGGAATTTATCTCTACGGTGAATAAGTGTGACTTTTTCAGCAATCGGTTCGAGCATTAACGCCCAGTCTACTGCAGAATCCCCACCACCACTTATCATTACTCGCTTGCCTGCAAATTTATTCAAATCATTTATAAAATAATGAAGATTTGATTTCTCGTATTTAGCAGCTTCAACTAATTCTAATTTACGTGGTTCAAATGCACCTACGCCGCCTGTGATGACAACAGCTCGACAATAATGAACAGCTCTGTTTGTGACGATTTCAAATAAACGCTCTTCTTTTTTGATGACTTGCAGCACTTTTTCTTCTAATCTAGAATCAATGGGGAAGTGTTTCATTTGCTCCAAAAGATTGTTAACGAGTTCTTGCGCTGTTACTTTGGGAAATCCTGCAACGTCATAAATATATTTTTCAGGATATAACGCAGCTAATTGCCCACCTAGTTGAGGCATACTTTCGATAATTTTCACGGATGCTTGACGCATTCCGCAATAGAACGCCGCAAACATTCCCGTTGGTCCTCCACCAATGACAACGATGTCTACAATGTCTCCTTTAATGACTTGGTTATTCAAGACAAATCTCTCCTCCAAATAAAATGCTCTCTTTTAATCTATATTATAATCTGAGTGAACGATGAAAGAAACAGTAATTTGCAAAAACAGCACAGAATCAAGGAATCACAAATTAAAACTTGAAATTTAGCACGCTTAATTATATTATTTAATATGGAAATGTTTTTAAGCAGTTCGTGGATTCAAATAAACACATCTTTAATCAGAACATTAACTTTTGGATATAAACGAAGACTCAATTGTTTATTTGAACTACATTGTGTAATTTTTCACAAACATAAAACCTGAAATTAGGATAGGGAAGCGAGAGAGAGAGAAATGAGTCGAATACCAAGGATTGTGATTTTGGGAGCAGGTTATGGTGGAATCGTTTCTGCAATTCGTTTGCAAAAAGAACTCAATTACAATGAAGCAGATGTAACATTAGTCAACAAACATGATTATCATTATATAACTACTCATTTACACATGCCCGCAGCAGGTACGGATAATCCTGAGAACGCGAGAGTCAATATTTTGACTTTAATTGATGAATTCAAAATTGATTTCATTAAATCAACTGTCACGCAAATTCGACCACATGAAAAAAAAGTCATTCTCGAAGATGGCACCTTATCGTATGATTATTTAGTCATCGGACTCGGTGGTGAACCGGAGACTTTTGGAATACCTGGTTTGAAGGAACACTCCAAAAGTATACGTAGCATTAATACTGTACGCTATCTGAAAGGTCATATTGAATATCAATTCGCAAAGTATAAAATCGAACCTGATCGCAAAGATTATCTTACCTTTGTGATTGGTGGTGCAGGGTTTACAGGTATTGAATTTATTGGCGAGTTAGCTGATCGCATACCTCAATTATGTAAATATTATGACATCGATCCTTCATTGGTGAAAATCTATAATGTCGAAGCTTCACCTAGCATATTACCTGGATTTGATCCAGAGCTTGTCGAATATGCAAGTAAAGTACTAGTAAGTAAAGGAGTCGTCTTTAAGTTAGGTATTGCTATCAAAGAGTGTACTGCTGAAGGTGTGTTTCTTTCAAATGACGAATTCATTCAAACACCTACGATTGTTTGGACTGGTGGTGTACGCGGCAATCAAATGATGGAGGCGTCTGGATTTGAAACCATCAGAGGTAGAATTAAAGTAGATCAGCACTTACGGTCCCCTCAGTTCGAAAATGTATTCGTAGTAGGAGATTGTTCAGTTGTGATGAGCAGTGAAGGCAGACCATTTCCCCCTACAGCGCAAATTGCTACGCAACAAGGAGAGATATGTGCAAATAATTTAATTGCGAGAATACGTAATACTTCGATGAAAGAATTCACTTTTGATAACAAAGGAATTGTAGCTTCACTAGGCAAAAGACAAGCTGTAGGTATTGTAGGGAAAAGTAAATTAAAAGGATATTGGGCTTCGGTTTTGAAAAAAATCGTTGATATGAGATACTTATATATCATTGGTGGTATTTCGCTTGTCATTCGCAAAGGCCGCCTGTAGAACTCAATTCTAGGAGATTATTCATGAGACATTGCAGTGTTCAAGTAAGGGGATTGTTAACTAGAGAAGAATTAGATCGATACAACCAATTGTTTGATGTGGGGCATTATCTCGAAGAACAAAAAAAATACGACCTCGTAAGCATCGTACAAAAAGAAATTGATCAATTGATACTGCCAGCCATCGAAAGACTAAAAGATAAAGGTCGTCAGCGTGATCGCGATACAGAAGTGTATATCCAGCGTAAAGCACAGATCGAAGAAGAATTAAAAGCGTTAGACGAAGAAGAATCATGAGCAAACCATATAGCAAAGCACAATGATACGTTATTGTGCTTTTTTATTTGATTTTTTATTTGATTTTATATTTTCTTTGTATTTTGCAGGTTATTGCGTTCATCATAGATTACGAATTCAACATGTGTGTAAGTTTCTGTGAATCGAGTAAATTGCCAATATAAAAATCGCCGAATTCAGCGAATCTGGCACTGGCTTCATCAAAACGCATTTCATAGATCAGTTTTTTGATATGCAAAGGATCATCAGCAAATAAAGTTACGCCCCATTCCCAATCATCAAATCCCACAGAACCTGTAATGATTTGTTTGACTTTTCCAGCGTATGTGCGACCAATCATACCATGCGAACGCATGAACGTCTTGCGTTCCTCAGTCGTTAACATATACCAATTATCAGCTCCATCTCTGCGCTTACTCATCGGATAAAAGCACATGTGCTTTGTTTTGGGCATAATAGGCTTCAACCGAATCATCATGTCAGGGTCTTGCATTGGATCTATGCCTGGTTTTGCTAAGTAGCTGCTCAATTCAACGACGGATACATACGAGTAAGTAGGAAACGAGTAGGAAGCAAAAGCTGATTTGTTGAATTTGGTTTCTAATTCGTTAAGCTCTTCAAGGGATTGCCGAAAATGAATAAAAACAAAATCAGCTTTATGGCCAAGTATACTGTATACCGCGGTACTGCCTTGGTTTGATGCTTGTGTTTGCTCCCAATCTGCTAGGAAATGATCTAATTGTTTTAAGGCTTGTTGCTGTTCTTCATGAGACGCTGCATTCCATGCGTACCAATTCATCGAGCGAAAGTGATGCAAAGCATACCAGCCTTCGATTGTTTGTACTGCTTCATTCATAAGTTTGTGCTCCTTCATTGTTTAATCGTCTGCATCTCATATATTATCTCAGACCACATGCAAAGAGCAAATCACTTGAACATTGTTCGCGATCTGTTCACTTTACGTCTCCATCAGATTGCTCTACAATGAGGAGGAGATCATTCAAGGGGAGGGAATCAGCTTTGATTGCACAACTCATGCAATTAATTGTAGGTACATTGTTAATGCTTGTATTATTTTTTGGACTAGGATTCATATTGAACATGCTGCTCAAAACGACATGGTTGCCTGTCTATCTATACATCGTCTTGATCATCATTTTGGTGATATACTGGGGAATTAACACAGATACGCTACTATCGAACATAGCTACTTATCAATTTGCTGATTATTTGCCTGCAACAAGTGGTTTGATTGGAGCTGTCATTAGCGGATTGGCGATTCAAGCTCTGCGTAAACGTGGATTTAAAATGTTTTAAATACGCCACATATGACATCAGAGGGCATGGCGAAAGTAAAACTTCACAAGAATCTCTTACTTATCCGCTACTTGCTGAAGACCTGCGACAGTTATTGCATCAACTTGAAATTCCTAAAGCGTATTTATGCGGTTATTCCACAGGTGGTGCGATCGTGCTTGAAGCAATGATCAGCCATCCAGATCGATATTTAGGTGGCATTGTCGTGAGTGGTATGTCAGAAATGAGCGATAGGTATAACCGAACACGTGCGTGGATAGCCACACATTTGAGTGAATCACAGAGTTTGCGTAAGTTCCTTGCATGTGTGGTATCTGCAGGAAACGCAGATATGAGATTGACGTTGTATCAGAATACTATGCGTATTCCTTGAAGTATAATTGCACGAAGCAACCATCTGCGATGAATGAATTGATCCGATTGTGGATTTTGCGATAGATAACCTTATCCATCTCAGGATGTGCTAGACGCAGAAATCGCGAAGCAGTTACCTCTAGGGGATCATTCGCCTCGAGAATCATAAGTAAACGTGCTATGTGAAAGGTAATCAAGCTCCTGACAGGCGATGTGGAACTGTCAAATTTTGTGTCCAAAAAAATGTGGAGATCATCTTGTCGATCTCTATGTGAACTATATTAAATTATGGTAGACTACTAGTATGTACACAAATTGAATGACGAACTTCACAGATTGGAGTGTAACAGAATGAAAATAGCCAACATGCTTCATTTTACGGAACATCACCAATATGCGGTGAAGCGCGATTTCTCTTTAAGTGCCCTTGATTATAAAATACTCACGATGTTGTATCAACCAATGATTGGTGCCTATGCAGTGAGTCTATATTATACATTGTATTATCATCTATCTTCAGATAAGACAGGGAAGTCATCGACTGAACAGCAAAGGAAATTATTTCTCTCCTTGGATTTGGATCTTAGCGAAAAAGGTCGAAAATATTTTATAGAACAAACCTCAAAACTTGAAGCAGTAGGGTTACTTCAAACATCTCGTCAATTACTTGTCGAAGAAGAAGAATATGCCTATGAATATGAATTATACGCTCCATTGAACGCTACTGAATTTTTCCGAAATCAACATTTAATCCTATTGTTGCGAGACAAAGTAGGCAAATTCATGCTTTTATCAATAAAAGAAGAACTTTTTGAGCCAACGGGAGAACTTCACTCCAATCAACATCAGGAGAATTTATCGATTCCTTTTTATGATTTTTTTCGACTAAACACTCAAGTGATTGATCATGAAATCGAAGAAGCTTTTTTGGATTCCGCAGCTACAACACAAGGCAAGTTGAACTTTGATGTTCAATCTCAAAGTTTTTTATACTCAGATATTATTACTCGTTTTCCGCGCCAATCCATTAATCGTAATTTCGTAGAAGAACTTAAATTCAAACCTGCACAAATGGTAGCGATTAATCTCATCGCAAAAAAATACAGTTTAACCTTGCAAGAAACGTGTCGACTATTGGATGAAGATGGGATTTTCACTGATGATGGTGATGTCTTCATAGATCGTTTGCAATACAATGCGAATCTACTCTATCGACAAGATAAAAAACGCGAAGAAAACAGAGAGCGAATCGCAGCTCGTATGTCACATGCAACGGAGCATCTTTCTCAAGAAATGAATGCTGACCCGCCAAATCAAGAAAAATCAGTAGAAATGGCGTTTTACTTACAAACACCTCAATTACTATTTCAGGAATGCACAGATCACCAGTACAATTACATGTTACGTAACGAGTCATATTTGTTTGTACTGAAGAAATTTTTCCCTAAAGGTGCAATTCCAGATGGTGTCTTATCGATTTTCGAAAAATTAGATTTTAATTATAAGCTGTCTGAAGAAGTAATGAACGTCTTGATCCATTTTATATACATAGACCGACGATCTTGGTCAAAAGCTTCGATAGAAGCAGTAGCTTCAGACATGCTTGGTAAACAAATTACGACTTATGAGCTTGCAGTCCACTATGTAAGAGAAAAAATAGCGTATAAAGCAAAAGTTGCTTCAAAAGTAGATATCGAGTTTGTGCAAAAAAATCAAAGTAACCGTAGCAAGCCAAACAAACAAAAGCCACAAATACCCGTTATTCAAAACCAACCACAAACAAACAAACTGACGGATGAAGAGTTAGATGCGATGAGAAGAAGAGCAAAGAAACTTGACGAAAAATTCAATCGATGATTGCTATGAAGGAGCGAGAAGTATGGATTCCCTGTCGAATATCTTAAAAACATGGACACAATCAACGCGGAGTAAACAAGCCGAAATCAATATTCAGCAAGTGTTCACAGACCCTCTCGTCCAAAAGTTTCGAGAGAAGCATCCAGATGTCAACGAAGAAACGATACATATCAATCGTAACAAGATTTACCAATTTGTAGTTGAACACCGCAACTGCTCGAATTGTCCTGGGTTAGAGCTATGTCCCAATGATCTGCCAGGCCACTACACCGTGCTCCAAGTCGACAAACTTGAAGAACGACCTTATATTCACGAGAAAAAAATTTCATGCAAAAAGTTCATTTCAAAGTCGAATCAAGATCAGATCAGCAAACGGATCCACACCTTTTATATTGATCCGCATGTGTTTAATCAAAGTTACTCATTTGAAGATATCTTAAATAAAGATATGTTTAGAGCCACAGCAGTAAATGAAATCACACAGTATATAGAGAAAACCATCGAGGAAGGCTTACAACAAAAAGGGATGTATCTGGTAGGTTCATTTGGCACAGGGAAAACATTTTTAATGTGTTATATGTTGTATCAATTAGCTAAAGTAGGTTTAACCGGAGCGATTGTCTACATGCCTGATTTTGCAGAAGACCTCAAGAGCATGTTCCAAGATCCGCAATTGATGAAAGAAACCATAGACTTACTTAAAGATACGGACATGCTCGTATTTGACGATATTGGTGCAGAGAACCTAAATCCATGGATGCGCGACCATGTGATGGGTGCAATTTTGAATGCTAGAATGAATCGCAAACCGACTTTTTTTACATCCAATTATGAACTCGACAGTCTGGAGAAACACTTCAGTTTCACCAATAAAGATGGCGATGAGAAGTTCAAAGGACAGCGGATTATGGATCGCATTCGCCCCTTTGTGGATGTGGTTGTGGTAAAAGGCAGTAATCAACGGGGAACGGTATAAAAAACGATCACGCAACAAAAAATAAAACCACTCCCACTGAATACAACTTCATTTCAGTAAGGAAGGTTTTATATATCGCAAAAGTTAACCTTGGACTAGCTTGATAATTGTAGCGACGACTCCCATGAGTAACAAAACGCCAAAGAAACCACCGAACGCAACGCCAGTATCAATAAAATCATTACGGGGTTCTTCATTTACATGATGCTCGGGGTGTTGTGTTTCTTTCATACCAGTTCCTCCTTACCCAAATCTGATGCAAACCCGTAACTTCAGTATAAACAAAACCATAGAAGATTGTAAAGCGCAAGAAATTGAACGTCCTGTGACGAATGGGATATCGATTGAAAATAGGATCAAGTGCCCGCGAGGTTGTAAAACGTGTTTATTGTGGTATACTTTGTAGTATGAGGCTTAAGGTAACATATGCATAGTGATGAGGTTACATCGATAAGCATATGATCACAAGGAGGAGTAAGAATGTCAATCGTTAATGTATCAGACGCATCCTTTAAGAATGAAGTTGAAGGTCAAGGAACAGTTCTTGTCGATTTTTGGGCACCATGGTGTGGTCCATGTAAAATGATAGCTCCTGTTCTTGAGGAATTAAATAAAGAAATAACTTCACTTAAGATTGCTAAATTAAATGTAGATGATAATCCAGAATCCGCTTCACGGTTTGGTGTCATGAGTATTCCGACATTGATTTTATTCAAAGACGGTCAGCCTGTTGATAAAATGGTAGGCTTTCAATCCAAAGATGCATTGAAAAATGTAGTCAATCGTCATCAATAAGGGTTCTGCTATCATTCATAAGAATTCCTTTTCTGCTGTGCTTCATACGCTAAGCTGAAAAGGTTTTTTTATGCACATATACTGTTTCTATGGGGGTTAATGATATGAGTGATCATGTTCAAGAGGAATCATCTTGGAACGATCTCGAGAGGTTAAAGCATAAGCTCACGTTGCTTCCAGACAAATCAGGATGTTATTTAATGAAAAATAGTGAGGGTATCATCATTTATGTAGGTAAAGCAAAAATATTGAAGAATCGTGTACGCTCCTATTTCAGTGGGAGCCATAACGCAAAGACACAATTGCTGGTGAGTGAAATCAGGGATTTCGAGTACATCGTTACTTCGAGTAACATGGAAGCATTAATTCTAGAATGTAATTTAATTAAACAATATTCACCTCGGTATAATGTTCTATTGAAAGATGATAAGACATTTCCATATATCAAAATCACCCATGAACAGCATCCAAGACTAGAAATCACACGAAGGTTATTGAAAGATAAAGCGAAATATTTCGGTCCCTACCCAGATGCACATGCAGCACAACAAACAAAGAAGCTCTTAGATCGGATATATCCATTAAGAAAATGCAAAACGCTACCACATACCGTGTGCTTATACTATCATTTGGACCAATGCCTGGCACCTTGTATTCAGGACGTATCGAAAGATACAAATGATCGATTGATCCATGAGATTTCGCGGTTTTTGCATGGAGGACATCAAGAAATTAAAAAAGAATTAAAAGCAAAAATGGAAGCTGCATCAGAAGAGTTGAATTATGAACGTGCGAGAGAACTCCGAGATCAAATCCGTGATTTGGAAACCATCATGGAGAAGCAAAATATTTCAACATCAGATGCTGTTGATCGCGATGTATTCGGTTATATTGTGGATAAAGGTTGGATGAGTGTACATATTAATCATATGCGTCAAGGGAAATTAATCGAAAGACACGTATCCGTATTCCCTTATTATGGGCATCCCTATGATGACTTTATGACGTTCGTCACGCAAATGTACAGTGATCATCCCGCCATTCCCAGTGAGATCTTATTACCCGAAATCAAAGATGTTGATTATGAAGGTACCGCAGAAGAAGCAGAACTTGAAGAAACTGAAATAAAAACAAGTATTGAGTCTTGGTTACATGTGAAAGTTGGATTTCCCAAACGAAGTATCAAAAAGCAAATGGTGCTTATGGCTCAAGAGAACGCATCTATGGCATTAGCTGAGAAATTCCGACTCTTAGAAAAAGATGAAGCGAAATCCAAGGTTGCCGTCATCAATTTAGCGCGTTGGCTAGGAACGGGGAAAGCTGATCGGATTGAAGCATTTGATAATTCCAACATTCAAGGCGTTCACCCTGTATCTGCGATGATCGTATTTGTTCATGGAAAACCAGAAAAAAAATCATACCGTAAATATAAAATAAAAACAGTACAAGGCGCGAATGATTACGAAACAATGCGTGAAGTCATCCGGCGAAGATATGAGAGAGCATTGCAAGAAAATCTGCTATTACCAGATTTAATCATGGTAGATGGGGGGAAAGGCCAGATCTCTGCTGCCACAGATGTGTTAGAAAATGAGCTAGGCTTATATATTCCTGTGTGTGGATTAGTGAAAGATGCAAAGCATCAGACCGCGAAGCTGATGATTGGGGAACCGCTAGAAACCATTGATTTACCTCGAGATAGTCAAGAATTTTATTTATTACAGAGAATTCAAGAAGAAGTGCACCGCTTTGCGATATCTTTTCATCGGGAGATTCGCTCGAAGTCGATGGTTACATCTACATTAGACGCGATACCTGGAATCGGAGAGAAACGACGAAAGCTTCTTCTCAAGCATTTTGGTTCGCTCAAAAAAATAAAAGAAGCAAAATTTGAAGACTTTCGCCCTTTGGGTATTGGGGATCAGCTAGCACGAAATATTGTTCATTTCCTACAAGATGAGACAAAGAATTCTGTAGATTAAAACATTTTTATCATATATAATAAAAATCAATTGAATAGCTAACTTCGAAAGCTATTCCTTCGAAATCAAATTGCATTAGCATTGGGTTTCCCATGCTTTTTTTGTATATAACCGATGTGAATGGATCAAGTAGGAGAAATGATGAAAAAGTTTGTTAAATGGGAAAGATTCACACCACCACAAATTCTGGTGCTAGGGTTTATCATGATTATTATGCTAGGGGCATTCCTGTTGATGCTTCCGATGTCATCCAACCCTGGTATGACGATAACTTTTGTAGATGCTTTGTTTACAGCGACTTCCGCTGCGTGTGTAACGGGTTTAGCTGTCGTGGATACGAGCTTGCAATTCAGCTTAATGGGACAAGTCATCATACTGATTTTGATTCAAATTGGTGGAATAGGCTTCATGTCCATGGCGGCTGTATTTTTCTTTCTGGTGAAGAAAAAAATCACACTCAAAGAAAGACTATTATTACAAGAATCCATGAGGCAAGGTGCGATGGAAGGCGTTGTCCGCTTAATCCGACGCGTTATATTTTTTTCCCTCACTGTTGAATTGATTGGCGCGATTTTGCTTGCGATTCGATGGTCATTTGACTTCGGCTTGCGCAAAGCGATATTCCTGGGTATTTTCCATTCGATCTCATTGTTTAATAATGCAGGTTTTGATATATTTGGTCAAATATCAGGACCGTTTAGTTCTTTTATGCGGTACACAAGCGATATATACGTCAATGCCATTGCGATTGTTCTCATTATTTTAGGCGGACTTGGATTTATTGTCATTTCAGAGCTCATGGACTATCCCAAAATTCGCAAGTTAACGTTGCATGCAAAAGTTGTCATTACGGCATCATTATTTCTTATTATTGTCGGTTCACTCGTTATTTTTATTTTTGAATTTACCAATCCTCGAACGCTTCAAGCAGAGAGTATGAGCGGTAGGTTTATCGCTTCTATCTTCCAATCGGTTTCATCGAGGACTGTAGGCATGTACACGCTTGATTTTAGTGCGATGAGACAAGCTACTCAATTCTTCATCATCATTTTAATGTTCATCGGTGCTTCACCTGGGTCAACAGGAGGAGGGATTAAGACTACAAGTTTTACCATACTTATCGCTGCGATGATCGCGATGATACGTGGTAAAGAAGAGATCATAATTTTCCGGCATCGGTTAGCGAAAGATCTGATTACGAAAGCCATCACGCTTACCTTACTGTCCTTATTCGTTATTGTATTTGTTTCCATGGTCTTATCTACAACCGAAGACAAACAATTTCTCGTGATATTGTTTGAAGTGACCTCTGCTTTTGCTACATGTGGATTCAGCCTTGGATTAACTCCGCAATTATCCATGATCGGGAAAATTGTGATATGCCTGACGATGTTTGCAGGGAGATTAGGACCAATTACACTTGCATATGCACTACAACCTAAACAAGAAAAAGAATTATTCAGGTACCCTGAAGGGAAAATTACAATCGGTTAGAGATTAGACCAATTAAACACAGGTAATGACAATGGGATAGGGGAATATACGGAACAATGAGAAACCAATACGCAGTCATCGGTTTAGGTAGATTTGGAGCAAGTGTCTCCCAAGAATTAATACATCTAGGGCATGAAGTACTCGGCATTGATAAATCCTTAGATGCTGTAGAGAGAATGAAAGATGTGTTAACACATACAGAAGTAGTTGATTGCACAGATGAATCCATGTTAAAAATGCTTGGAATTCGAAATTTTGATTGTGTCATCATAGCGATCGGAGGCGATATCCAAGCGTCTACCTTAGCAGCTATATCGATGAAAGAACTAGGTGTTAAACGCATTATAGCTAAAGCACTTACGGAACTTCATGGCAGGGTGTTACACAAAGTCGGAGTTGATCGAGTAATCTTTCCAGAGAAAGATATGGGTATTCGGTTAGCTCACCAACTTGTTGCTCCTAATTTACTTGATTATATCGAGCTTTCAGATGAGTATAAAGTGTCAGAGCTGATTGTTCCACGAAAGCTTTCAGGTTATTCCATTCAAGAACTCGATCCGCGATCTGAATATGGTTGTTGTGTTGTAGCAATGGATAAGAATCGAAGCATCATCATTTCACCGAAAATGACGGACGTAATGAACGAGAATGATAAATTGATCATGATTGGTAAGAAGCAAGATATCGAACATTTTGAACTCGATGTTTTTTGATATCTCAAGTGTTATTTGTGGAAATAATCCTTGGCTTTCTGTACGAATAGGGAAAGTAAGGGGAGACTTGACGTAGCTTCAGGATAGACAAGTGATGTGGTTCTCTTCGTTTGTTCGAGTTCCCAAATATTTCGAAAGGTAAAATCATTATTCATGACCAAGTCGGGTCTTAAGTACGATTTTGGTAATAAAGTGGCGATTTGGCACGTAGATACGAGACGGATAATCGCTTCGAACGAATCGATTTCCATATGAACTTCAGGGAAAATCGAATAACGTTGGAAAAGCTCATCCATTAAAACCCGATACCAAGTGCCTTTAGAGAAGAGGATCATAGGTAAATCATGTAAGTCTGTGATGGATAACGGTTCGTAGTTATGAAAGGGATGACTTGTAGGCAAGACAAGCACTAGATGATCGTCAAATAAGGGTTCACAGATTAAACCCGCTGCATGTGTCGTTGATGCAATCAAGCCAATATCCACTTTCTTTTCTTTAACTAAAGTTACAATTTCGTGTGTTTTCCCAGTTAATGCTTTAATTTCAGTGAGTGGATGTTCTTTGACGAACAGGGTGATCAGATCTGGAAGTGTAGCTTGTAGCGTCGTGAGGCTAGCTCCAATAGTGATTGTTGTATATTTTTCTTCAGCTTGATAGCCTTTGATCGCAAGATGAAGTTTGCGGTCTAATTGACGAAGTTCTACAACATGCGCGTAGCAAATGTGCCCTACTTTGGTAAGTTCTAATCGTTTCCCGATACGTTTAAAAAGCTCAACACCTAATTCTTCTTCGAGTTTCATGATTTTCCGTGATAAAGCGGGTTGGGAAATATTGAGCAACTTCGATGCACGGTTTAAACTGGATTGCTCAACGACACTTGCAAAAACCTCCATATGATCCACACGTATGATTCTCCTTCGTTATGTTTTTGCATATGCAAATATGTTATAAAGGTATATAAAGAATACGCACTTCCATTATAAGCAAAAAAAAGTTAAAATAAAAGTAATGATATGTAAATATATATTTTTTTAAGGTATGGAGAGAGGTAAAGGGGATACTTACTTCCTTAAGTTAAAGAAGGATCATGGCTTACGTCAACTGTATATCTATAAAACGAGGGGAAGGAAATGAATGTTATGAAAGGCAATTCATATTATTTTCGTAAATTACACTCATTGCTTGGTGTTATTCCAGTAGGATTCTTTCTTGTTGAACATTTATTGACGAATTATAAAGCATTAGACGGGCCTGCTGCTTTCATTGAGCAAGTGTATTGGTTGAACTCACTGCCATTGGTGTTGCTTTTAGAAATTGTGGGGATATGGTTACCGATTTCTTACCATGCTATTTATGGTCTATATGTCGCTTATCAATCGAGAAATAATGCAGTGAGTTATAGTTATTTCCGCAATCAAATGTTTGTGTGGCAACGAATAACAGGTGTGGTCACCTTTATATTTATATGTTGGCATTTTTTCGATACACGTTTTCAAGTAGCTATAGGTAATATTGAACATGGAGATTTGGGAATGACGATGAATGGTATTGCTACAAATCCATTGATGTTTAGCCTTTATTTGATTGGTATTGTATCCTCTGTGTTTCATTTCAGTAATGGCATGTGGTCTTTCCTCGTAAGTTGGGGAATTACGATTGGTCCACGTGCACAAAAAATATCTTCATTTGTGTGGATGGGTGTATTTGTGATTATGTCAGTCATGTTTATTATGTCACTTTCCGCATTTACAGGCACGGAATTTGAAGTACCACCGATTGTGGAGCATGCTGGTTGAGAAAGGAGGATGAAGAAGAATGGCTAATTCAAAAATAATTGTTGTAGGCGGTGGATTGGCGGGCTTAATGGCAACCATCAAAGCTGCAGAAGCAGGAGTACATGTTCAGCTGTTTTCTATAGTCCCCGTAAAAAGATCACACTCCGTGTGCGCACAAGGGGGTATCAATGGTGCTGTAAATACGAAGGGTGAAGGTGACTCCACATGGCAACATTTTGATGATACGATATATGGCGGGGATTTTCTAGCTAATCAACCACCTGTAAAAGCGATGTGTGAAGCTGCGCCTGGAATCATTCATTTAATGGATCGTATGGGGGTTATGTTTAATCGCACACCGGAAGGACTATTGGATTTCCGGCGTTTCGGAGGTACGCAGTATCATCGAACTGCATATGCAGGTGCTACAACGGGTCAACAACTATTATATGCACTTGATGAGCAAGTTCGCCGCTGGGAAACAGCAGGACTTGTAAGCAAGTTTGAACATTGGGAATTTTTGAGTGCTGTGATTGATGATGATCAAGTTTGTCGAGGGATTACTGCACAAGATTTACGCAACATGGAAATCATAACCTTCCCTGCGGATGCTGTCATTTTGGCAACGGGTGGGCCTGGTATTATTTTTGGGAAATCGACTAATTCGGTGATTAACACAGGTACAGCAGCAAGTGCTGTATACCAGCAAGGCGTATATTATGCGAATGGTGAATTCATACAAATCCATCCAACGGCTATACCCGGGGATGATAAGCTTCGATTGATGTCTGAATCAGCTCGAGGTGAAGGCGGACGGATATGGACGTATAAGGATGGGAAACCTTGGTATTTCTTAGAAGAAAAATATCCAGCTTATGGAAATCTAGTCCCTCGAGATATCGCAACTCGTGAGATTTTCTCGATATGCGTAGATCAAAAGTTAGGGATTAACGGTGAAAATATGGTTTACTTGGATTTGTCACACAAAGATCCTAAAGAATTAGATATTAAACTTGGTGGTATTATAGAAATTTACGAGAAATTCATGGGCGATGACCCTCGTAAAATACCAATGAAAATCTTCCCTGCGGTTCACTATTCCATGGGAGGGATGTGGGTCGATTATAATATGATGACGAATATTCCTGGATTATTTGCTGCCGGGGAATGTGAATATCAGCATCATGGAGCTAACCGTCTAGGAGCAAACTCACTGGTGTCTTCTATTTTTGATGGGATGGTTTCAGGTCCTAAAGCAGTTGAATACATTCGTGGACTTAAGAAATCTGCTGAAGATATGTCTTCTCAAGTATTCGAAAAAGAGAAGAAGCGAAATGTCCAACGTTATGAACAATTAATCAAAATGGATGGCAATGAAAATGCATATATGATTCATAAAGAATTAGGGGAATGGATGACGAATAACATGACCGTTGTTCGCCATAATGACAGACTTCAGTCTACGATTGATAAAATTGTTGAACTGAAAGAAAGATTTCATCGCATTAACATGTCAGATTCTTCACAGTGGAGTAACCAAGCAGCTGCGTTTACTCGTCAATTATGGAATATGTTAGAGTTATCTCAAGCAATGACACAAGGAGCACTAGAACGTGATGAAACCCGAGGTGCACATTACAAACCTGAATTTCCTGAACGTAACGATGAGCTATTCCTCAAAACGACTAAAGTAAAATGGACGCCTGAGGGTCCTCTAATTGAATTTGAAGAAGTGGATACGTCACTTATCGTGCCGCGCAAACGCGACTATTCTTCTGACAAGAAAGGAGCTAATTGATATGGCTGAAAAGAGTTCGGCGCAGAAAACAATTAAGTTTATTGTCACACGACAAGACAATCCTAATTCTAAGCCATATAAAGAAGAATTCGAAATTCCTTATCGTCCTAACATGAATGTCATCAGTTCACTTATGGAAGTACAACGAAACCCCAAACAAGCGAATGGAGAAGCTACATCACCTGTATGTTGGGATGCTAACTGTTTAGAAGAAGTATGTGGATCGTGTTCGATGGTCATCAATGGGAAACCTCGTCAAGCTTGCACAGCGCTTATCGACAAATTAGAGCAACCGATCAAGATTTCACCTATGTCTACTTTTCCGGTTGTACGTGATTTAGTGATTGATCGCGGACGTATGTTCAATGCGCTGAAGAAAGTGAAAGCATGGATACCTATTGATGGTACGTATGATTTAGGGCCCGGCCCACGTATGGCAGAAGCAAAGCGTCAGTGGGCATATGAATTGTCCAAGTGCATGACGTGTGGTGTTTGTTTAGAATCTTGCCCGAATGTAAATAGTAAAAGTGACTTTATTGGACCAGCAGCCATTTCTCAAGTAAGGCTTTTTAATGCTCATCCCACTGGGGAAATGAATAAAGAAGAGCGTCTAGATTCATTGATGTCTGATGGTGGTATAGAAGGCTGTGGAAACTCACAGAACTGTGTGAGATCTTGCCCCAAAGGAATACCATTAACGACTTCGATCGCTGCAATGAATGCCGAAACAACAGGACGATTATTCAAAAAATGGCTTGGCGTGTAATTCGTAGCTTTACACATTTCATAACGAAGGTTGTATTTCAAAATGGAAACATTTTGAAATACAACCTTTTTTGAAAAGATAAAGAATCATCTCTATTTGTTCGCACTTCTCAAGTTAAACATCTTCATTTTTATTTTTCATAAATTCTTTACCATATTCACCATGGGGATGAATGATTGCATTTTCCATTTGTATCGTTGAATGCTCGATGTTGAACTTATGTTTGAGCACATCGTTGATGGCTAAGATAATACAGAAGGGTTGAATATCATCATGGATAAACACATGAGCAGTAAGCGAATAATGATTTGAAGAAATCGTCCACAAATGCATTTCATGGACATCTTCTACACCTTCAACACCAGCAATTGCTAATCGAATTTCATCTAAATCATATTCTTCGGGTACAGATTCCATCAAGATCAAATAAGACTCCCGAATAATTTTGAAGCCACCTGTACAAATAATACCTCCAATCACCATACTGATAAGCGGATCAAAAAGTAAAGAACCCGTTACATATACAAGGATTGCAGCAATTATCACACCGATTGAACTCAGCAAATCACCAAAAAAGTGCCAAAGCGCACTTTTTAAACTGAGATTGTTTTCTTTTTCCATCGTTTTTTTGAGCACAAGGGTAGTAATCAGATTAACGACAAGTCCAATAGATGAGATGAGGAGCATCAATTGATAATCAACCATTTCGGGATAAATGACTCGGCGAACACCTTCAATAAAGATTCCTATTGCGATCACTATGAGCGCAAGTCCGTTAAGAAAAGAAGCGATAATTTCAAAGCGTAAGTATCCAAAAGTAAAGCGAGCATTAGGGGGTCTAGTCGCTAAATACAAAGCAAGCATGCTTAGTCCTAATGCGACGACATCAGAGATCATGTGTGCAGAATCAGATAGAAGAGCAAGCGAATTCGATAGTATTCCACCTATAATTTCTACTACAGTGAAAAATATCGTAAAACCCATAATCATCCAAAGGGTTTTTTTGGTTTTTAATTGTACTTTAACATGATGAAGATGATGGAAATCGTAATCTGCCACAAGTCACGTCCTCACTTCAAAAACCAATAAAATGTTCACTTCAACTACTTGGAAGTGTTTACTTATTATACGTCAGTCACAGCGACTCTGCAAATGAGAAAAAATCATAGGGTTCACAAATTTGTTACACAAATGAAATATTCCTGTCATAGTCTCATAATGTATCTATAGTAATATAATAAACAAGACCCCCTTTTTTAATATATAAATACTCGGATCTAGCCAAACAGCTAGATCCATTTTTTCTATGACATGATGTATGGAGATTAGGTACTTTAATATGATGTATTTAGATACAATAGTAAACTAACATAGATCTGAATTAAGAATTAAATCATGTATTGTATGATATAATAAAAGAAGCATCCATGTGATATCGTAGTTCGAGGAAAACTCACATTTTTCACTTATGATTACGAATACGACAACTTTTCCGATCTATTACGTATAATAATGTAAGAAGTAATAGGGGGGCTCATTTCAATGTATGTTATATGGTTGCTTATCGCATTGGTATTAATCATTTTTGAAATAGTTACCTTAACGTTCTTTTTGTTCTGGTTAGCTTTAGCTGCTTTCTCAGCTAGCTTAATCGCCTTATTTAGTCCGGATTCATTCGTGCTTCAGACTATCGTTTTTACATTTGTTGCAATCATACTTACTTTTTTTGCTAAGCCACTACTTAACAAAAGAATGAAACGTTCAAAAGGCTTCCAAGATTCATTTCAAACGATTGTTGGCAAGGACGGAGAAGTTATCGAAGCAATTCCTAAACATGGCTACGGTATTGTAAAGATCGGTTCACAGACGTGGAGTGCTGAAGCAGATGTATCCTTGAATCAAGGTGATATGATTGTTGTTGTCGCGCGAGAGAACACATTTTTGAAGGTCGCTCAGAAGGAGGAGAAATAAATTATGGAATATATTATTGTGTTTGTGATATTAATTTTTGCGATCGTTATTTTGTGGAAAACCATCAAAATTGTGCCACAGCAAGAAATAGGTGTCGTTGAAAGGTTAGGGAAATTCCACAAACTATTAACGCCAGGACTCAACATCGTAATTCCGATTATAGACGAAGTGAGAAAAACACATGATTTACGGATCCAGCAAGCCAATGTACCTCCGCAAACAGTAATTACTAAAGATAATGTACAAGTGCAGATTGACACCATTATCTTCTATCAAGTCGTTGGACCGGAACAAGCTACATATGGGATTTCGGATTATGTCACAGGTGTAAGAAATATTAGTACGGCAACCATGCGTCAAATTATTGGTAAATTGGAATTAGATGAAACACTATCTGGACGTGAGAAGATTTCATCTGAAATCAGGATTGCTCTAGATGAAGCAACAGAAAAATGGGGAGTTCGTATCGAACGTGTAGAAGTCATCGATATTAAACCCCCTATAGATATCCAAGAATCCATGGATAAACAAATGAAAGCAGAAAGAACCAAAAGAGCAATCATTTTAGAAGCAGAAGCAGCGAAGCAAGATATGATTTTACGAGCCGAAGGTGACAAGCAAAGTAAAATACTTAGAGCTGAAGGCGACAAAGAAGCAAGGATTCGAGAAGCAGAAGGAATGAAATTGTCACAAGAATTAGAAGCCGAAGGACAAGCGAAAGCAATTGAACTAGTAGCTGGTGCTGAGAGAAGTCGAATTGAACAGTTGAATGCTTCACAAATCAATGAAAATATTCTTGCTTACAAATCATTTGAAGCGCTTGAAGCAATGGCAAATGGGCAAGCAACGAAAATATTCATACCCACGAATGCTGTTGAAGTGCTCGGGAGTTTGGGTGCGATAGCGGAAGTTTTTAAATCCAAAGATGGATTGGCATAATACATCGGCAACATACATCCCTATAGTTAGGGTTTCTGATCTGAATCGCAGATGGCTTCCTCATTAGGAATCATTATGGAAGAGTTGTTCGTTGACTCTTGTTGCGATACTTCAAAGGTGGACACCCGTATTGTTTCTTGAATAGATGATAAAAGTGACTTGTATTATGGAAACCACTTTCCATCGCAATCGTGAGTATATCATCATCGCTATGGATCAGTAATTTTCTTGCATAATCTAGCTTCAGTGCATTGATTTTTTCAGTTGGTGTTTGGTGGTAATATGTTCGTGTCATCCGACAAATGTATGCAGGCGACTTAGAGGTAAGTGCATATAGTTGAGATAACCCACCTAAGAAGTTATCCTTTGCTTTCATGGATTGGTAGAGGATGACTAACCAGTCGGGAGCTTCAGAAGAGTCTTCCTCTTGTTGAAGTTCAGCAAAATGACGAATGAATACATCGGCCAATAGCATACGAACACGAGCAACCAAAGACAAGGGGCTTGCATCAAGTTTCATAAAAGTACGCTCAAGTAAGCGCGAAATACGATATGTCTCATCTGTAGTTAAGTGGACAATCGAGGGCATCTTCTGTTCCAAAAGTTGTTGTGGTAACACATCAATGAGGAATGTGAAGATGCTTTTCATTGTTTCTATCGTAAAAGCCAAATTATGCATTTTGCACAACTCGTTTTCTTGATTCTCATATCGATGTTGATCGAGAGGTCGAATCAATACAAGAGATCCTTTGACTAATCGCTCATGCACACCATTAATATCATGATCGACTGCACCATCAGCAATTAATACGATTTCATAGAAATCGTGATCATGCAACACAGAAGTTGGTTTCATATATGTGTACGTAGCAAAATGCAAACCAAGATCAGCTTGAATAATGTCTTTTGCTTGTAAACGCTCAACCAACGGATTCACCTTCCTTATCATTACATCTACATCACAGTCATTCAATCTTACGTGTAGAGATCCTACATATATCAATATAGCACAATAAATAGCAAGGGAAGACAAGAAATTATTGATCTTCATCAGTATAATAAGTTTTGAGCCAGTATCATCTTATTAAATTCATACAAGGGAGTGAAATCAATTGAATACAGCTTTACTTACTGATCATGAAGTGGACTATTACCGAAAGAATGGGTATCTTATTCACAAGAAGCAAGTGTTTTCATCAGAGAAACTAGCCAAATTAACTGAAATTTTTGAAGAGCATTTAGCTGAAAAAGGAAAAAAACTTTCAGATGAGTTAGACACACCTCATTTTAGAGATCCTCGTTTACTGGATTTTCTATTGGATGATCAAGTGTTAGATCTTGTCGAACCGTTAATTGGCCCCCATATTGCTTTATGGTCAAGTCATTTTATATGTAAAGATCCCTATGTGGGCAGAGCAACTCCTTGGCACGAAGATTCCGCTTATTGGCAAGGGAGACTCAGTCAGTTTGACCGCATTGTCACCGTATGGTTAGCGATTGACCCAAGTCGAAAGTCAAATGGATGTATGAGAGTTATTTCTGGTACACATGTTAATGGATTCTCCGACTATGAAAGTGTTGACGCAACCACAAATACGTTCGATCTTCAAATCACCAATGTCGATGAGTCTAAAGCGACGTATTTTGAATTAAACCAAGGGGAATGTTCACTGCATGACGCTAGAATTATTCACGGTGCAGAAGCCAATAAAAGTTCAGAGCGTCGATGTGGATACACCATGAGGTACTTCGCGAGTTCGACGAAGGTCATCACAGAAAAAAACCAGAATTTCAAAATCTGGTTGGCTCGAGGCAAAGACTTAGCAGGTAATCAATATCAGAATGCATAGACCAATCTAGTGAAGTGAATTTACAACTCCACTCGTTGTTTTTGTTTATTTTCATAAAATACCCAATGTGAAAATCCAATCCGCTTCAGTTTCTGTTTCACGAGTTCCCAATCATCACCGACTCGAGCAGGAACATGAGCGTCTGAACCAAAGCTTATGTCCACGTTATAAAATAAAGCTCGCTCTAAGATATCGTCGGAAGGGTACCACCCACCGACTAATTTCGTGCTACCTGATGTATTCACTTCGATCGAGACGTTGCACTCACCAATGATGTGCAGCGTTTCGTCAACGATAGGGGTAGGAATCGTGGAAAAATCGGGATAGAACCCTTTCATGGCATCGATATGACCCAAGATCTGGAACATACCGGCACGCGCTGATTGTTGAATTAAGCGGTAATACTGTTCTTTCTGGCGAACTTGTTCAAGGTGTTCAAGGTTTTTCCAACGTGAACGATTAAATATACTGACCCCTTCAGAAATATGAACTGAACCAATAATATAATCAAATGGATAGGATTCATACACACGGTGATACATCGTAGCGAATTCAGGAAAAAAATCCGACTCAACACCGAGTAAAACTTTTATTTCCCCTGCATACTCACGCTTCAAAGCTAGAACTTCTGCGACATAATGAGAGAACTCTCCCTTCGCCATTGCAATCATTGGTTGGGGCTGTTCTTCTTCGCTTCCAAAATAAGGGGAATGATCAGAAATACCGATCACATCAAAATCCGCAGATATGGCAGCTTCTATGTAATCCCGAATGACCCCACTTGCATGGCCACAACGCTCATGATGGGTATGTAAGTCGAATTTCATGCAAAGCATCCTCCTATCTATCTGTGATACTACTCTGAACCAAGAAACTGTGTTTCTGGCATACCTTTCAAATCTTGCAAGAATTGCTGCATCGCCGAACTCATGTATCGTCCTGATTTGTATACAATACCTACCGGATGTGTGATGTCGAGTTCATCCACTTTCACCATTTTCATTGTTCCACGAGCAAGGTCAGATGATACAGATAATTTAGAAATGATCGAAGCTCCTAAATCTAGTTCAACCATTCGTTTCACTTCTTCACTGCTTGAAAGTTCCATCACGATATTGGGCTTGATCTCCAAACGTTCAAAGACTTGATCGACGAATCTTCGCCCTGCTGTATCTGGAGAAAGCATAATAAAAGGGATATTTCTCAGTTCTTTAATCGAAATGTGAGAAAAACGGCTTAATGGATGCATCGTAGACACGATTAATTCAAACGTATCATAATAGAGAATCGACGTTTCTAACGATTGATTTTTTTCGAATAAATACGCAATCCCAATATCGATATACCCGGTTTCAACTTGACTCATAATTTGCGAAGATGTCATCGAATGGATGGTTGTTTTAATAAGCGGGAATTGATCTTGAAAATAAGATAATACGCGCGGTAATATCTGCATGGCAATCGATGTTGTAGTGCCGATATGAATATGACCTTGAGGCGTTGAATGAAGGTCCAATAGGTTTTGCTTGAGGTCATCGACAATACCTAGTATTTTTTCTGCATGTTGAAGAAATAATAGGCCACTATCTGTAAGGGAAACAGGTTGGCTTCGATCGATTAAGATACACTTAAATTCCTCTTCTAAGCTTTTGATTTGTGCGGATACTGCTGGTTGAGTGAGATTAAGTAAATCCCCAGCTTTGCGGAAACTCATGGTCTTAGATAACATTTGTAATGTCTGCAATTGATTAATATTCAATCCAACACCTCCAAATTCGAACATGGGGAAACAAATATTTTTTATCATTATTCAATAAACCATAAAAACATTTTCTAATCCACATTATATCTGAGAGTACATAGAAAGAGCAACTTTTTTCGGGTGAAGATAATTTTGGGTCATCGATGAACAATAGGCGTGTGGGCACACGGATCGGATGGTGTTGTTGACGATAGGAATTTTAGTATGATAACAACATGTTTGAATTGTACATCATTCATCACGATTCATTTGCTTACAGATCTGCACAACAATACAAGTGTATGAATCATTGAAACATAGAGATGTCAAAGGAGACGTATTATGTTCATCGTTGCGATTTCACTCGTGATTGGATCGGGGATTTTCCATGCGATTTGGAGTATGTTGACCAAAAAAAGCATGAATAAACAGTTCTATCTTTTTCTGATATCGATTCCATCCACCGCGGTGTTTCTGCCATCCATGATAAGCGAGCTGATTCGTAAAGGAATTATTCTAGAGGGGCTGTTCCTCCTTTTGCTCTCTTTAATCATTGAAGGGTTGTATGCATTTTTGTTATCGCGCTCTTTATCGATTGGTGACTTATCTCGAGTGTATCCGATGATGAGAGGGACTAGCATTTTTTTGATACCTGTATGTGGAGTGATCTTCCTCAATGAAAACTTGACCCTATGGGGGTGGATCGCCATCGTATTGACGATAGGTGTCGGACTGTGCACTACGGGTTATTTTGTCGTCGACAAAATAAATCTTCACTCATATACATAGCGCCATTGCGAGAAATTGGAACAGTATGTGCTACGATACTTGGGATATATATATTGGATGAGAAACGAGAAGTACATCGAATCGTTTCATCGATCGTCATTTTTTGTGGCATTTAACTCGTTGGCATATGGGGCATTCCAATTGAATGAGAACCGAAATAAATCGTTGGCTATTGAAGATTCGGATGATTGAGCATATCTAAGTGATGAATGAAGTCTATAATGGATATCCGATTGCGATAGCAAATTCACGTAAATTTCTACAAATCAAATCAGGATGTATGGAAGTTTCGTTGATTTGGTCCTGAACATTTTCTTTTGTCGCTAGTCCAGTTAACACGAGAGCTGTTTTACAACCTACACCTGCCCCACCTTGTATATCGGTTGCTAGGTTATCTCCAATCATCCACACATCTTGACGTGGTACACCTAAGTGTCGAATAGCGCAAGTGATCATGATCGGGGAGGGTTTGCCAATCATCACAGGTTCTACTTGTGTTGCATATTGAATGGAGGCAGCGATAGTCCCTGCACCTGGATGTAAGGTATCCTCTGAAGGGAATAATCGATCGGGATTCGTATTTATAAATACTGCACCGCCACGAATGTAGTTTACCGCTTTACGTATTTGGTTGTAGTGTAATTGTCGATCTAAGCCTTGAACTACATAATCAGGAATTTGTAATTCGTCGTGTTCTTCTATCACAATGAATCCTTGTTCTTTGAGCGCGTCTTTCAAGCCGTCCTCCCCTATGCAATACACCACTTGACCTTTGTGGAGATGTTTCATATACTCCGCACTGGCTTGTGCAGATGTGTAGATGTATTCAGGTGTTATACGTATACCCATGCGAATGAGATGGTCGGCAATATCAGTGTTTGTGCGCGTTGAATTATTTGTCATAAGCAAGTAGGGGAAATCATTTGCTTGCAACATATGAATGAAATCTGAAGCATAGGCAATAAGCGTATTTCCTCGATAGAGTGTTCCATCTAAATCAATAATATATCCCTGCAAGACAATCACTCCAATGTAAGTTTGATGAGTATTTCTGATTGTTACTACCCTTGAGTAAACGTATAATGAAATCAATACAACTGTGAATTGAAGAGGTGCTTCTGTGGAACTCAAAGGTGCAATTGTTCTCATTACAGGTGCTTCGAGCGGTATAGGTGCAATGATGGCACAACACCTTGCCCAACGAGGAGCTATACCTATTTTAACAGCGCGATCGCCAGATAAGCTAGAAAAAGTTTCTTCTCTTATCCATTCGGAACATCAATGTTATGTGATGGACGTTACGAACAACGAGCAAGTTCAACAAGTCATCCAACACGTTCAAGACAAGTATGGATTCATTGACATTCTGATTAATAATGCAGGGTATGGTGTCTTTCAAACTTTTGTCGAAGCACCGTTAGATGAATTTGCAGCGATGATGGATGTGAATTATTTAGGTGTAGTGCGTTGTACACAAGCGGTGCTTCCTTCCATGCTTGCAGCGAAGCGGGGACATATCATTAATATCGCATCGTTAGCAGGGAAAATAGGTTCAGCGAAATCATCCGCGTACACTGCAACGAAGCACGCAGTGATTGGTATGACGAATAGCTTACGATTAGAACTCATGGGAACGGGGATACATCTTACGACGATTAATCCAGGACCGATCCGAACCCCTTTTTTCGAACGAGCAGACCCAAGCGGGAATTATGTCAAGCAAATTGATTTTTTGATGTTGAAGCCTGAGAAAGTTGTTCGAGCGATCATTCATGCGATTGAGCATCAATCAGCTGAAAAGAATTTGCCAAGGGCAGCTCTATTCGGAGTCCTATTGTTCCAATTATTCCCACGTGTTTTTGAGCGATTGGCACACACATATTTAAACAAAAAGTAATTTGAGTGATTTGAGTATTTGAGTGAGATGACTTATGATTACAACAATAGAAAGCGAAATGAGGGTTATATTTGACTGAAAATTTTACGCAACTTCAGATCGTACAAGCTTACGTTCATCAACTTCTGAAACAAGGTATTGAACGTCCAACAGAAGTTCAATCAGAAGCGATTCCCGTTATGATGTCGGGTAAGGATGTAATTATTCAATCCCACACAGGCTCAGGCAAGACATTAGCGTATGTATTACCAGCACTTCAACGCATAGACCCTATGTCCAAGCACATCCAAGTGATGATTGTGGTGCCGACCCGCGAACTTGGGATGCAAATCATGACAGAAATTAAGAAATTAGTGGATGATGAAGGCATTCGTGCACAAGCATTGATTGGTGGCGCAGCAGTCAGCCGTCAAATTGAAAAACTCAAGTCCCATCCGCATCTGGTGGTAGGTACACCTGGTCGACTCATCGAACTCATCAAAACGAGAAAAGTCAGTTTGAATGAAGTGAAAATGTTGATTGTTGACGAAGTTGATCAAGTATTTGACTTGAGCTCTGTGAGTGAAGTCGAACATATATTTAGATTCATGCAGAAGTCGAGTCAATGGGTATTTGTTTCGGCGACCATTCCACCTTCACTGAGTAGAGTCATTGACAGGTGGATGAAGCAACCAATATCGATAAATACAACACTTCATTCGGCTTCTAAAGTCGTACAAACCGTGGAACACTTCTATGTCCTATGTGATGAGCGTGACAAAGTCGATACGCTACGCAAACTCGTGCGCATGTTGAATCCACAATTAGCGATTGTTTTCATCAATGAGACTGAAGACATCGTAGAAGTTCTAGCTAAGACGCAACATGTGGGATTGTCGATGCAAGCACTATACGCGCAAGCGAGTAAACAAGATAGAGCAAAAACGATGAATGACTTTCGTATGCAGAAATTCCAACTGTTATTAGCGACGGATATGGCTTCACGAGGACTAGATATTGAAGGGGTCACTCATATCATTCATCTCGATCCTGCTACGCAACCAGATAACTATTTGCACAGAGTCGGTCGTACAGGAAGAATGGGGAGAAAAGGGATTTCGATTTCAATCATTACCGCTAAAGAAAGATTCATCCTCGAGAAATTCGAGAAATCGCTGGGTATTCAGATTTCCCCAAAATCGATGTATAAAGGGGAATTCATTCAACCGACAATGAGTCATCCTGCAGCAGTTGAGCGTAGTCGTCCAATTGAAAGGAATAAGCCGAAGTTATCGAAAAATCAACAACCCGTTCAGTCACTGCAGGGTTTAATCGTAGATTCAAAAGACAAACGCAAAGAACAATCTCACACATCCCCACAGGTAAAGCGACTACCCACCAAACCAACCAAAAGTAAAACACAAATCGCGCTTGAACAGAAAAATAAAGGTGCACCCAAATGGTTAAAAGATAAACAAAAACAAACAGAGCACAAGCCTACGGAGAGTTAGCTTTTTGACTCAAAGAAATAGCTCATCAACTCTATGCAATAGTTAGCTGAGTTCACTAGCTATTGCGCAATGATGTGCTCAATTGCTTCAGCTACGTTCGCTACGATATGTCGAGCGAATGTCTTCACATCGGGATGTGAATGACGCATCGCATAACTATGTGGTGTTACTTCGAACATGGATATATCATTGAAAGAATCCCCGATACAAGCAACTTCATCTACGGTAATATTCAGAATATCAAGCATATATAATAAAGCAGACCCTTTCGAAATGCCTTTGGGCATAATATCTAAGCAGTCAATATCAGAGATGAATTGAGTTAATTGATCCCCATAATGCAATTCGAGGTTACGTTTGATCGTAAGTAGCTCTTGGATATCCCCAAAGTAGGACAGTTTGCAAACAGGTAATTCATGTTCTATGGCTTCTTCTGCATGGTGTAGAATTCGAAAAGGTTCAAACATTCGAGCTTGTATGGCATCTGATGCGTTCGTTAATTGACTTATATAATTGGCTTCTCCTGAACAAATTAACCGAACAATAGTAGGAGATGATGTCATCGTATACGCTTGTCTGGCTAGTGATGGTTCGAAATAAGTAGACTGTAACAGCTGTCCATCAGATGAATGAATAAATGCACCATTTTGCGAAATACATATACAATTCTGATCGATCTGTGTGATGATTTTATTCATTTCACTCCGCATTCTACCAGAAGCAAGCGCGAAAGCTATACCCTGTGTTCTCGAGAGATGAAGTGCTTCGAATTCTCGAGTCGATACTTCTTTGTTTGCATCAAGTAAAGTCCCGTCTAGATCGCTGACGATTAATTTGATCAATATGTTGTCCTCCAACGTTAGGGTATTCGTTTCATTATAGTATACATCAGTTAAGAGAGAAACCTATTCCTCTGTTCGACATGTATATATGAACAGAGGATAGTATAGATAATTTCATCGAGGATAAAACAAAAAAACGTGTTATTGCATGAGCAATGGGATATCACCACGTTTTTGGAGTCGCAACGACATAAATATTTTGAATATACCTTTGGTTAGGAACTCATTTTCCGAAGCGCTGCTGAGTTATTTATTTTTTTTCAATATATACTGCGGATATACGATTTTCCCTTGATCGAGTTTTTGGAGTTCTTCTTCCGTCCAACCGATGAGTTTGTTTGTACTTGGGACGTTCATTAGTTTAATTGAATACTTAGTTTCGATATACCGATGCAAGCTGAGCATATCTGTTTGAGTTAGTTGTTTGATCTGTTTCTTCTTATTGATCTGCCCCAGAATGATCCCGATCGTTTCTGCAGCAATACTTGTGTTTGGTTGAATGCGGGTACTTCCATATGCTATAGCAGAAGAACCGACATTTTTCCCAGTCACCAAAACATTATCATAATTTTTCAAGAGAAAACTTCGCAGTGGCATACCGTATTTATCTGGACGCCCCATTTCAATTCCCCACTTATTCGAAGAGATGCCTTGTAAATCAAGTGGATAACCCCCAATACTCACATTATCCCAGAACATTTTACCTGCCAAAAGATCGGATGGTTTCAACACATGTTCCATTTCATAATGATTATATTCACGAATATACGGATAAGCTGGAATTCCATTCATTTCTGCTTGTTCCCATCCTGGCAGAGAACGTCGGAAATGCTCAAGAATGAGAGGAATTTCCTTACTACCTTTGGATATGGCTTCTTCTATAGATGTTAGATCGGAGGGATCGACTTTATAGATCAGAAGTGCATTGATCAGTACTTCACCATCTCGCTGATGAACTGCATTTAACCCTCTAAGAAATACATCTTCACGACTAGCTTGATACATCTTACTCATGCCACTAAAATTAATTGCATAATTCTTATCGATGAAAGCTGGTCCGAAACGTTTGTTGCGTTCGTTTCGATCCATTTGTTCGATTGATTTTTGGAATTGTGCCCAGTCTACATTTTTGAATTTCATCATGAGTCCTGCACTCATATATTCGATTGCTGTCTGTCCGTATACGGTTTCCAAACCAGGGAGCCGAGTTACATTGAGTTTGCTTAATAACGCAGCATGGTCTGTGTTATCGACCCAATACTTAGCAGAAATTCGCTTCACTTCTTTCGATTTTGTGAGATATATCATGGAGTCGATTTGTGTTTCATTCGTTTCAGTAAGAGTTGGAGAAATATCTCTTATCGTGATATGAGACTCAACTGGAATTCCTTGTGTAAGTTGATTCACATAGCTCTCGAATTCATTTTTTTTGCGAATAGTAGCGTTTTTGAATCCATCAAATAACTTCTTGACTCTACCTTGAAGTAAGGATTTACCGGAACCATCTTTGACTTCATCTAAAAAGAACATTTCTGCTTGTAACAGCTGACCTCCGAATCCTTCTCGAGGGTCTAATATTTTAACGCGAAGCCCTTCATCAACAGCTGCTCTAGCTAAATACAAACCTTCTATTTCACTTCCAATGATGACGACATCGAACACTTCATGATCCGTGTGCAAAGAATGGTCTTCTGCTTGTCCAACTGAAGGAGTAGGAAGAGACGAAACAGCTGGAGTTACTTTTTGGGGGGGCATGTCAATTGAATTTGGCGTTGCAATAGGAGTCACTCTTGGAGTAAGAGTTGGAATGAGAAGTGGGGTAGAAGTTGAAGCTGATAATTGCGTATTCACTGGTAGCGGTGTTACTTCGGTTGTATGCTGTGATGTGGAATTATAAATAAATATAGGTGGCTTTAACCATAGAATCGCGACAATGAATAAGGTCACAACAAACATAAGCAAGTAGAAAAACATTAATCTAGATGATTGCGACCTCATAATGAAACTCCTTATAATTCAACTTTAGTCATATTTTACCATTAATTATATTGAAAATACAACTATGTAAAATTAAATTATAAAAGCATAAATATTATAAAAGTATTTATTCAATGGCATATGTTATGATTTTTAAAAAACGAATGGAGTATGATTATGAAAAAGCATACAGCGATTTTGACTTTGTCGATTGGTGTTACGCTCATTTATGTTTTTTTATTTCATCCCGATCACACTTTCGCTCAAGATAATGGAACTTTATTCGATCAACAACCAACGATCTCGCAACAAGAAATTGAATTCGAGGAGCAGATTCATCATGAGAAATCAAATCAAATCATTGTCAGATACAAAGAGGAGTATCATTCATCTTATCTGCCGCAAACGATTTTACCGGGTTATCTTCTTGATACACAGAGCATAACGAACAACATCGAAATATTGACATTAAAGGATTCGAATCATGTAGAAGCAGCTATACATTCCTTTCTTGAAGACGATCGTGTACTTTCAGTAGAAAAAAACGTCAAGAGAGACATCTTTAATCTGAATATTGATGATCCTTATATCTCGTCTCAATGGAGTTTAACAGATATTCAAGCTCTTCATGCTTGGAACCAAATCTATCGCTTACACAAATCGATTGTCGTCGCAGTGTTAGACACTGGGATTAATAGTGATCATCCTGATTTACAAAGTCGAATCTCTCCTCATGGATATAATTTCACTTCGAATGATAACAACACGACGGACGTTTTGGGACATGGAACACTCGTTTCTGGAATCATTGCAGCTCAGACAAACAATGGTATAGGGATTGCTGGTGTTGCAGGTAACTACGATGTTCAGATATTACCATTGAAAGTGTGTGGACCATCAGGTTGCTACTCAAGTGAGATTATTTCCGCCATTCAATATGCAATCGATCAACAAGTGGATGTGATTAATATTAGTTTAGGCGGTGCATATTCTTCCGAAACTGAAAATTACATCATTCAAAAAGCCATACAATCAGGCATCGTTGTAATCGCTGCAGCTGGTAATCAAGGGGACTCCTCGTATTTCTATCCTGCTTCTTACGACAACGTAATTTCGGTTGGTTCAATATCGTCAAATCATGTTCGATCAAGTTTTTCAAACTTTAACAATAAAATTACTGTTGTAGCACCTGGCGAAGCTATTCTGACAACCACAAATAATGGAAATTATTCCGCCAGATATGGTACTTCATTTTCATCACCAATTGTTGCAGGAATCGCTGCAGTCATGAAAGGGATTGATCCTGAAATGGATGCATCAGATTTCAAACAACTGCTCAGTGTAACTTCTAAAGACTTAGGAACGGTAGGAAGAGACATTTACTATGGGTTTGGCAGTGTGGATATGAATCAAGCAGTGACTAAGGCATTAAGCACTACCAGGCAAAAACAAGGCAATTTACCTGGAAATATTAATCATTCAGGCTATTACGCGACAAGCGGGGATTGGATATATTTTGCGAATGAAAATGATCAATATAGACTATATAAAATTCATAAAGAGGGGACTTCCATACAGAAACTTAGTAATGACTCTGTACAATATCTTAACGTATTCGATGATGTGGTCTATTACTCTAATGTTACGGATGGCTATAAGTTATATAAGATTGGCGCTGATGGTTCAGCTCGGCAAAAGTTAAATGATGATGCGAGCTTCTTCATTACAGTGGTAGACGGCTATGTATATTACAGCAATCAAAATGAAAATGATCATATGTATAAAATTTCGATAAATGGAACCCAAAAAACAAAGTTGAATGATGATCGTAGTAATTCACTACATGTATGGCAGGGCTGGGTCTATTATCAGAATCTCTCAGACGAATCTTCATTATACCGAATAAGCATTGACGGGACATGGCGTTCGAAAATTATGGATGATCGTATGTGGTTTATCCAAGTTTCGGCAAATGAAATATTTTATCAAAATGAAAGTGATGGCGACAAAATATATAAAGTGAACACAAATGGTAGTTCTCGTACTAAGCTGAACAATGATAATTCGTGGTATCTCCATGCAGTTGGAGATTGGATATTTTACAGCAATCGAGATGACGGTAATAAAATATATAAAATTCGCACGGACGGTACTTCCCGTAGCAAGATCAATGAGGATGCAAGTCGAAATCTGTATGTGGTGGGTGATTGGATTTACTATGTCAATCGTGACGATAATAATCGAACATATCAAATACGTTTTGATGGATCAGGCAGACAGAAAAGCAGTCTCAATGCGCTCCATATTTCATCCCTAGTATCCTATAATACACATGCGCACGATACATCACTTCGTTGGCGTGAAACAACTGGAGCGACATCCTACGCTGTGTATCAAAATGGTGAACTGATCTCTACGGTATCCTCTTCGTCCAATAGCCATCAAATCTTGAATCTAATTCCTGGTGTTACCTATGAATTTTCTGTAATTCCGTTGATAGATACTCTGGAAGGAACAGGAATAAACATCCAAGTAACAACTGCGACTAAAGACGATGCAGCTATATTTTTCACCTTATCAGGAGCAGTTACACTTGCAGATGTGGATATCACGGACTATCGTACTTTCGCTGAATTGACTATTCAACTGAGCGATCCGATGACTTGGTCTAACGGAAGGCCTGTCGTGAATTCACAAGGAATCATCCTCCTTGCGAATATAGCTGCAGATGGTCATTTTGAAATCAGTGGGATACCCGCGGGTACGTATGGATTGATCATAAATGCGAAAGGGTATGGATTGAAATACATTCCTTCCTTTACATTGACTACCCATACGACAATGAGTCCAATTGAGTTAACGCCAGGGGATGTTGATCAGGATGGAAGGATCGACGCTAAGGACCTGATCGAACTCATGGAACGGTATCGTCAACACTCAGCAGGTTTTGAACACATGGATTTTGATCGAAACGGTACGATTGATGCACAAGATATGCTGCAAATCATGAAGAGATATAATCTTCAGATAAGCGAATTGATTCCCTGGCAGAACACGAATCTCTGACATGTGAGTAAGATAGCTTTGAAATAAGATATCGCGAATAGCATATAGCATACAAGAACAAGCGAGAGAATATGTTTCTCTCGCTTGTTTTTATGTATTCGTAGGGTAAGCTGTAAGAGCTTAATGTTAAGCTAGCAAGAATCATGGCCAATTCCGCACTTGAACAATGATCATAGATCGATGAATGATCAATTTGCGGATATAAGATTGTAGCAATTCTGGTCACCAATACAGAAACGCATATATAGGCTAGTTGTTGTGCCTATGTTAAAATACCATGTATAATCATAATTTTATATGTATGAATATATATATTTTGAATTAAATCCAATCATAAGTATCATGTAGCTGTAGGTGATTTGTGGGTTATCGCAGGGTGAAGTAATAAAGATACGATTGACATCGAACTTGTTCGTGCAATCCAAGGCAATGCTTACGTACATGGTGCATATGAGATGAATCCTGCATATTACTTGCCTACAGATACCGGGACGTACATGCCGAGGTTAGCATTCTACCAGCAATCCATCAAATCGATATCGACTTAGAAACAATACCAGAAATGCTCGGAAATCCAGATATTCAAGTGATTCGATCATACAAAGAGGATGGATAGGTGAACCCATCGTAAATAAAATAAAGCTGGTTTTAAGAACGACAACGTCCTTAAAACCAGCTTGTTGATTATGCTCTTACTTGACTATCGAATACACCTTTATGTGCTCCGTTACAAAACGGTTTGTTAGCAGACAATCCACATCTACATAAGTAGGTTGTTTCTTTGGTTGGGACAGTGTTGCCTTCTCCGTCGACAACATGAATCGTACCATGAACAATCAGGGGTCCATGATCAGCAATTGTGATCTTCACGTCAGACATTTTCTCGCCTCCATATATGTGTCGTTATTTATAAAATGTCATATAGGCATAAACAACTATCTGTTTATAAACTATTATATTTTTATAAATTATATTATAATTATATAACTATAAATATTATTTATCTATAATTAATTTGTTAAATCATCCACATAAATGTGCTATTGTCGGATGCAAGGAATTCACCATCATCGATACGATAATTGTAACTGAAAACCATAAGTTAACCTATAATCATTTACCAAAAATGAAATAAGTTTAGAGAGGTCAGAGATGAACAAACATCATAGAGCCGATGAAGATTTATACGACCCACAATACGAAGATATGGATAGCGATCAACCTGAGTTTCAAGATGATGAACCTACGCCACCTACTCGGGATCGAAAATGGCTTACTGTGATGGTGTCGTTTGGTTTGGCATTGGTTTTGTTGGCAAATGGTTTAGCTTTTTTCCCGCAATGGTTTAATTTAGATGTTGTCAAATTCTTGGCAAAATCCAATGAATTATCGCAACGCGCAGACATTCAGCAATATAAGCAAGCCATCGTCATCGTCCGTGCTGGCAATAACAAGGGAACAGGATTTCACGTAGTGAATCCAAATGACTTAGATGAATACGGATATATCTTGACCAACGCTCATGTTATTGAAGGGTTTACTGCTGTAGAGGTGTATGGATTAGATGGAGATTCCTACCCTGCAGAAGTGGTAGTGAAAGACGAAATACATGACGTTGCTGTTCTTCACATTAAAGATGCTACCGTGGTTCCGCTTGAACGGTTGTCGCTGGTTACGCAACTTGAAATCATCGAAGGGCAACCGATCAAAGTGATCGGTAATCCACTTGTCTTCAATGGGATTGCGAATGAAGGTTTCGTAGGTCGGAATATTCAACTTGTAGGTTCAGACCAGCAAGTGATGTCAGTGCAAGCACCGATTTACCGTGGGAATAGCGGAAGTCCGGTTATCGCCGAAGATGGAAAAGTGGTCGGGATGATTTTTGCTACAAGTCAAATTGTCGAAAACGGTACGTCCATCAAAGTTGGACTTGCGATTCCGAGCTCAATCATTGAAACACTGATGAGTCAGTTACCATGAACAGCCAATTCAAAAACATGGATGAATCGGACATAACCTTCTGTTACGATCTTCTGTAATTCTTTGCTATGTACTTCATGTGAAACATAAAAAAGCCCTTCATGCTGAAGGACTTAACTTAAACCTACTATATTCCTTTGAGAGGTTACTAAACAGGTTGTAAATCCATTGCCCCACGATAAATCAATGCGAACAATTCCTCTAAATCGGATTCTTCGATACAAGAAAAGGCCACGCGTAAATCATGTTTACCTAAAGCGATCGTGCCTACACCATACTGTTGTAGTAAATGTGTGCGCAACTCTTCTGCATTCACATCTCGTAATTTGAGGCACATGAAATAACCGGAATTAAACGGATAGTAGTCCCATGCATTGTTGTATTTTCCGCTGTCTAATATGGCTTTCGTGCGATTCGCTCGACTTTTCATGATGTGGTATTTTTCTTGCTTCTGTTTGTCGAATTCAGGTGATTGCAATGCATGAAGGATGAACGTTTGTGAGGGGTGAGGTCCACTTGAGATGGTAGCCCGGATAATGCCCATGGTTTTTTGTTCTAATGCTGCAAGTAAAGCATCACTAACTCCCGCATACGTAATGAAACCTACGCGAAAGCCCCACACATATTCTTCTTTGGTCGCACCATCAACTTTGATGGCCAAGACACGAGGGTGAAGCTTAGCGAGATGTCCGAACAATGATTCTTGTATGGAATCTTCGAAAAATAATCCGAAATAGGCGTCGTCTGTAATCACAACGACGTTGATACCTGCTTCAGCAGCTTCATGGATAACTGCAATGATGCGGTTACTTTCTTCTACACCCGGCGTGTATCCAGTAGGATTGTTAGGAAAGTTCAGCATTACAATGGCTTTTCCTTTGTGTTGTTGAGCAAGCAAAGCAACACGTAATCCAGCTACATTGAATTGATTCTGATCATTATATAAAGGGTAGTTCACAATGCGAGCACCGCGACGAACTTCATAAGTAAGTTCATAATTTTCCCAGTTTTTATCAGGGATAATGACAACATCGTCAGCATCTACGAATAAATCCGCTGTGATACTAAGACCATGGGTTAGTGCGTTGGTTACGATTGGATTGCTACATAATATCCCTTGCAAACTCGGATTTTCTTGAAGCATTTTTGCGCGCCAAGCCGTTCGTAGTTCAGGCTTGCCCGCAGGTGGAGCATATTCATACAAATCTTTGGGTGCATAAGCAGATAGTGTATCTTGAATTACTTTCAAATGCATCGGTTGATTGTTTTCTAATGCAATGCCGATCGTTGCATTGAATGTTTTGGCCATCAATTTCGCTTCTGCCGATTGATTGAGAATGCCTTCTTTGGGGAAATACAGTGCTTTACCCAGTGTTGATAACATGTCATACACATGAGCATTTTCTTTTTGTAAGGTCTCATTCAGCTTACTGGCTGAGGGGTTCATGTCATTCATTCATCCTTCCACATATCGAATACAGATCATGATCATAACGCATATTAGTATAGCATTTTCTAAGAGACTCGTCATCCTTAACCGCAGTGTTCAGGTGATCTTATTTTTGCAAACATAAAAATTATGGTATGATAAAAATGTGATTTTAAGCTATATATACCAAATAAGGAGTGAGATGGATGGGGCAAGTTGCTAATGCGATGACGAGCATTATCGTCAGGCTCGATATGCAAAAAAATGCCGTAACTTTTGGGCAAATTGCAATGGCGATTGGTGAAGTTGGTGGAGATATTGTAGCTGTAGACGTGACGCGGTCTAGTCAGACATCAACAACACGAGACATTACCGTAAATGTCATGGATCAGCAACAAATCGATCATATTATAACTTCATTAAATGATCTTACCGGTGTGAAAGTCATCAATGTTTCGGATCAAACGTTTTTGATGCACCTTGGTGGGAAAATTGAAATTACGCCTAAAATGCCTATAAAAAATCGAGATGATCTCTCACGTGTATATACGCCTGGAGTAGCTAGAGTGTGTATGGCGATTCATGACGATCCAGCCAAAGCTTACTCACTTACCATCAAGAGAAACACCGTTGCGGTCATCTCTGATGGATCCGCTGTACTCGGGCTAGGCAATATCGGACCTCTTGCAGCAATGCCTGTGATGGAAGGTAAAGCGATGTTGTTCAAGCAAATGGCAGGTGTGGATGCGTTTCCGATATGTTTGGATACGCAAGATACTGAAGAAATTATAAGTGCGATTCGAGCACTTGCTCCTGCATTTGGTGGTATCAATCTCGAGGATATTTCATCACCTCGATGTTTTGAAATCGAAGAACGTTTAATTGAAAGTCTAGATATCCCTGTATTCCATGATGATCAGCACGGTACTGCGGTCGTCTTGCTTGCAGGTTTACTGAATGCAGCTAAAGTCGTCGAGAAGCAACTGATCGATTGTAAAGTCGTGATTACAGGGATCGGAGCTGCAGGAATTGCCTGTACGAAGATGTTACTGTCTGCAGGTGTCACTAACGTAGTAGGTGTAGATCGAGATGGAGCGATAGTGCGAGGTATAGATTACGCGAATCCAGCGTGGCAGTGGTATGCCGAACACACGAATCCACAGCTGTTACAAGGATTATTATCAGATGTGATCATAGATGCCGACATATTCATCGGTCTATCGGCGCCAGGGATTCTGAAAGTAGAAGATGTTAAACAAATGGCCAAAGATCCCATCGTGTTTGCTATGGCTAATCCAACCCCAGAGATTACTCCTGAAGAAGCAGAGCCCTATGTACGTGTGATGGCTACAGGTCGATCAGACTATCCGAACCAAATCAATAACGTGCTCTGCTTTCCTGGGATTTTTCGCGGGGCGCTCGACTGTAGAGCTTCACGAATTACTGAACAGATGAAACTCGCTGCAGCTCATGCGATTGCGTCAGTTGTCAGCGAAGATGAACTGAACGAGTATTACATTATCCCAAGTGTGTTTAATCAAACCGTAGTCGAAAAAGTGAAAGAAGCGGTCATTGCTGCAGCATACGAGTCCGGTGTAGCGAGGCGCAGAAAACCACATGAGAGTCGATCGTAGTTTGAACGCGATCTCATTTCCGTGTTTAGGGGATAGAAGATAATTGCCAACATACAGAGCTCCACGAGTGCTGCGTCTTAAGAAGTTGTCTCATGAAGCGATGATGTATAAGGAATGAAAGTCTATGCTATCCTCACAAATCACAGGCCAAATCATCCATGTCGATGGAGGCACGGGTGTCATCAATTGGCACGATCAAAGAAGACAACCCTCTTAATATAAGGCATATCGCTTCAGGTTATGCTGAAGCGATATGCCTTCAGTGCTTGGGCGATATCTATTTGACTGAAACACGATACAAGTGCAGTTGGGAAACTGCGGGTAACCGAAGGCCATCTCGTCATGCGGTTCACTCGTTTACTGGCACATCTGGTTTTTTTGAAATCGATGTCAAATACACGCCACCGATGATCAGAGCTGCACCGACGCCATGATAGCTATGAATCAGTTGTTGCGTAAACATAATAGCGAATACCGCGCTGAATAATGGAATCAAATTCAGATAACTAGCGCTTCGCGATGGACCGATCTGCGTTACAGCAATGTTCCAACATGTAAATGAAACCACAGATGCAAATACGCCTAAATACATCACACCGACCACGACCGACCATGTCACATGTTGAGGTCTATCGCCATATAACCATTCTAAAGCGGACAGAGGCAATAAGATCAAGACCCCAATTAGAACTGTAAGAAAGAAGAGACCATTTCTAGGCAAGTATGACGGTGTTTTCTTCACGGTTATGGAATATAGTCCCCAAGCGATGACAGCAAGCAACATCCACAGATCGCCTTGGTTAAAAGAGAAACTAATCAGTATATGCCACGAACCGCGTGCAATCATCCACAATACGCCAAACAACGATACCAATATTCCTGATACACGCCAAGCAGTTAACTTCTCACGGAGAATCAAAGATGAAAGTAACACAATGACGATCGGTGTTGCAGCATTCATTAATGAGGCATTGATCGATGAAGTATACTGCACAGCAATATATACAAGTGTGTTAAATGCAGCAACACCTGTTATCGCTAGAAGGAGTAAGGTTCTCCAATGACGGATATAGAGGTGCCGTTGCTTCCAGGAACTACTCCCATATAACGGCAAGAGTACGACAAAAGCAGTCAACCAACGCAAAAAAGCTAACGTAAATGGAGGGATATGCTTGACCAATTCGTGACCAACGACAAAGTTCCCTCCCCAGAAGCAAGTAGCAGCGATCAGTAAGAGGTAAGGTGATTTCTGCAAAACCATGCGCTCCTATCGAAGTGAAATGGGTCATGAAGAAAGAAGAAGGTTTCTATGGTCGCTTCGGTGCTATTGACGTTTTAAGATTCTTTTGACCATTCCGCAATGGTATCATCTGATGGTAAGAGCACACCGACGACGCCAAAAAGCGGAACAAAACCCATGAACTTCATAATCGTAATTGTACCAAATGTGTCACAGAGTACTCCAGAAATTAATGCGCCGATGCCACCAACACCAAAAGCAAACCCGACAATCATGCCGGATACCGTACCTACTCTTCCTGGGAAAAGCAAGTGAGCATACACCACGGATACGGAAAAACTTGAGAACGTAATGAAACCGATGATCGACAACAAGACATATGTCCATGCAAACGAAGCATATGGCAATAGGATTGAAAATGGTATGGTCAGTAGCAACGAATACAAGATGACGTGTTTGCGGCCGAATCGATCAGCCAGTGGCCCACCTAGAAATGTTCCTAAAGCACCAGCAAGTAAAAACAAGAATATAAAATCTTGCGCTCGACTCAATGAAATGTCATACGAATCGAGTAAAAAAAACGCAAAATAGTTCGAAATCACGACATCATACCATGTTCTGATAAATACAGTGAACATGAGAACCATTATCGCGATCAAGATCTGATTCTTACGATGAAGTGGAAACGGTTGATGAATCGTTTGCTTCCGCTGATGGGCATGTGTTGTCAACAAAATTTTGTACCAGTGGGCGATATAAAATTGAATCGCAATGCCACACGAAGCGATCACAGTGAAGAATAATGCTCCGATCTGCCCGAATGGAATAAAAATGATTTTGGTCATGAGTGGACCCAGAGAAGCCCCTGCATTTCCTCCAACTTGGTATATCGATTGTCCAAGCCCTTTGCGTCTGCCGGCAGCATGGAAAGCGACGCGAGATCCTTCGGGGTGAAATATCGCAGATCCCAATCCAATGAAACATACAGATAACAAAACAAGTCCATAGCTAGAAGCAAATGCAAGCAGTAGCATACCGATCAATGTAAATGCCATAGCAAAAGGCAACAAGTAAGGAATCGGCTTACGATCCGTAACTATCCCAACGATAGGTTGCATCAGCGAAGCAGTTAAATTGAAGGTGAAAGCAATCAAACCGATTTGCGTATACGTTAAGTATAAATTATTTTTTAAGATGGGGAAGATTGCGGGTATTACGGATTGCATGACATCATTAAGCAGATGAACAATGCTCACCGCAAGGAGTATACGAAACACAGTTGGGTTGATATCGGATTCAGAATATGCGACTTGAACCGTCTGAGGCTCCTTCGATAATTGTGATTCGGTCATGATATGGAGCGCCTCTCGAGATACCAATTAAGATATTGTATGGATTACACCCAAAGATTGTCCCATGTGTATTTTCGTATTTACTTGCACAGAAGCTTTGGGCGAAAACGTATCATTTTCCAATAAGAGAACAACAGTAGAGCCGAATTCGAAATAAGCCAATTCATCACCGCGAACGATGTGAGTGGAGAGTGATGAAGCATATTGTATGCTACTCACGTTCATTGCACCAACTTTGACGACAGCAACTTCACTTGTCTCATGAGCGATATATGTAATTAGACGTTCATTCCGACTGAGCACTTTACGCATATGGGTTAATCCAAGATCGTTGACGGGATACACTTTACCTGGGACATGTTCTTTTTCCATAATCTGACCAGTGACAGGTGCGTGTATGCGATGGTAGTCTTTGGGACTTAAATAAATAACGAGGTAATAGCCATGCAAATAATTGATCACACGTGGAGACGAGTTTAATAGTTCGTGAATCGTGTATGTCTGGCCTTTAATGCCGATGAGTAACCCGTCTTGAATGTGCCCCATACTTGTAATCAATCCATCAACTGGACTGATCACTTGGGTGTAGTCTTCGTCAAGTGGGCGCAGCCCAGACTTCAATCTTCGTGTAAAAAAGTCATTTAGCGATGCATATTCGGATAGTTGTTTCTCTGCATCATCGATGGATATGCCATATGTCTTAGCAAAAGAAGGAATAAGTCTTCTGCTCCATGAAGATTTGGCACAAAATCCTGCTAACATGGAGATCCACTTGCGAGAAGATAGCTCAGTAAGTAATCGGTAACCTGCAGTGAACATGTGATCTCTCCAATCATCAGTTGTCTTATTGGTCATAAGTTGTATAGCGTAGATGAGTTCATATTGCCACAAAATGCTCGAAGAAGCAATCGAGAATCGAAATTAGAACTAAAATTAAATGAAAATAAAGGTAAAGTTTACTGTAAAAAAACTAACGTGTATAATAAGCACATTCGAACACATTACATATGAAAAGAAGGTGAATGCATGCCGCTCGTGGATATGCCATTGTCTGAGCTAAGAACGTATTGCCCTGAATTAACAGCAGAAGTTGATTTCGATTCATTTTGGCAACAATATCGAGAAGAATCTGCTCAGAAACCACTCCATGCAACACTAACATTAATCGATTATCCGATCAAAAGTATTGAGGTATATCGTCTTCAATACGAAGGAATAGATGGTACACCGATTCGCGGGTGGTATATCGTACCTAAGTCCCCATTAGCTAAGAAGCCAATGCCTGTAGTTATTCATTACCATGGTTATTCGGGTAATGCAGGCAAGCCACATGATTATTTGACATGGGCGTCTATGGGGATCGCTACGATTACAGTAGATACACGTGGACAAGCAGGACACACGCCTGACCATGCTCGCTATGCGTCTGGAGCGGTTATCGGTTGGATGACACTGGGCATAGAAGATCCTCATCAGTATTACTATAAATACGCGTATATGGACTGTGTTAGAGCGATAGATTTTGCTGTTTCGCGAGAAGAACTCGATTCCTTGCGAATTGCTCTTACCGGAAACAGTCAAGGAGGAGGGCTTGTATTAGCTGTAGCGGGAATCGATGCGAGACCTAAGCTCGCAATGCCGATATTTCCTTATTTAACCCATTTCAAGAGAGCAGTAGAATTACATACTCAAGGCCCCTATGTTGAAATAAAAAATTGGTTTCGCATGTACGACCCTGAACATCTTCGTGAAGACGAAATTTATCGAACATTAAGTTACTTTGATGGGATGAACCATGCTGCAAGAATTCGAGCCAAAACACTGATGGCGATTACACTTCAAGATGTGATATGTCCTCCTTCTACGTGTTTTGCAGCATATCATCATCTGTCTTGCGATAAAGAGCTTCGCGTATACCCCGATTATGGTCATGAAGCCTTACCTTTTCACACGGAAGAAATGATGAGATTTGTACATATGCATTTGTAATTATATATTGAAAGAAAAGAATAGGGTGAACGAGATTGAACCATGCAGATGTAATCGTGATCGGTGCTGGATTCGGTGGTTTGAGTGCTGCAGCACTTCTAGCTCAGCGCGGGAGAAAAGTGCAAGTATTCGAATCTGCTCTTGAACTAGGTGGTTGTGCTAGCAAATTCGATCGACACGGATATCGCTTTGCGGCGGGAGCTACGATCGGAATGGGTTTTGAAAAAGGTGGATTGTTCAGTGATTTGTATGCTGAATTACGAATCCCATTACCGCACATACAAGATTTACCGATCATTATGGACGTGCATTTACCTGATCGCACTTTACGCTATTGGAAAGAGAAGAAGGCTTGGTACCAAGAGCTTGCTCATCATTTTCCGCATGATCACGAGCGCATGTGCGCTTTTTATGAAGAAGTGTTTGCTGTTGCTGCAGCTATGCAGTCATTCATTGCAGCCAAACCGATATTTCCTCCGCAAACATTATCAGATTACAGGCAACTATTGAAGCTTGCACGTCCACAATTGATCCGACTTTTCCCTTATGTGTTTGACACGATTCATACACGACTCAAGCGGTATGGTCTTGCTGATCATCGCGAATTTGTCTGCTTCTTGAATGGCCAACTCATGGATAGTGTCCAAACGACTGTAGACCAAAGCCCTGCATTGCTTGGATATATTGCTTTGAATGTATTTCATCAAGGAGCCTACTACGTATATGGCGGGCTTGCTACGATCGCAGAGCAATTGGCTGATGTTCTCAAGGGTTATGGTGGTGAGATCATGATGCGGACGCCGATTGTGCATATCCGAGAAATTACTTCAGGTTGGGAAGTCACTACTGCAAAGAAACAGACGTATACAGCCAATCAACTCATAGTAGCGAATTCTCTGCATAATCTTTCATCCTTGATGGGCCCAACACACAGCGAAGCAATCCCCAAAAAACTCCGCAACGAAAAAAACAAGCCAGCGTGGGGAGCTTTTACGATGTATTTCGGAGTAAAAGACGAATTCTTACCAGAAGAAAGCCCCACGCCTTTATTTCACCAATTTATCCAACACATGGATGAATCCCCGACGGAAGCGAATCAGTTTCTATTCTCTATTTCAGCAAGCGATGATCGACTGAGATCGGCAGCAGGACATCGTGCAATCACGATTTCTTCTCACACACAAGCGCACATGTGGTGGGAACGAGATCGATATGAAACGATGAAGCAAGAGTATGCTTCGAGAATTGTGACAGCTATTCAACAACGATTCCCGCTATTTCAACAAGCAATTGAAGTGGAGTTATCAGGTACTCCTGTAACATTTCATCGCTATACCCAACGCCACCTAGGTAAAGTAGGCGGATATATCCCAGAAGGACCAGCAAGTCTATTTACTGCGTATTCACCGAGATTAAGTAAACAAGGGTTATGGGCCTGTGGCGATACGGTATTTCCAGGTGCAGGTACGTTAGGTACAGCGATGTCTGGATGGATTGTGGCAAATGAAATGTGTAGAACATAAAATCCTGAAGCTTCGCTACGTCAGGCCTTGATGTTGGTCTAGCAAATATTTCGCATAAGCCATAGGGGTTTCATACGTTGCTTTCCATTCTCGTAACAAGCCCGCTCTGCGAAAGCTATAGCGTTGGTCCTTGCCATTGCATTCAATGAACATCGGGGAACCGTCTGCACAGATCCCGATATCTAGTCCTAAATCAGCTAAATGAGGAAGTTCAAGACTCAAGTGAGCTACAACCTTAAGTGCACATTCATGAACATCTTCCATGACTTGTTTTTTGACGAGCCGCTGATTGAACTTGAATATCTCATCCATGGTAAACACACGACCTCCTTGACCGATATTAGTCAGAAAGTGGTTCTTCGTTGCAACTTTGGCAACGACTCCTGTAATACCCCATTGACCTGTACCTCCACGTTGCACTGAAACACGCAAATCGAACGGTTGTCCTTCGCATGTAGCGAGAGGGATGCGTTGCTGAACAATATAAGGGCTTTTTTGAATTCTTCGGCAAAGCACTTGAGGCAATTGGTTGCGGAAGTAGATTTTTTTCCATACGCGATTGCTTAATTTGAGTGTTTTGGGATAAGTTAGACAGCAACTTTTACTACTTAATCGATCTAATTTCATGATACCGCGACCAATACTGCTTTTATTAGGCTTAATGATAATCGACGGAAATTTGTTTCTCATCATGAAGATACGGTTCACGGTAGCTCGATATGTGACAGGCAAATACCGATGGAGCGACTTTTCTTTCATGAGAATATTATGAATATACCATTTGTTGTAACGATTCCATTGATTGAAGATGTGAATTCCCTGCTGACGCCATCTTTCAAGTTCTAGAAAAGCGTGGTGATCAAGATGAATGGCTCGATTGTGAACAACACGGGGCATAGGTAACCAGGTTTGAATGAAGTGATCTTGTGGTTTGACATATGCCAACACTTGGCATAGTTGCCGATCCACATCTGTTAAACGAAAATAACAAATGTGAATTCCCCATGGTTTCATGGCTTCTTCATAAAATTCGATGTGTTCTCTTTTGGTATCATGTTTCTTCAGACCTTCGTATAGTTTGGAATTGACGAGTATACCGACATAAGGAGTCGTCACCTACACCTCTCCTTTCTAGGGTTGATCGCATATGAATACACCTCACAGTCGAAGCATATGTAAGTTGTGTTCGTTATGCTTGGACAATGTGAATCTTACACGGACAGCTGATGGATTTCCATTATTTGGAATCAGCTTTGAACCTAAATTGGGTAATTGCATATGCTAATGATGACCATTCCATCGATGATGAGGAGGATGAGATGAATAGAAGTAAAATAAAGAGAAGACATACAGGAAGTGTGAATTCAAAAAAAGTAAAAGCATCTATAAACGAATTGAGTTGGCTTGACAAGCATGAAGACAAAATGATATACCCTGTGGTTGCACCTATATGGAGTCACAATGCGACCATATCACATTCTCCATTGAAACGTGTTTGGAAGAATGATGCTGCCCACCAACATCGTAGATCAATTTCAATGAAACAGTCTCCAGTGAAATTACATGTGATACATGAGGAACCCGATGACACAACAACAATGGAAACTGAATCGTTGCCCCGTGGTTGGGTTGAATTGCAAGACACCATCCAAGAGCAAGTTGATGCACCATCCAAGGATCCCACTTTAATGCATAACCTAAGCGAGATGCTACCTCAATATGGGTCCATAGACTTTCACATTCAACCTCATGAAGCGACTGTTGAAGTCATGCTTACTTTTGCGCATAGCTATGCCAATGAACAATACGCGCTTATCGTAACGAGTCATCATCGAGACTATTATGTTGCCATAAAATACAAATGGCGAAATGCTGCGCTTATTGATGTCGTCCGTATCAAATCATCTGAACAAACTGCGGGATCATTAGATTGGATTGCTTTTGGCGACAAATGAAAAATGGAATATGAAGGAATTAGCATTTTCGCGTTGTGTGAAACAACGCGGAGTTTTTTTGGTTAGAGAACTATTTTCGAGTGGAAAGAAAGAATTGTCCATGCTTAATGTAATGTCGAAGAATATGAATACATCGTTCCAATAAAAATCAAGTAAGGGGGAGGCCGATCGAATAATGACGGAATGAATGGAGTAGGTTTACTTGAATTTCGTAATGGATAAGTCACAACTAAATACGATGGTAAAAATCGAGGTGAAATGTCATGCAAGTAGGTGTTGTAGGTGTAGGATATGTTGGATTAGTAGTCGGGACATGCTTATCGGATTGGGGACATCGTGTTCGATGTGCAGATCAAAATCAAATGAAAATAATCGCTCTGCAAAACGGGCTTGTTCCCATGTATGAACCAGGCATTGATGAGCTTGTACAGGCTAATCTCCAAAACGGTCGGTTAACGTTCACAGATGATGTTGGCTTCGCAATTTCAGCTTCTACATGTGTGTTTATTTCTGTAGGAACACCTCCTTTAGAAGATGGTTCAGCAGACTTAAGCTATGTGATTGCTGTTGCTAAAGAAATTGGATTACAAATGAATGACTACACAGTAGTTGTTATTAAGTCAACTGTACCCATCGGAACTTCAGAGCAAGTGCGCAAAACGATTCAAGCACAATTAGATCGACGTTCGAAAACAGCAGTAACGTTCGATATAGTGTCCAACCCAGAATTTCTTCGTGAAGGTGCAGCCATTCATGATTTCATGCATCCAGATCGGATTGTGGTGGGAACTAATCAACAGAGAGCGATAGCTGTTATGCAGCAACTCTACGAACCATTATTGAAACAAGGTTATCCGATGATTCTTATGGATGCGGCTTCAGCAGAATTAACGAAATATGCAGCTAACGCGATGCTGGCTTCTCGGATTAGTTTAATGAATGAGATGGCATCACTTTGTGAAGTTACAGGCGCAGATATCGAACTTATTCGTCAAGGTATTGCAACAGACCAGCGAATAGGTAAGTCGTTTCTTTCAGCGGGGATTGGTTATGGCGGTTCGTGTTTTCCTAAGGATGTCAAGGCGTTAATGAAAAGTGCAGCGGATCGACACATTGCAACGCCACTATTAACTGCTATTGAAATCGTGAATCAATCTCAAAAGAAAGTGATGGGATATAAAGTATTAAGCTATTTTGGAGGTAATCTCAAAAATGTGAAGCTTGCCGTGTGGGGACTTGCATTCAAGCCCTATACAGATGATATTAGAGAATCTCCTGCGATGGAAACCGTGCGATTTCTGCTAGAGCAAGGGGCATGGATTCAAGTTCATGACCCAGAAGCGATAGAAAATGCAATTGCTGTGTTTGGTTTTCAAAGAATTACGTATGCACAGTCTGCGATAGAAGCGTTACAACATGCACAAGCGTTGATACTATTAACGCAATGGAAAGAATACACGGAAATCCCATTGCATTTGATCAAAGAAAACCTAAAGAATCCTGTAGTTTTTGATGGTCGTCAAGCATGGAATCCTCAACACATGTGTGATGCTGGTATGATTTATCGAGGAATCGGGAGGAAGATGTCATGAAAACTATTCCAAAGATTCTTATTACGGGCGGAGCTGGATTCGTAGGATCATCTTTATGCAGGTATGTGTTGAACCAAAACTGCAAAGTACTATGTCTGGATAATTTATATACTGGAAACAAAAACAATATTGCGCAACTCCTTAAGCATGAGCATTTCCAAATGATATATCATGATGTGATTCACCCCATCGAATTAGAAGTAGATGCAATCTACCATTTAGCTTGTCCTGCATCACCTCGTCATTATCAAAAAGATCCCATCTATACCTTAAAAACGAATATCTGGGGAACCTACAATATGTTAGAACTGGCTAAAGCCAACAAAGCACCGCTATTGTTTGCTTCTACAAGCGAAGTGTATGGCAATCCGACGATGCATCCACAACACGAATCGTATACAGGTAATGTTAATCCGATTGGACCTAGAGCTTGCTATGATGAAGGTAAGCGTGCAGCTGAAACGTTATGTTTTGATTTTGAACGTATGTATCAGATTGATGTGCATGTTATTCGTATTTTTAACACGTATGGTCCGAGAATGCATGAGAATGACGGCAGAGTTGTCAGTAATTTTGTGACACAAGCTTTGCAAGGACGGCCACTTACGATCTATGGAGATGGCTCACAAACCAGATCATTATGCTTTGTCGATGATCTAGTTGATGGGTTTGTCCAGATGATGAATCACCCTGATCATCTGAAAGGCCCAATGAATCTCGGCAATCCACATGAGTGTACGATTGCTGAATTAGCACAAAGGATTATTGAACTCACCCAAAGCCCTTCTTCCATCACGTATCAACCACTTCCGATTGACGATCCGATTCGGCGCCGACCTGATATTTCTTCAGCTCGACGTTTACTAAGCTGGGAACCGAAGATTTCACTTGATGAAGGGTTGCAACGAACGATTTCGTATTTTCGACAAGTGCGTAAGGATGGTGAATATCATGAAAGTTCGTAAAGCGATTATACCTGCAGCAGGTATGGGTACGAGGTTTTTACCTGCAACCAAAGCGATACCCAAAGAAATGATGCCGATCATTGATAAACCTACGATTCAATATATTGTTGAAGAAGCAGTAGCTTCAGGTATTGAAGAAATCATGATCGTGACAAGTAAAGGAAAACGTTCCATCGAAGATCACTTCGACAGCGCTTATGAACTCGAGCACTTACTGCACAAAAAACAAAAGATGGCTTTACTTCTTAAAGCACAAGAACCATCACGGATGTTGGATCTTCATTTCGTTCGACAGAAAGAACCATTAGGTCTGGGTCATGCCATCTGGTGTGCGCATGCATTTGTTAAAGATGAACCATTCGCGGTTTTACTGGGGGATACATTTATCACTTCAGATACCCCATGTCTCAAGCAAATGATTGATGCGCACAATCGTTATCAGACCTCGATCATTGGAGTCCAACACATCCATCCAGATGCTACAGAGAGTTACGGAATGATTGAAGCACATGCTATAGCAGAAAAAATATACAGTATTTGCAAATTGATCGAGAAACCCAAACCTGAAGATGCACCATCCGATCTAGCGATGATCGGCCGATATATTTTAACACCACGAATCTTTGAGATACTTGAACATCAAAAGCCTGGAGTAGGACAAGAAATTCAGTTAACAGATGCCCTTGTACAACTTCATCAGGTGGAAGCACTGTATGCTTGCGAAATTGAAGGCATATGGCATGATGTAGGTGATCAGTTAGGTTATATCAAAACGATCCTCGCGGTGTCACTACTTCGAGAGGATTTGAAAGAAAAAGTACTCGATGTGATTCTTCAGCTATTGGCTACAAGATAAATCGCAGCTAACGAAAGACCACGACAATGGATAGAGCCATGCATATTCTAATTAAGTGATCCATGAACGTATGCACATGGTTGTTTTCAAGTGAATTACGAACAGCAAATGGAGTGGAATGGAGGAATCGGTATGAAATTTTGTACGATATCTACACTCAGTCATATGCATCGAACCAAAGTCATGGCGTTGTCCTTAAAGAGGCATTATCCAGAAGCAACGCTGATTCTATGTTTAGTCGAGCAAACAAATGAATTGGATCGAGCTACTCGTGCTTGTTTTGATGATGTTGTATTAGCGAAAGACTTTGGAATACCGAACTTTCAATCGATCATGTTTGGATATGAGGTTCGTGAAGCGACATGTTCGTTAAAAGGTGATTTGCTCGAATATATGTTCAACAGATATCCAGAAGAAATCGATTTTATTTATGTGGACTCAGATATTAAATTTTTTAGTCGTATGGATGAAATTGAAGGTATTTTGAACAATTATTCACTTGTAGTAACTCCTCATGTTCTGAGAAATCCCCATAGCGATTTTGTTGATTTCTGGGGCATTTATAACACAGGATTTATTGCGCTTAGACGTTCCAAAGAAGGATACCAGTTCCTCGAATGGTGGAAAGATAAACTGCGTTACCAGTGTTATATTGATCGAGAAAAAGGGATATTTCTTGATCAATCGTGGTTAAATGTCGTGCCAAGCTTCATCAACACGTATGTGATGTATCATCCCGGGTATAACATTTCATTTTGGAATTTACACGAAGCCGAGAGGCGCTTCACTTCATTTGACCAAAGACACATGTTCTCAAGTGGAGCTCGCGTAATATTTTTCCATTTTTCATGCTTAACTAACGAATTTATGGGATTTGCAAACAATCCTGAATACGATCCTTCAGGTGTTGTGCGACATTACGTGTATGAATATTTGAATGATTTAGAATCAACCGGTTTAATGCATATGGTCAATTCTTCTTGGAGCTATGCGTACTACTATGATGGAAGTAAAATTGATCCTGACGTCAAAAGCAAATATCGACAAGCTGTAGAATTACACGCGTCGGGTTTTGACCCTTATCTCGGATACGAAAAACGGATTAGGAAAACGAATAAAAGCATTCACCCCATCGTTCATCCGCGTAAAACTAAACCATCGACTGTAGGTCATGCCATCAAGAATCCACGTCATTCCGTAAAACGAAAAGTGGTTAGCAAAAGAAAACTACGGGTAATTAAAAAAATAAAGAGCAGAAACAAAAGAAATCCTCTTCAATTCCGAAAGATTCTTACCCCAAAAATAAACAGGAAGCGTATCAGAAGAGCGATCAACAAAATGTGGCGAATCCAAACAAAAAGAAAGAAAAACAAGGTGCTGTATTGGGCTGTGCCGCACAAAAAGCCGCAAAGTAAACGTACCAAATCTTCTATGATTGTTTACCGAAATCGGATAAAAGCAAGAATAAAAGCTTCTTAGTACGATCAAAGCAAAGTTATAGCGGCGGAGATGCATGATTCCGCCGTTTGTTGATGTGTGCGTTGCTTTGAATAAACAATCAAAAATATACATACGTGAAATCAGTCTGTGCGATGCGACAGGTCTAACTTATTTTGCATAAAAAGTAATTTAGAGGTTATTATATAATAACGTAAAGATGGTTTCTAACATCGATAGCGAACACAGAGGAGTTGATAAGTCATCAGTAGACCATGGCACAAAAACATTTGGGTAGGGACTATGTTAGTTCTCGCTCTAATCATCTCAACAACCATCGTATATGCATTAGCAAATGGTACGAAAGCCCCTGATGTATATGTTGTCCAAGGAATGCTCCAATCACTCGGGGAATACGCAGGGAATATGAACGGGAAATATGGCATTGAAACAGTGTCTGCGATCAAAACTTTCCAACATAAATCAGGGTTAACCGTGACGGGAACAGTAGATAATCAAACACTGGAGTCCATGTTAGGGGCATATGGTACTCTAAAGCTTACGCATCTCGTGCAACCCATGAGTACTCCGCAAGTCATCGCGAAACCGTCACCTACACCAACAGTTTGGTCAACGGGCATACCCTCGAGTCTGCCAACATCAACACCAGTCGCTACACCACGAACGACACCAGTCGCTACACCACGAACGACACCAATTGCCACACCACGAACGATACCAGAAGCAGTGCCGAACCATCTATCTGAATCATCTTTAGGTGCGGACGTAAGTCTGTCCCTTGACGAAAAACAAATGATCGACCTCATTAATCTTGAACGAATCAATGAAGGTCTAGCTCCATTGTCTGCAGATGGACCCCTCACGAAAGTAGCTCGATTGAAGAGTGAAGATTTGATTGCGCAAAGCTATTTTGATCATCAATCACCGCGATATGGGTCACCCTTTGAGATGATGAAACGATACGGGATTATGTACCAAACAGCTGGTGAAAACTTAGCATGTCATCAAACAACGAAGCAAGCGCATACCGCATTAATGAATTCACCGGGTCATCGCGCAAATATTTTACATGAATCCTATACGCATATGGGTATTGGGGTGATAGAGGGAGGCCCTTGTGGTAAGATGTATACACAATTATTTATAGGAAACTAATGTTGAGTTCATGATCAGTTCCTTCTCGGCTAAGTTGCAAAAGGCATCAAAGCTCTCCCTTCCATGACCATGTCGAACATATTGGAAAGTGAAGGGAGATTGCTTTATGCCCTCGTCTCGAGCAGGGGGCTTATATCGTTAATTCTCCGAGCTTGATAAGCTCGACTACAGCTTGTGAACGGCCTTTAACATTTAGTTTTTGCATTACGTTGGAAATGTGATTTCTGACTGTTTTTTCGCTGATAAAAAGTAGCTGCGCAATATCTTTTGTGGTTTTGTCTTGGACCAATAACTCGAACACTTCTCGTTCTCGATTGGTAAGTATGAATTTATTTTTGTGATCATAGATCATGGATGTGCTTCACCCCTCCTTGTTGCTATGAGTTGGGAATACAAGGTTTAGGGACACAGTCAATTTTATTTTATGTATAAAAAAAGAATATCGTGCGAGCGAAAAGCGGAAATAGGTTCAACGAAGTATCGGGTGTAGTTGAACAGATGCAAGGAAGTCTGTTATAACTTATGGTAGGCGCAAAAGATAGCGCAATAGGTCGATGCAAGGAGAAGAGAACATGAATAAATGGTACAACCAAAGTTTCGGCAATGATTATTTTAGCGTCTATAAACATCGAGATCACGTAGCAGCAAATCATGAAGTGAAAGCAATGATGCAATGGTTAGATCTTCCCTCAGGTTCAGCTGTGCTTGATTTATGCTGTGGTATGGGGCGACATGCTGTTGTTTTAAGTCAATTGGGGTTTCGTGTTATCGGAGTTGATTTATCAGAGGTTCTCTTAGAGGAAGCTCGGCGTCTCGTGGGCACTTCTCTTACTACATTTATACATGGTGATATGCGCGAGGTACCGCTCAACCAAGAATTCGAAGCTGTAGTCAATTTATTTACGTCTTTTGGATATTTTGATGATGATGCAGATAATCAACAAGTATTGACTGAAATCTATCGATTGCTGAAGCCAGGCGGATTCTTCATTATCGATTATTTAAATCCTGCCTATGTGATCGCTCACTTGGTTCCCACATCAACGCGTCAAGTCGATCACCTCCATATACGTGAAATCAGACGCATTGATGGATCATTTGTGCGCAAACAAATTATAGTGGATCAACCGGGGCAAGCTCTACGTACATATGACGAACAAGTCAAACTTTATGATCGAGAAACTTTCGAGCACATGCTTGCATGTGCGAAACTGATAGTGGATCACGTTCATGGCGATTACCAAGGGAATACGTACGATTCTGTTGATTCGCAACGGATGATTTTCGTAGGTCATAAACCACGCAGCAAGGATGCTGTGTAAGATGGTCCCTGTGGAATTTCTCTCCGAACATCTCATTCGATTAAAAATACCATTACCTTTTGCGTTGCGTTACGTAAACTGTTATCTCATACGTGGAAGTAGAGGATATACAGTCATTGATCCCGGCTTACGTACGAAGGAAGCTGAAGTCTTGTGGCTCGCTGTCCTAAGCGAGCTACGCGCAATGAGTCAGCACGTGGAGCAAATCGTACTGACTCACCACCATCCCGATCATTACGGGATGGCAGGGTGGCTGCAAGAGCGCACGAATGCCCCGGTTCTCTTATCCGAGACCGGGATAAGGCAAGCAGCGCTCTTGTGGCGCGACGAGCAACCGCTCTCTGCGCGGTTGCTCGAGCTGTTTGCTCGTCACGGCTTAGCGCGTGACCAGCAAACTGAGATGACGAAGCATATGCAAAGCTTCGTCGAGATGGTCAGCCCACACCCTGAGGTCACGGTGTTGGCTGAAGGTGCGGTGCGCTTCGGCGATGGCTTATACGAAGCCATACAGACGCCTGGCCATGCGGCTGGGCATATGTGCTTCTATAACGCCGAAGAAAAGCACATCTTGTGCGGCGACCATGTCCTGCCGCACATATCGCCCAACGTAAGCTTCCTTCCGGGAGTGGAAGCTAATCCGCTCGGCGCATACCTCATTAGCTTGCAAAGCATCAGCAAGCTAATGCTCAACATGGCTTATCCGGGTCACCGTGAGCCATGGCCTGATTTTGCAGAGCGAGCTTTGGAGATTATTGCTCATCATCAACAAAGACTTCTGCAGATGATTCATTGTTTGCATCACCCGTTAACTGCCTATGAGGTGTGCCTTATGATATTTGGTCAGCAACTGAACACACATCAATTACGGTTTGCATTAGCGGAAACCATTGCTCACTTGGTCTACTTAGAGAACAATCACCTCATCATGTCTGTGGATGTAGAGGAAAGCGTGATTCGGTTTTCGCGATAAGTGGCAGTGAGGTAACATAATTCGGCGCCAACGCTCGGAACGATTCCGTGTTGAAGAGTGAATCAGCAAGTTATGAAAGATCAAAATATCACCTTTTCATCGATATTTTTGACAGCACCGTGAGGCAATAATCCGAGTTTATGTGAACCAGGAATCACATATAGACATCCATTATCTTCATCAGTACGTTCCATAGCGTCCATGCAGCTGTTAGTGTATTGGGTTCATTTCTGATATAATAGAAGTCTTGATGCGCAGCTTGACCATGTGTTCCTTGGTGAGTGGGTTTGATCGTTCACTTATGATTTGAGCCACTATCCTAACCTTCTTTATTGAAATTATCCTAACGATAACGAACACACGTATAAATCAACATAGTCACAATGAACTTTTCCATATCCCTAATTGATATATGAGAGAAATACGAGTCCACATGAAGACAAGAATCATCGAAAGCGAAATACAACCAAGGCGCAACGTGCGCTACCTATGTGTGTAAGGAGAAAGTGGAGGTTAGCCTATGAAAACATTTTTACAAGAAAAAACACTCATTTTTAATGAATTCCGTGAAGAGATTTTCCGCGAATATCCACAGAAATTAATCGAAGAATCGGTCATCCGCTTATTGATGGAAATCAAAGATTATCGACAAGTCGACCAACAAGTAGTTACAGACTGCTTGATGGATGTATTAAGTAAAACAGAAACGTACAATGTAATTTCTACGATTCTTCAAATGGAGCTAGCCCTTGAACATGATGAACAACTCATTGCGCTAGTCAAAGATCCTTCTTTCAACGTCCATCGAACCATCGCGATGTCGATCTGTGGCATGTATGGCAGTGGTGCGATTTCATTCTTCGGTTTTGTGGATTGTAAATTCCGTGTGTTTTTTCCGTATAAGCATCCAAGATCTTTTTTGTCGAAAGGAATTTGTGCGATTGTAGCTTCGACCGCGACGCTTGTCATTGGAAACCAAGAAATAGATGACTATACATCACGTAATCTTCAATTATTATCAACTCGAGGCGTCACGCTCGATGACATTACAGAAATTGTGGATAGTTTACAAAGACCCTATAATCCGCAGATGGATATACGCTTAGTGGAAGAGAATGTGGTCGCAGTATTACGCAAAAAACAAACTCATCATGCGATTCGAATCGCAGTGTACATTGATGCCGGTGTTGAAAACAATCAATTCACAGCGCAATACAATCATATTGTAGCGCAAGATGAAGGATTGTTTGGTGTAGACGAAAGTGTTGCAACAGCGATTCCTCTTTGTTATGGTACGATTGCACTAACGAATTTTGGGTATCTCGACAAACAGAAGCCAGGCATTATTAGCGATTTAGATAGTCATCAAAAAGAAGGTAAATGCCATACATTTATGGACGATATCATTTGCGGCATTGCTTCAGCTGCTTGTGGTCGATTAGCGCATAACAATTTACCTCAATATAGTAAACCCGTTAAATAATCAATGAATTAAGAAGTATTCCAGAAATATGGAGAAGGAACTCGACGTCAAGTCGAGTTTTTTTGTGCACAAAAATAGATATAGAGTTATAAATCTATGACTTGTTCGTATATATGTAATATCGCACGTTATTTAACGTGAGGTCCATCGGTGGGTACGCGTGGGCTCATTGACTACGTATACGCATCACCATATTCATCATTATGTAAGGAGGAACGCATCATGAAACCGATGAAATTCGCTACCTATCTTTCGGTGATAGCCATGTGTATGACAACTACGGGGTGTTCGTTGTTTGCATCTGAAGCAAGCAAAGAGATCGACCCTCCGCAAGACTTTACCCCGCAAGTGATTACTGAAACGATTCATCCGACTTCTGAGATTTCAGAGGTAGATCAGAAATCGGAAACAAGACTACAGACGATTTATGCGAAGGATTCCAAAGGGTTTCTAGCTCCGATCAGTGTACGCATTCCCCAGACACCTTCCCCTGCACGAACCACTCTCGAATACATGGTAGAAGGTGGTCTAGGATCACAAGTGTTGCCGGCAGGATTTCAAGCTGTGCTTCCTAAGGACACGCAAATCAAAGGAGTCAATCTTATTCCTTCTCGTAAGCAAGTCGTTGTTGATTTTTCTCAATCATTTACGAATTATGCTGCTGAAGATGAACGTAAAATCCTTGAAGCACTCACATGGACACTCACAGGATTTCCGAGTATACAATCCGTGGAAATCTGGGTAGAAGGCATTAAAATAAACGAAATGCCAGTTGCCCAAACACCGCTCGACACTTCGTTAAGTCGTGCAATGGGAATCAATCTAGAAAACGCTGAGCAGGCCATACACAATCAGACGACTCCGGTAACCTTATATTTCTTGAATCAAAATGAACATCATTACACATACTATGTACCGATTACACGTATGATCAAACGGACCACCGAGATCGAGAAAGCTGTTATCGCACAATTGATCTTGGGTCCTGATGATTCCAAGGGGTTACATACAGCGATATTGCCTTCAACTGAAGTCAACTCTGTGCACACAACCGATGAATTAATCACAGTGGATTTCAATGAGTTTTGGTTAGGACCTGATCAAACAGTCTCTGCTGACGCACTTCACATGGTGCTATTATCTTTAACGGAAAATACAAACAAAAACTTCGTGCAATTTACAGTCAATGGGAAACCAAATGTAAAAACAAACGAAGAGAACTACAATAATCCCGTGGCAAGACCGAAATATGTAAATAAAAGCAAACTCTAAGTAAGCATAACGAATTCGTTGAAGCATTCTCGTAGGAGTTTTACGTGCGTTCCCCCTTTTTGTTTGCTACAATGAGACAAATGAGCAACGAAGGGGTTTACGCAATGAGAAACGATCAACGCCTTAACCATGAATTAAGGCCTATTCGAATTACACCCAACTACATCAAATATGCTGAAGGATCAGTTCTGATCGAAGCAGGGGACACCAAAGTGATTTGCACAGCAACGGTCGAAGACCGCGTACCTGCATTTATGAAAGGAACAGGTAAAGGCTGGGTCACTGCAGAGTATGCGATGTTACCACGTGCAACACATTCAAGAAACCAACGCGAAGCTTCCAAAGGCAAGCAAGGAGGTCGTACATTAGAAATTCAACGTCTGATTGCTCGTTCATTGCGCTCAATTATTGATCTGACAGCACTAGGTGAACGCACGATCACACTAGATTGTGATGTGATTCAAGCAGATGGAGGAACACGTACAGCTTCGATAACAGGAGCATACGTTGCATTAGTGATAGCTGTTGACAGCCTTGCAGTAAACAAACCTTTTGCTGTGTTTCCTATCCAAGATTTTTTGGCGTCTGTCAGTGTAGGCATTGTGGATCATACGCCGCGCGTTGATTTGAATTATCTCGAAGACTCTCAAGCGCAAGTCGATATGAATGTTGTCATGACCGGTAGTGGTAAGTTCGTCGAATTACAAGGAACAGGTGAACAAGCTACATTCAGTAGGCAACAATTAGATGAGTTATTGCAATTAGCTGAAAGCAGTATTCCACACATCATCCAATTACAGCGCGAAGCTCTGGGTTCATTAGCTTCAAAGATTCGGGGGACAAGCGATGTACTTGCGTAGTCAAACGATCGTGATTGCAACACGCAACCAAGGGAAAATATCTGAATTCAAAGTGCTGTTCGAACCATTTCAAATCAAAGTTAGAAGCTTGCTCGATTATCAAGATTTACCTGTGATTGAAGAAGACGAAACAACATTTGCTGATAATTCTCGTAAAAAAGCACAAGTGATTTCAGCACATTTACATATTCCTGTTTTAGCGGATGACTCAGGGTTGTGCGTGGACGCTTTACAAGGTGAACCTGGCGTTCGTTCTGCTCGGTATGCAGGTGAAGGTGCAAGTGATGAACACAACTATCAGAAGGTGCTTCAGGAGCTTGCTATACACCATCTTGCAAGCGATTCAAAACGCACCATTGATATACATTCACAATCGATTCAGTTGTTGAGCTCTGCTCGTTTCGAATGCGCGTTAACCCTTGTAGATGATGTGTCGCACATCATCTTATCCGCACAAGGAAGTTGCGAAGGATTTATCATCGATACGCCTATAGGCACACATGGATTTGGTTATGACCCGATATTTTACATCCCTCATCTCGGGAAAACGATGGCACAGCTCAATATCGAAGAAAAAAACCGCTTCAGTCATCGTGCCATAGCTCTTCAGAAGTTTATGAGTCAATTTACGATAGCGTAGTAACGAAGTGAAGGGTTGATTACGTTGCGCACATCGATATTTCATAAGGGTTGAGCTCTTGAAGGAACGGATGCGTTCTAGTCTAGAGCTCTTTTTGAGTTATCGCATAGAAGGCTGATATAGGCGAAGCCATTCATTGATTTGAATCAAATAAGCAAATAATTGAGGAGCAGTCATTAATTGCCCGAACCAACGCAAATCCGCCATCTCAGCAGGGGACTGCATCAGACGGATAATCGCTTGTTTGTTGAAAATCTGTAACAGCGGAGATGAAGGTTCATGAAGAATTTCAAGCAACCAATTACTCACAGCTTGTAAATAAGCAGGATGATGTGTTTTAGGGTAAGGGCTTTTTTTGCGCTCTAATACATCAGCGGGCAACATTCCTTTGAAAGCTTCGCGGAGGATTCCTTTTTCACGTCCACGCATATTTTTCATTTCCCAAGGAATATTCCATACATATTCGATCAATCGATGATCACAAAACGGAACACGAACTTCAAGACCGACGGCCATACTCATACGGTCTTTTCGATCAAGTAACGTAGGCATAAATCGTGTGATGTTTAAATAGCTTAATGTTCTCATTCGTTTCTGCGGATCAGTTTCTCCATGAAGGTGAGGCACTTCTGCTAATGCTTGATCATAGCAATTGTTTACATGATCTGAAGGCTTGATCCAATCTATGATTTCTGGTTGCAACAATTGAATACGCTGTTCGAGTTTGGTAGACCATGGGAACGTACTTGGAGATGTGACTTCGGTTTGATGAAACCAAGGGTAACCACCAAAGATTTCATCGGCAGCTTCACCGGATATAGCAACTGTTGCCGTTTTTTTGATTTCTTGACAAAATAAATAAAGTGATCCATCAATATCGGCCATCCCTGGTGTATCTCTGGCTTGTACAGAAGTAATCAGTGAATTCACTAGATGATTGAGATCGATTTCTACGGTGCGATGGTTTGTACGAAGGAATTGCACCACGCGATCTACCCAGGGTTGATCAGCGTTAGGTTGATACGTGTCCGCTTGGAAATACACGTCATTTTCGACGAAATCTAAAGAGAATGTAGCAAGTGCACCTTTGTCCTGTTCTTTATAGGATTTGGCAGCAAGTGTCGTTAAAAGACTCGAATCGAGACCGCCTGAAAGAAGTGTGCACAGAGGTACATCCGAAACCAATTGCCGCTCAAGGCTTTCGCTGAGTAGTTGGTGAATGGTTTGGACAGTTGTAGAGAGATCATCTATATGTTCGTGGCTTTCTAGTTTCCAATAACACTTCATACGCATTCCCAAGCGATCAAAATAAAGCCAATGCCCTGGTTTTAATTCGGACATATGCTTATAAATACCATGTCCAGGCGTTCGAGCAGGTCCCAATGCAATAATTTCTGCTAAACCATCTGCTTGCACAGCACATTCATATTCAGGATGAGCCAATATCGCTTTAGGTTCTGAACCGAATATAAAGGAACTTTCTGTGGTGCAATAAAATAATGGTTTTACCCCTAGTCGATCTCTACAAACAAATAAGGATTGTTCTTGTACGCGCCATACAGCAAAAGCAAAAATGCCATTTAATTTCTCTACACAAGCGTGTCCCCAATACATATAAGCACATAACAAGACTTCTGTATCACATGCTGTATAGAACGTTTCACCATGAGAGATCAATTGACTTCTTAACTCTTGTGCATTATAGATTTCCCCATTATATACAAGCACGTAGGTTTCTCCTCCGCGTCTTCGGCACAGGGGTTGTGCACCCCACTCAGGATCAATGACACGAAGTCTGCGATGACCTAGCATACAGCTTGTAGAACTCCATGTCCCAGCTGCATCTGGTCCTCGATGAGTTAATGTTTGTGTCATTTGTTCTATAATAGAAGGACATTGCGTCAAATCTTTTTGCCAATGGATCCAACCTGTGATCCCGCACATAGACATTCATCCTCCCCAACCATGCATAATAATTCAGCATATGAACCTACACGCGAAATAATGTCTGTCCATATAAATGGATAATAATCCCATAATTGTGATGAGATTCGACACAATTGTGAATTTCTGTTGACAATCAATTTTCAGTTCATTAGAATGAAGCCATGTTTACCCTTACATAATGAGTGCGACAGTGATTCACACAACAGAGGTGTGCGCAAAAGCTTGTGTAAAACGTGTACAATGGCACGCTAATTAGAAAACGGAGGGATTTATTTTGTCGAACATCAGGAAATCTGTCGAAGAAAAAGGTATAGCTAAGTATTTCGAATTTGCTAAATCAGGTACATCTTACCGCACGGAGTTTATTGCGGGGCTCACGACTTTTTTGGCGATGGCGTATATTTTGGTTGTCAATCCGTTGACTTTGCAAGAAGCGGGCATGGATTTCGGAGCTGTATTCACAGCTACTGCCATTGCTGCAATTGTCGGCACACTGGTCATGGGTATTTATGCGAAGTATCCTGTTGCACTTGCTCCAGGTATGGGTCTGAATGCTTTCTTTGCCTATTCAGTAGTTCTCGGCATGGAAGTCCCATGGGAACAAGCTTTAGCGGGCGTATTTATTTCGGGTGTGTTGTTCTTGATTTTAGCGTTATCAGGGATTCGAGAAACCATCATCAATGCCATTCCTACAGGACTTAAGCATGCAGTCGCAGCAGGCATTGGGTTATTTATTGCATTCATTGGTTTGAAAAACGGAGGCATTATTGTACCGAGTGAAGCAACTTTTGTAACACTTGGATCTTTTGCCAATGGACCAACATTGCTTGCTTTGTTCGGTATTGTCGTTACGATATTGTTGCTTACACGCAAAATACAAGGTGCTGTGTTCTATGGCATGATCATTACAACGATAGCGGGATTAGCATTTGGGATTATCGATTTGCCAAGTAAAATTGTAGATTTACCGCCAAATCCTACTGCGTTAGGTGCGTTATTTGGTCCATTGTTTGATGTATCCTCGATGTTTACAGGAACGATGCTAGTCGTGATATTAACTTTCCTATTTGTAGATTTCTTTGATACAGCAGGTACATTGTTGGGAGTTGCAAGTCAAGCTGGTTTGATGAAAGATAATAAATTACCAAGAGCAGGTAGAGCATTAGCAGCTGATTCGATTGCTACGATCGCAGGTGCAGTTGTAGGAACTTCTACAACGACATCCTACATCGAATCATCGGCAGGAGTTGGTGCAGGCGGACGAACAGGTTTCACTGCAGTAGTTACAGCCGGATTTTTTGTCATCGCATTGTTTTTCTTTCCTGTGCTTTCGGTTATCACCGCGCATGTGACAGCTGCTGCACTTGTAGTTGTTGGTATTTTGATGGCAACAAGCTTAGGTAAGATTGAATGGGACAAGTTTGAAGAAGCTGCTCCAGCGTTCATTACAGCAATTAGTATGGCGCTTACGTCGAGTATTGCTACAGGAATTGCTTTAGGGTTTATTCTGTACCCGCTTGCGCAACTCGCCAAAGGGGATGGCAAGAAAGTTCACTGGATTATGTATATGATGCTTGTCGTATTCGTTCTATATTTCATCTTCTTGAGAGAATAGCACACAGGTCGTGAATATAGCATACTCGATGTAACATAGCAATTTGTGTCGATATGCTTGAGCAAGTGTGATGTGTAATTACGAACAGTGAGTATTGATCCCTTTAGTGAGAACTGTTAGTTAGATAACCATGGTGTTATCCAATTCACAGTTCGACTTGAGGGATTTTTCAATAAATCGATAAGTGGGTGTAACGATGATGTATCAGCAACTGCTTCATGTGATTACACATGTAGAAGGAGGAACAGTTACCTATCCGATCGGAGGGCAGTTGGGACTGCGTATGCAGAACAATTTACAGTTTGTTTTGATGCATTCAGGGCATGCCTACTTTCACATCGACGATGAACGATATCTGGTTCCTGCAGGATATGTTGCTTTGTTATGCCCGGGTCATCGTGAACAATTTCGTTTTTCGGAAACAACGGAAACAAGACATCGTTGGGTGCATATTAGATTGAGCGGTATGGATCAAGCTATGTTGACGGACCTCGAATCTTTACCTAAGTATATTCCTCTATCCACCCATATGAATCATTTAACGGATATCATCCATGAACTCACAACGAATTATTCAGAGGATACGGGCAATGAAGTCACAGCTTCGTTGGCGCTTTCGATGGTCACACTATATCGATCTGAAAGCAAGTACCACTTACAAAAGTCAACGTATCATGATGCTGTGTTGAAGGCATTAGAAGTCATCCAACAACAGTTTGATCAGTCGCTTGATTTAACATACTTAGCAGCGATTTCTCACGTCTCACCTGAATATTTGATTCGTTTATTTAGAGAACAAGTAGGTGTTACACCGATCCGCTATTTATGGAAATTCAGAGTGGATCGCGTTGTAGAATACCTTGTACATACAGGATTGTCTCTCAAAGAAATCAGTGCAAAAACAGGTTTCCAAAACACCTTCCATCTTTCACGAATGATTACGCAAGAAACAGGTCTACCGCCAAGTGAAATCCGTAAGCGGAATACGATCACGTGATGTTCTCGTCTCACGCATGTCAGGTTTCTGAGATCGACCCAAAAAAAAAAACCTTTCACAATAAAATGCACCGTGAAAGGTCCCAGGATCAAGCATATTTCGTCTAATGATTTAAGGGCAAACGTAGTTGACGACGTTAACGATGCAACAGAAGAAAAGGAGTAGGTATGTACTATTTCCCTCTGATACATGTTGTTCCACTGTTACTCGCGACCACAGTTTGTTACTCGCGACCACAGTTTGTTACACGCGATAACAGTTTGTTACACGCGACCACAGCTAGACTAACGAGTAAACATACGTCCCAGGAGAGATTCGAACTCCCGACCCACGCCTTAGAAGAGCGTTGCTCTATCCAGCTGAGCTACTGAGACACAAAACACATGATGCTTAACGGGTCAAACAATCTTACTTTAGCAAGTGTTATATTAACATATAGATTTTATAAAAGTCAACCTCAAGGCTACAAGCATTTTTTGCAATTTCGGTCGAGGTTTATTAAACTATATGAAGTAGCTAACAAAAATATGCCATAGAGGTGATCCGCAATAGAAGATGCACTCAAAAACAATCTAGTGTTATTTCCACTATCGATTACATACTATGAGAAGGAAATCGAAGAGCTCATTGAAACTGAACAATACGAAAAAGTGTTTCACTTGGTAACATGGTTGCGATCACAACCTCATTTATCTCATTCGCACATCACTGAATTACAAGCACTCTATGATTGGCTTCGCCATATATTTGAAGATCAACCACGTATCGATGAATCGATCCTAGAAGACAAACTTGGAGATGAGAGAAAATTCTTGGTTGATGCAGTGAAAGCAAAATCACACCATCAGCCTCACTATGTGGAACAATTATTTGAACTTCTGGACTCAGGTTCAATCCAACAACAAGTACAAGCTTTGGAACAACTTACTCATACCGACGACTCAACGGTTAACTTGAAGTTGAAAGCTTGGCTAGAACAAGACATCCCAAATCCATTCATACAATTCAAAGGATTACAAACATTGAAAATACGTCTACATCAAGGTGAGATTGAACTGAAACGAAGAGATCAGGTTATTGGAGTCCGTATCGAAGATACACCTCTTGATTTGTATCAATTTCCCAGTGTTTTCCTTCAAGTACTTGAGAATCTGAAAGCAATCACAGATTCTGATTATCCTGATTTTTTATTTTTTGCTGAACAAACGTGGCACGATTTTTTAATATTTCATTACGGCACGCAAACATATCGCGATTTGGAAAAAATGGGAAATATGCATGTAAACATATGGGCAGCAGCTTTACATACGGTTTTGTTCGAATCTCTATATGAAGATGTAGACGTTATACACATATGGGAAACTTATCAAATCAATGAAGAGCAACAAACGACTTGGAGAGAAACGTATGCATATCTTCGTAAATTTGTCAGTGTTCCCTTGAAATGAATGAATGATATGATATAATATAAAAGTTGTAAATAAGACCTTGGGATATCATATATATTTTACCATTTCCATCATACACTCATACAACTTACTATTCTTGGAGGCGAACGAATAAAATGAAAGCAACTTGGGAAAAAATAGAGAAGAACGTCGGTGTTTTATCGATCGAGGTTGAAGTTGAGAAAGTAACTGAAGCCTTAGATAAAGCATTCAAAAAAGTCTCTCCAAAAGTGAATGTGCCAGGATTTCGCAAAGGGAAAGTTCCGCGATCAATTTTCGAAGCTAAATATGGTGTTGAAAGCTTATACCAGGAAGCTTTAGATTTTATTTTACCGCAAGCATACACAGAAGCAGTAGATGAAACAGGGATTGAACCTGTAGATCGCCCCAAAATTGACATCGAACAATTTGCCAAAGGGCAAGAACTTAAGTTCAAAGCAGAAGTAGTTGTCAAACCTGAAGTGATTCTAGGCAAATATACGGGGTTAGAAGTAAAAGATACCGAACCCGTAGTTACAGACGAAGAACTAGAGCTAGAACTCACAAGATTGCAGCAGCGGCATGCAGAGTTAGTTGTAATTGAAGATTCTCCTGCGATGATGAAAGATCATGTTTCCATTGATTTTGAAGGTTTTATTGAAGATGAAGCATTTGAAGGCGGCACATCAGAAAATTATTCGCTAGAATTAGGAACAAATAGTTTCATACAAGGATTCGAAGAACAGATCGTAGGTATGAACTTGTCAGAACAAAAAGATATTCATGTTACTTTTCCAGAAACGTACCAAAAAGAAGAACTCCAGAATAAACCGGCACGATTTAATGTGAAATTAAACACAATTAAACGCAAAAATTTACCTGAATTAGATGATGAATTCGCTAAAGATGTTAGTGAGTTCGATACACTTGAAGAGTACAAACAAGACATCAAAGAGAAACTACTTCTTAAGAAAAACAATGAATTAGCACACACTGTAGAGAATTCTTTAGTGGAGCAAGTAACTGCTCATGCGGATGTTGAAATTCCTGAACCTATGATTCACTCAGAGATTGATATCATGTTCAAGGATTTCGAGAGTCGATTACGCTCTCAAGGCATGACATTAGACATGTACTTCGGTTTCACGTCACAAAACGAAGATGCACTCAAAGCACAAATGCACCCTGATGCAGAGAAGCGTGTTCGTAATCGATTGGTGCTTGAAGCGATTGCACTTGCGGAGAACTTAACGGCTTCGGAAGAAGAAGTCGAAGCAGAATTAATCGAGCTTGCCAATCATTACCAAAGATCAGTAGAAGAACTGCGTTCGATTTTTACAACAAACGGAAATATCGATAACATGAAAGCAGATATAATCCTCAAAAAGACGATTGCTCACTTGAAGACTCACAGCACGAAAGTAGCACAGGAATAATAGCCAAACAAGACAGGCACGTCCTCTATTTGCGTGTCTTTCTTATATGCGGATACAAGTCACTTCATTTCAGATCATGTCCGATGACGATTTGAGCGAGAATGACTTTGAATCACAAACATGATAAAATACAAATAAACGATAGCTAATCACGAATTACAAATAAGTATAATTCAATGGAGGAGTTGATCGCATGGGACTTATTCCTATGGTTGTTGAACAAGAAGCTCGAGGAGAACGTTCATACGATATATATTCTCGTCTATTGAAGGATCGCATTATATTTATGGGCAGTGCGATCGATGATGATGTCGCTAATTTAGTCATCGCTCAATTATTATTTTTATCAGCTCAAGATGCAGAAAAGGATATACATCTATACATTAATTCACCTGGGGGTTCAGTTACTGCAGGAATGGGTATTTATGATACGATGCAATTTATCAAGCCAGATGTATCGACGATATGTGTGGGTATGGCAGCGAGTATGGGCTCATTATTATTAACTGCTGGTGCTAAAGGCAAACGATTCGCTTTACCCAATGCTGAAGTGATGATTCATCAGCCATTAGGTGGAATCAGAGGTCAAGCTACAGATATTAAGATTCATGCAGATTGGATTATCAAAACAAAACATAAATTAAATCAGATTTACGTAAATCATACAGGACAATTGCTCGAGAAAATCGAAAGAGATACAGACCGTGATCATTTTCTGTCTGCTGAAGAAGCAAAAACCTATGGTTTGATTGATGAAGTCATTTCTAAGAATGTATGAAAACGAAGAGAAACATTCAAAAATGGCTTGAAATGACAAGGAGTGATGGTTGTGTTTAAATTTAATGAGGAAAAAGGACAGCTTAAATGTTCATTTTGCGGAAAATCACAAGACCAAGTCAGAAAGCTAGTTGCAGGTCCAGGTGTGTATATTTGCGATGAGTGTATTGAGCTGTGCACGGAAATTGTGGAAGAAGAACTAGGTCATGAAGAAGAGTTAGATCTTAAAGATGTACCCAAACCCAAAGAAATCCGAAATATTCTAGACCAATATGTGATTGGCCAAGAGCAAGCGAAGAAGTCGTTGGCTGTAGCTGTCTATAATCATTACAAGCGGATCAATTCACAAGGGAAAATAGAAGAAGTCGAATTGCAGAAAAGTAATATTGTATTAGTAGGACCCACAGGTAGCGGCAAAACATTACTAGCACAGACACTTGCAAAAATTTTGAATGTTCCATTTGCAATTGCTGATGCAACTTCACTGACTGAAGCGGGATATGTTGGTGAAGATGTAGAGAATATATTATTGAAACTGATTCAAGCGTCTGATTATGATGTTGAGAAAGCCGAACGAGGTATTATTTATATAGATGAAATTGATAAAGTCGCACGTAAGTCTGAAAATCCATCCATCACACGAGATGTATCAGGTGAAGGTGTTCAACAAGCATTACTAAAAATTTTAGAAGGCACGGTTGCTTCAGTTCCACCTCAAGGAGGCCGTAAGCATCCTCATCAAGAGTTTATTCAAATTGATACAACCAACATACTGTTTATTGTTGGTGGAGCATTCGATGGATTAGAGCAAATTATCAAACGTAGAATCGGGAAAAAAGTAATTGGTTTCAGTACAGACGGTTTACGAGTAGATTTAAAACAAGGTGAATATTTATCATTGGTTTTGCCAGAAGATTTATTGAAGTTCGGATTAATCCCTGAATTTGTCGGTCGTCTACCTGTAATATCTACACTCGAGCCATTAGACGAAGATGCCTTAATGCGTATCTTAACTGAACCTAAGAATGCATTGGTCAAGCAATACCAAAAGCTATTGGAGATGGACAATGTTGAATTAGAGTTCGATCAAGCATCCTTAGAAGCTATTGCGAAAGAAGCCATCAAAAGGAACACAGGTGCACGTGGTCTTCGTTCAATTATTGAAAGCATTATGCTTGATGTTATGTTTGAAGTTCCTTCAAGAAGTGATGTATCTTTGTGTAAAGTAACTCAAGACACAGTTATGAACAAATTAACTCCAATGTTAACCATAAAAGAAGAAACTAAGAGCAAGAAAAAAGAAGAAAGTGCTTAATCAAAGCTTTTGAATCTAATGATTAGTTTGCTTTTTGATTGTATATACATGCGATATGAAGCATATGATCATGGATGAAAAGGAGGGGAAATCCACAATGTTCCATAGAAAAGATACATTGAAAGTCAAAGTGGGTGATCTCACCATTGGCGGAAGTAATGAAGTGATCATGCAAAGTATGTGTACAACAAAAACTGCAGATGTGAAAGCAACGGTTTCTGAGATTCTTCGGCTTGAAGAAGCAGGATGTCAAATGGTGCGAGTCACTGTAAATAACAAAGAAGCTGCAGAAGCAATAAAAGCGATCAAAAAACAGATACATATTCCATTAGTAGCGGACATCCACTTCGACTATAGACTTGCACTCCTTGCTATTGAAAATGGAGTAGATAAAGTAAGAATCAATCCAGGAAATATAGGACGTCGTGAGAAAGTAGAAGCAGTTGTAAAAGCTTGTAAACAACGAGGCATTCCGATTCGTATTGGTGTCAATGCAGGTTCATTAGAAAGCCATTTGCTTGAGAAATATGGTTATCCTACACCTGAAGCTATGGTCGAAAGTGCGCTATTTCATATTGGTGTCCTAGAGGAACTCGATTTCCGAGATATCATTGTTTCTTTGAAAGCATCTGATGTACCTATGGCGATCGCAGCTTACACGAGAGCAGCTCAAAGTTTTCAATATCCACTTCATCTAGGTATTACAGAAGCAGGCACATTATTTTCAGGCTCAGTAAAAAGCGCAGCAGGAATCGGCACACTGTTACATATGGGTATTGGTTCTACATTGAGAATTTCATTAAGTGCAGATCCTGTTGAAGAAATCAAAGTTGCTCGCGAATTACTGAAGACGTTTGGACTTATCACGAATGCTGCTACATTAGTCTCATGTCCGACATGTGGTCGCTTGGATATTGATTTATTTTCAATTGCCAATGAAGTAGAAGAATACATTTCCAAAATTAAAGTCCCGATTAAAGTATCCGTCCTGGGTTGTGCTGTGAATGGTCCAGGCGAAGCTAGAGAAGCAGATATAGGCATTGCAGGTGCTAGAGGAGAAGGAATGCTGTTTCGTTATGGCGAGATGGTGCGCAAAGTACCTGAAGCCGAATTATTGAATGAATTAAAAAAAGAAATCGATATCATTGTGAATGAATATGAGAAAACGGGAATCATTCCAGGACGAAAATTACACGCATAACCCATAGGATATCTTGAGCACAACGCTAATGAAGTGAAAACTTGCAGTAGCGTTTTTGTTTTTCGTGTAATAGGATGAATTGCGCTTAAACTGGGAATACTTCCAACCATAGTTCTCTAAGTGTGAAGATGTCTAGGAGGTATTCGGATGAGCTTAAGTATGATAGTCATGTTGGTTCAGTTTTTCTTTGCGGTCGTAATTGGTATTTATTTCTGGAATTTATTAAGAAGTCAACAGACGAATCGAACTGCTGTGCAACGTGAATCAAAAATAGAATTGGAAAAGTTGCGTAAATTGAGATCAATTTCGCTTACCAAACCATTGACTGAAAAGACCAGACCAGCTACATGGGACGAAATCATTGGGCAAAAAGATGGACTGAAAGCGTTAAAGGCAGCTCTGTGCAGTGCAAATCCACAGCATGTGATTATTTACGGACCTCCAGGAGTAGGGAAAACTGCAGCTGCACGTATGATTTTGGAAGAAGCAAAACAAAATCCAGCGTCACCATTTCGATGTGAAGCCAAATTTATTGAAATCGATGCAACAGTTTTAAGATTTGACGAAAGAGGAATTGCAGATCCATTGATAGGTTCTGTTCATGACCCCATCTACCAAGGAGCAGGTGCGATGGGAGTTGCAGGTATCCCGCAACCCAAATCCGGTGCAGTAACCAAAGCACACGGTGGAATTTTATTCATCGATGAGATTGGTGAATTACACGGTAGCCAAATGAATAAATTACTGAAAGTCCTAGAAGATCGTAAGGTGTATTTAGAGAGTGCTTACTATCATTCAGAAGATTCGCAAATACCACCCTTTATTCATGATATATTTCAAAATGGCTTACCTGCTGATTTTCGACTTGTGGGTGCAACGACACGATCGCCTAGTGAAATTCCAGCTGCGATACGTTCGAGATGTTTGGAGATTTATTTCCGTCCGTTATTACCTGAAGAAATTGTTCTCATTGCGAAGCAAGCTCTCGCCAAAATCGGTTTGACGGAGATTCGTTGTCAGGTCGAAAGTCGATCCCCGATTGAATTTTTGAAGAAATACGCTACAAATGGAAGAGAAACGGTCAATATGATTCAACTTGCTGCAGGAATTGCGCTTTCTGAGCAGCGCCACTGGATCACTTCACAAGATATGGAATGGGTGATCAATAGTTCACAACTTGTACCCCGTATCGAGAAAAAGGTTCCCTTATTTCCCCAAGTGGGGTTTGTCAATGGGTTAGCGATATATGGACCCAACCAAGGAATACTGCTCGAGGTTGAAGTGATCGCGATTCATGCTTCGGCGCATAAAGGGAAAATAAATATTACTGGAATCGTGGATGAAGAGGAAATGGGAAGTGCTTCTCGCACACTCCGTCGAAAAAGCATGGCACGTGGATCGCTTGAAAATGTCTTAACGGTTCTTCGGAGATTGGGAATTAAAGTTAAAAATTATGACTTGCATATCAATTTTACAGGGGGCATCC
>CAMCVV010000005.1 GCA_945881905.1 Paenibacillus alvei
GGTACAAGCACTGACCCCAAGTTATACAGCACGAGTGAGCACAAGTATCAGCAGTATAACTGTAACTCCTGTTGCAAGTGAGAATGATGCATCCGCACAAATTACGATCACAGCGAATAGTCAAGTACAAACCGTAGCAAGTAGCAGTGAAAGTACAGCGATTGCTTTAGTACAAGGCGAGAATATCATAACTGTTAGATATGTGAGTACGACATTGAATGTCACGCGAGAATATACGTTAACGGTAATGCGAGAAAACGATTTGTTCACTTTCAGTAGTGGGACATTAACTCCAGCATTTGACCCCAATGAGATCAACTACACCTTACCCATCATTGATTGGAACGCAGATATGGATTCGATCACTGTAACACCACAAGTATACGGTGGGAATCAACTATTCGTGAACAATCAACTCGTGAACAACGGTGTAGCCAGTCAAGAAATTGAATTGAGTCTAGGTGAGAACACGATCACCATGGTGCATAAGAATGCAGAGGGAGTAACGCTTAACACCTATACAGTGAAAGTCATACGCTCCATTCCTGGGCTTTCAGCTATTACCATCAGTGATGGTCAAGTAAGCCCAGTCGTTGCTTCAACGCTCTATACCTATAGCGGAAGAGTATCTTCATTAACAACAGGGACAACGATCACGGCTTACGCAACGCCCGAAGATCCGAATGCACGTATCGAGATTAGTGAGGGAGGTACTCTCTTAGAGACACTAGCAAGTGGAGTAGCCAGCGCTATACTTCCACTTGAGAAGGGCACGAATAGAACCATCACACTAACGTATAAGAGCGATACACATAGCGTGAGTCGCGTATATACGGTAACACTGACACGGGAGGATGATCTATTCAGCTTAAGTGAAGGCACACTCAACCCATTATTCAACCCGGACATTACCAGTTATGCCGTGACCGTCTATGATGGGAATACAGGACCGAAAACCATCCTCGTATACCCCAAAGTAAGTAACGCAGATACAGTACTCGTCAACGGTGTGGTAGTCACAGCTGTAGCAAGCGCGCCGATCAATCTAACGATCGGAGCGAATACCCTCACAGTCGAGCATAAGAATGAAGTTGGTGTAAGGATTAAGCTGTATACCGTGACGATTACACGTAGCATCTTGGGACTCACAAACATCAGTCTAAGCCAAGGGCAAATCAGCCCACTCGTAAGCTTGAACGAATTGACCTACAGCACACGCGTACCTTCTTCGACGGGAACCATTACCGTTACACCGACGAAGAATCCTGAAGACGCTAATGCGACAATCACGATGTCTGTAGATGGCGGAACGCCTGTTGCGATAGCAAGTGGAGTTGCAAGTCAACAGATACCACTAACAAAAGGTGCAACGACAACCCTTACATTCAACTACTCGAGCACGACGCATAGCGTGAGTCGGGTATATACGCTAACGATTTTTCGTGAAGCCGACTTAATCACAATGAGTCATGGTGAGTTAAGTCCAGGATTTAGTGAAAATCAACTGACATATGATCTTGAATTGGAAGATACCAATAACAGCTTCGATTCGATTAAGGTATTGACCGCAGTCTATAAGGGTGAATCGATAAGTGTCAACGGTCTCGATGTGAATCTTCAAGGAGAGAGTCAAGATATCCCGTTGATATTCGGCACTACGACGATCTCTGTGAAAGTGACATACACCACCGGCTTGTCCAAAACCTATACAGTCAACGTCAAGCGAATCCTTGCTGTGGGATTAACGGATATGATCTTGAGTCAAAAAAAGGTGAATCCTGAAGTATCCTTCGATGAAAACAATTATTCAGTTACATTATCGAATTCGTTGGATAACATAACGATCACACCGATGGTTAGTAGCAATGATCTGATGGCGGAAGTTAAACTTAGCGTTAATGGCGGACCATTCCAAAATCTCTCCCATGCTGTACCAAGCACAGTGATTCCAATTGCAAGCACTGGGAATACAGTGATTACAATAAATTATCGAAGTAATAATTTCAATACGTCACGAATATATACGTTAACTGTAAAACGTCAACTCCCGATTGATTTAGGTCGACTGATCGAATTCCCTGTAGATAACACAGTATACACCGATTTAGACCCATCCAAGAAGAATAAATCTACCTGTAGCCAAGGCGCAGGCATTGCTAAAGTAGATGTCGGGACAATATCCAATGGAACACTGAAAGAAATTCTTGAAATTAAGCTCGAAAATATTCAACAAGCGATGAAAGATTTAGCGGGTTCTCAGAATAAAACGATACAAATCGTGGTTAGAGGTCTCAAGAGCTTCAGTAACGAACTAGAGGTTAATATCTCGCAACAAGTTGTTCAAGAGCTTCTGAAGGAAAATGCAGATCTGACTATTATTCGAGAAAACATGAGTATAAAGATACCTCGTCAATCACTGTCGGGTAGCTTGAAAAATGTTACTTTTACCATTCAAACTGTGAATGGTGGATCGGCTATAGAACAGATCTTAACACGACTAAAGCAAGGCATTGCTGCAATATTAGGAGATTCAACTATTGAGGTTTCTCGCAAAAGCTTACCAATCATCATAAATTCAAATCTCCAAGGTCAACGTGTAGAAATCGAACTACCCCTAGAAACAGCGGATATCAGTTTGAATCCTATCGAGCGTAAGCAATTACTTGACAGCATATCGGCTTACATCGAACATACGGATGGTAAGAACGAGCTGAACAAAGGGGAACTGATCGAAACAGAGTGTGGACTGTATTATCGAATAACGGTTAACAAGTTTAGTACGTTTACGATTGTTTCGCTAGATGAGGAAGAATTATCTTCAATTGCCTATATCGAGGGATATCCGGACCGCACGTTCAAACCGCTTGCTTTTACGAAAAGAAGTGAGATTGCCTCGATGATTTCACGGTTATCCACCAAAAAAGCGATCAAAGCTGTACCTGTTTACTCGGATGTACCTCAAACACATTGGGCATATTCCTTAATCTCTGCTATAAGCACTCAAGGCATGATGGCTGCCTATACATCAGATCAATTCTTACCTGAACGTGCGATAAGACGAGGTGAGATGGCAGATATCCTGGTCAAATGGATGGACTTGACGGCAACTAAGCCGAGTAATTTAAAAGATATTGGTACACACACCTATCGTGCAGCAATCGAGAAAGTTGTTTCTGTCGGATATATGATAGGTGACACTTCGGGTAATTTCCGTCCTGATGATGAGTTGAATCGAGCGGAGACCGTTACGATTATCAATCGATTGCTCAAGCGAGCACCCCTCGACAAGTTGACTAAACCTTCATGGACGGATGTGAAGTCAGATTATTGGGCATTTGGGCATATCGAAGCAGCATCGAAGAAACAATAAGTAAACGTCATATCGGTAGATAACTGCAAGCAAACCAAAAGCCTTGTAGAATGAGATGTATCATTCTATAAGGCTTTTCTATGGATAACTAGTGATCCATTATATGCGAGAATTCTCTGGCTGTTTTGTGAATGAACTTCACATCGAATTGATGCCTGTGCATGAGTTCAGATTGAATTTTATCAATGTATAATCTTTTTTCAACTACATCTGGTTGATTGCTGATCTGTTCTAAATGAAATAATTCATAAGGAGTAACATGCAGTGCATGAATGATCTTCTCTAAAGATATTAAGGAGATATTTCGGATTCCCCGCTCGACATCACTGATGTAGCTGAAACTAACACCAGTCTGATCTGCAAGACTTTCTTGCGTGTAGCCTTTGAATTTACGAATCGTACGAATGTGTACACCAATTAGAGTTTTCAAGTCCGCCATCATAACACCTTCCCTTATAAGAGTAGAATAATGAGGACTAATGTGTTATATGATTAGAGTATATTATTTATACTGAATAATCGCATAAGAGTAACACATTAGCCCTATTATATTTTCGTCTTTTTGGAGAGTTTTTATACTTTATTAATAAGCACGATGAGGATAGGTAAGTATCATTGTGATTTATTTTTATCGATAATCACAAAAGAATCATGGGTTACACCATGAATAAACTTTACCTCTTCAAGATTTCTTTTGATGAGGATCGATCGGATCATTTCGATAATGCTGTATTTGTTTTCGATTCCTGATTCACTCGAAATATCATGGAACGCGAAGATTTCACTAGGACTTACTTCCAACGCAATAATAATTTTCTCTAAAGATTCAAGCGAGATATTTCGAGTACCTCTTTCGACATCACTGATATAACTGAAACTCAGTTGCGATTTGTTCCCTAAAGATTCTTGGGTGAGACCTTTGGACTTACGTATCATACGAATTTTTTCGCCTACTAGCTGTAATAACACCGACACGATAACTCCTCCCTTAATATACTAAGAGTAGTAGATTAATAATTGTTCTCATATTGCATCAAAGTATATATTATCGATATTTATTACTATATACGTGTAACTTTCAATAGGTATATGTGTAATGTGGTCATGATTGTCATTGATTATTCGGTACATCGTGAAATGAGCTTGATATGACGTTATACACTTATTTAAACCAAGTAATTTCATATAATGAATAAACTATTTTCCGGAGGTTAACACACGATGTCGATTCATTGGGTAGCAATAGCGCTTGCTTTTGTTTTTGCAATAAATATTGGAGCTAGCGGTGCTGCTGCATCGATGGGAATTGCTTATGGTAGTGGAGCGATTCGCCACAAGAAGCTCGCGCTTAGTTTGGTTGCAGTGGGTATTTTTGCAGGAGCATACTGGGGAGGTGGGGAGGTCGTGAAGACGTTAAGCTCAGGGATTATCCCTTCTCAGATCATGACTGTGCAGCTTGTGATCATCATTCTGCTTACTTCTACATTGACATTATTTGCAGCGAATGTGATGGGTATTCCGTTATCTACAAGTGAAGTCACAGTCGGTTCAGTTATAGGAGTAGGTGTGGCATATCAAACCGTATATATCGAGAAAATAGCAATGATCGTATTTTTCTGGATATGTATTCCGTTGATTGCGTTTCTATGCGCTTGGAGCATTGGGCTTTTCATCAAAAGATTAGAACGTACATATACCGAGTTAAAAGCGAATCATGCTTCGAAGTGGAATCGTCTTCTCATTGGATTAGTCATTGCTGCTGGCTTCCTCGAAGCTTTCTCTGCAGGGATGAATAATGTAGCTAATGCGATAGGACCTATAGTAGGGGCGGGGTTATTACCTGTACATCAAGGTACAGTCCTCGGCGGTGTATTTGTAGGACTAGGCGCGATATGGCTAGGTGGAAGAGTTCTTGAGACGAATGGCAAAAAAATCACGCAATTGTCCTTGTTACAAGGATTTGCGATATCGACTACAGGTGGGATTCTAGTGGTTATCTCTTCTTTATTTGGAATACCCGTTCCACTTACACAAATCACAACAACAGCGATATTAGGGATGGGCACAGCGAACCAAGGATTTCAAATCTGGCAAAAAGGCATCATTTCCAAAATAATTCGCGTATGGATCGTTTCACCGTTAATTACGTTAGTTATGTCGTTCGCATTAGTTAAGATATTTATCGAGCCTTCCCCCTATGTGATTATTGTGCTCGCTGCCTTATTTCTTGCATCATGGGGTATCCAAAGCTTGTACCGCACGATCCGAGAAGAGAATCGAATATCTAATGAAGATGGAGCGGGTATTTAGGTTAAGCTTCTCCGTGATTTGGGTATGATTCATTAAAATACTATTTGCTTATTTGAAGCATATGCACATAATGGAGTTAATAGCGAAATACGAGAGGAGGAAACACAGTGCAACAACTCACAAACTGGACAGAAGCTGGTGAAGGAATCCAAAGACGGGTGTTACATGCAGAAGGTCAAATGATGGCTATAGAAATTATATTGAACCAAGGTTCACAAGGTGCCATCCACCAACATCCGCATGAACAGATGACGTATTGTATGAAGGGCAGATTGAAGTATACCTTAGAGGGTAAAGAAGTCGAGATTTCGAGCGGGCAATTACTGTATGTCCCTAGTCAAGTCCCTCATGGGGTAATCGCAGTGGAAGATTCGCATGTAATCGAGACATTTACACCGATACGCGAAGATTTGCTGTAGAATCGGTAAGCCGCGTAGCATAGGGTATCAAGTGCAACGCATACAGGTGCAACGTATAGAAAATGTGTACGTATCGGAGGATTTAGGAATGGATAGCAAATGGCTGTATATAGCAGGTCTATGTGTGGCTGCTGCTTTGTGGGGTTTTAATTTTGGGATCAGTCGATTAGGGATGGACACGTTCGACCCCCAATTATTCGTGTTCTTACGATTCGGTATAGCGGTTCCATTCTTTTTCCTCATTTTGAAGCTGAAAGAAGGGTATATCGGAATTCATTTGAAAGATGTAGGGGTGCTGTTGATCGTTGGATTTGTCGGGGTGACCTTGCTTGAAATGATTGTGATGTATTCGATAGAGCACACTACACTTGCCAATGCATCGTTATTGAACGTAGCTCCGTGGCCCATATTCGTCGCGTTGTTTTCACCATTATTCATGAAAGAGAATATCACAAGTAGAGTAATTATCGGTGGAGCCATTGCGATGTTAGGCGTATCCCTAGTGATTCTCGGTGGAAAAGAAGGAATCAACTTATCTTCTTCGCATATCCTAGGTAATTTGGCAGCACTTAGTGTAAGTATTCTCGGCGCCCTCATGAATCTAGGTTGTATGCAATTAATGAAGAAATACTCTGCACTACGCGTAACAACGTGGCAAATCATGTTTGGTGTTATATTTCTATTTCCATTTACTCTAGACTCATGGCAGAAAGTGTCTTGGCTATCATTAAGTAGCTTAGAATTCGGGATCATTGGATATAATGTGGTTTTTTGCACAATCATTGCATTTATTTTATGGAATTCATGCATGTATCGAATAGGAGCAACCAGCTCGAATTTCTTTCGTTATGTGGTTCCAGTAGCAGCTGTGGTTTCAGGATTTGTGATGTACGATGAACGCTTGCAGATATGGCAATTGCTTGGTGCGATTTGTATGGTTGTTGGTCTAGTATGGATCTCCATGGAAAGAAAGGTTGATTCACAGACAACATCCTACGTGTGATGATTATGAACGATATAGAAATTCGTTGAACAAATGTTCATTTACTGGTAGAATCTGTATATCAATAAAAAACTAAACTATGAATAAGGAGAGGGTCTGTGGTTATGAAAAAGTATTTGATCGTAGTTGTCCTTATTGTCATTTCTTCTTTGCTTATGTCATGTACAAGTAGTTCAAACAAAATTAAAATTGCTACTGATGCAACTTACGCTCCCATGGAATACATGGATAAAGATCAGATCGTAGGGTTCGATATGGATTTCTTAGATGCAGTCATGAAAGAAGCTGGTCTTGAATATACATTGACGAATATTGGTTGGGATACCATGTTAGAAAGTGTGAAGCAAGGTAAAGAATACAAAGCAGGGATTTCTAGTGTATCGATCACAGAAGAGAGAATGCAGACCTACGATTATTCGATCCCCTATTTTGAATCTACCAATATGATTTTGACGAAAGAAGACAGCACAATTACGAATGCCTTAGATCTGAAAGATAAAAAAGTAGCCGTTCAAAATTCAACTACAGCAGATATCATCATGACAGAAATTATGGGTAAGGATAATACGAATCTCAAGCGATTCGAAAGCAATGCAATAGCTTTACTAGAACTTGATAGTGGCGGTGTAGATGCTGTTGTAGCAGACAATACAGTTGTAGGTGAATACATCAAAAACAACCCTAACAAAAACTTCAAAGGTATGTTTGATAGCACGAATTTTGCAGGAGAATATTATGGCATACTCCTTCCCAAAGGCAGTGATTTGAAAGCTAAGCTTGATCCTGCTATCAAGAAAGTACTTGAGAATGGGAAATACGCTGAAATCTACAAATCTTGGTTCGTGGAGACTCCTGATCTAACGAATCTTTTGAAATAAGAGATTTCCAGTAGTTGGGTGAACAAGCATGCGCAACGTTTTTTGTTCGCATGCTTTTCTCATCTTTCATTTTATGTTAAATTGTGGAAAGGGGGAATTCGATGGACTTTAGATTTGATATCATTTGGGAATATGCACCACTGCTTGTCAAAGGAACTTTACTGACGATTACCATATCAATGGCATCGATCATACTAGGAGCAATCATAGGACTCTTCATTGCATTCGGGAAAATGTCTCCACGTTGGTATGTAACGTATCCGATGGCTTGCTATATTAACTTTTTTAGAGGCACACCGTTGATTTTGCAAATATTTCTTGTTCACTTTGGACTTGTTCCATTGCTTTTGGGTACGACGAATGCGATTCTTGCAGCAGTTCTCTCATTATCACTGAATTCTGCTGCATATACAGCCGAGATATATCGAGCAGGAATCCAATCGATTGATCGTGGTCAACGCGAAGCAGCGAACTCATTAGGAATGACATCTTTCCAGTCCATGAGATATATTATACTCCCACAAGCGATTCGTAGAATGATACCTGCATTTGGGAATGAGTTTATTGTACTGATTAAGGATTCGTCTCTGGTTGCTGTGATTGCTGCTCCAGAATTAATGTACTGGAGCAATGCGATGAGAGGGCAGTATTATCGTGTTTGGGAATCGTATCTTACCGCAGCACTCATTTATTTTATTTTGACGTATTCCCTAAATAAACTTTTGGTTTACATGGAAAGGAAGGTGTGAGTTAGTGACGCCTATTGTTCGAGTACAAGGCATTAAAAAAAGATATGGAGACAATGAAGTACTTCGTGGCATTGATTTGGAAATTCACAATCAAGAAGTTGTCGTGATTATTGGACCATCAGGTTCAGGGAAATCTACATTCCTCCGCTGTCTTAACTTATTAGAACAACCTGAAGAAGGAAATATATATATTCATGAAGTTTCATTGATGGATCATCGCACACACATTCATATGATTCGCAAAGACATCGGTATGGTTTTTCAACAATTCAACCTCTTCCCCCATCTCACTGTACTGGATAATATTGTACTTGCTCCAATCCAAGTGAGGAAATGGTCGAAGCATGAAGCACAGACTAAAGCGATTGCATTACTTGATAAAGTAGGTTTGCGTGAAAAAGCGCACGCTTTTCCTGCATCATTATCAGGTGGACAATCTCAGCGAGTAGCGATTGCACGAGCATTAGCGATGCAACCACAAATCATGTTGTTCGATGAACCGACTTCTGCGCTTGACCCCGAAATGGTCGGGGAAGTGTTGCAAGTGATGAAAAGCTTAGCACTTGAAGGCATGACGATGGTCGTGGTTACCCATGAAATGGGATTTGCTCGAGAAGTTGGAGATCGTGTGCTGTTTATGGAAGATGGTTTGATTATCGAAGAAGGAAGCCCTAAGAAATTGTTCGAGCAACCAGAGCATCCACGCACAAAATCATTTTTATCCAAAATCTTATAGGCTTACTACTTGCATCTACATAGGCAATCAGCGATACTATGGTTAGAATCAGGTACCAATTCTCAATATGGAAGGAACACCATCATGATTATTAAACCCAAAATGCGAGGTTTTATATGTACGACAGCTCATCCGGTTGGCACCAGTGAAAGTGTTCGGCAACAAGTGGATTATATAAAAGCAAGGCCTATGATCCAAGGACCTCAGCGAGTGCTCGTGATAGGCGCATCGATGGGCTTTGGATTGGCTGCTCGAATTACTGCAGCATTTGGTGCAAAAGCAGGAACGTTAGGTGTCATATTTGACAAGCCCGCATCAGAAGATCGGACGGGTACTGCAGGATGGTATCACACAGCGGCTTTTGAGCGTATGGCTAGAGAAGCAGGATTATATGCCGAACATATCAATGGAGACGCGTTCTCTAATGAAGTTAAGCAAGAAGCAATAGAACGCATTCGCAGTCAATTGGGGCAAATCGATTTATTGGTCTATAGTTTAGCTTCGCCAAGACGAATGGATCCTGTAAGTGGGTTGACATATCAATCAGTTCTTAAACCAATCGGGTCATCTTATGAGAATAAAACAGTAGATTTCCATTCGGGAGAAGTCACTCAAGTAAAGATACCTGAAGCTACGGAAGAAGAAATTGCAGCTACAGTGAAAGTCATGGGTGGCGAAGATTGGGAACAGTGGATCCACACATTAGATCAAGCAGGTGTTCTGGCTAATGGGGTGACGACAGTTGCTTTTTCCTATATAGGTCCAGAGGTTACTCAAGATATTTATCGAGAAGGTACGATTGGTCGAGCCAAGGACCATTTAGAAGCGACTGCTCATAAACTAGACGAATTACTTCGATCTAAATCAGGGAGAGCATTTGTTTCAGTGAACAAAGCGTTGGTTACACAGTCGAGTTCAGCTATACCTGTTGTTCCACTATATATTTCTTTGTTATACAAAATCATGAAAGACCTAGGGATACATGAAGGCTGTATTGAACAAATGCACCGTTTGTTCAGTGAACGTCTATACACACAGGAGCCTGTTCGAGTAGATGATCAGGGACGAATTCGTATCGATGATTGGGAGATGCGTCCAGAAGTACAAACTCAGATTGCTAGACTATGGGATGAAGTACATACAGCTAACTTATCTGAAATATCTGATATAGAAGGTTACCGCAAGGAATTTTATAAATTGTTCGGATTCGGTCTAGAGCATGTTAATTACGAAGCCGAAGTTGATCCTATGGTGTAGAGATCTTAAACATACGACGCACAATCAATGATGTATTGGTTGAAAGTGAAGTAAACATGTACAATATATGGACATGGGATTTGAAAGAAGAACACCTACTCGATGAGTAGGTGTTCTTCTTTCAAATCAATGGGTAGAGATTTTTTTGGTATTATTCGCTAAGCAAGGCAACATTTTCATTTGTTTGACCATTTCGGATTTACACAACGGACAAAGAGGCTTTTCGATAAAGGAGAAATTTTCTCTCATCCAACTCGAGCACTCATTCGTCGTACACATCCATATAGGCGTCTCCTCTTGAACGACGACTTCCTCATTACGTTTTGAAAAATACATTTCGGCTTCCTCCAGTTCAACACAGAGTATATAGATGTAAAAACACTTGTTGGGAACATGTGGTACATTTGACTTGAATACAGATTCATCGAGTACACGTACTATCTAATATGTGAAACTAAGCGCATATATATGCCAATGATTTACAAACAATCCGAAATATTTAATAAGAACCCGTCAGAACCAATTAAGTCGCGATACAATTTAAGTTTAACATAATTATTAAAGTAAGAGAACACATTCACAAATTGTTCGTTAGTAATTTGATGAAGTAGGTATTATGATGAAGTAAAGCACAACGAATTGGAGAAGTGATGATTATGAATACGACAAGAATTGAATTCACATCGTTATACGAAGTTAAGCAAAAACTTCTAAAGCATCCCATGTACAAAAAATTAGATACTCCTGACCATATTCGTATTTTCATGAAACACCACGTGTTTGCTGTGTGGGATTTTATGAGTTTACTCAAAAAGCTACAGCAAGAACTAACATGTGTACGTGTACCATGGATGCCGGACCATGCAGCACCTTTTGCACGTTTTATTAACGAAATCGTACTAGGTGAAGAAACAGACGAAGATGGTATGGGTAGCTATATCAGCCATTTTGATCTTTATCGAAAAGCGATGAGCGAAGTGAAATCAGAGACAAGTCCGATAGATCATTTCTTTGAACGTCTACGCAACGGCATTCATGTGTTTGAAGCATTAGCCTCTGAAGACATTCCCACTACTGTAGCGGATTTCGTGAAAAATAGCTTGACGATTGCTATGCAAGGGAAGCCTCATGAAGTTGCTGCTGCATTTTTTTATGGCAGAGAAGACATCATTCCTGAGATGTTTGGTGTATTAGTTCATGAATTAGAGATGTCGGAGTCACATGTACCTTGGTTAACTTACTACCTACAACGTCACATTGAATTAGATGGAGATGAACACGGACCCTTATCCGAAAAATTACTTATATATTTATGTGACGAACGTGCTGATCGAATCGCAGAAGTGGAACAAATTGCTCATCAAGCCTTGCAAGCTCGGATACATTTGTGGAATGGCGTACTCCAAGAAATTAATGAATTTGAGATGAATGCTGCTTTACATAAATAACGGAGACGCATTACACGATATACTAGGAATAGGTGATATCCACTTATTCTTTTCTTTTTGTCATTTGTTGCCACACAGTACCTTCAGCTAGGTTTCCTGAATAAATTCGTTCAAGCGCGATTTGTGCTTGCATTCGAACTTCAAATTCATCGTCTTCAACAGTTTCTTGCAGTGCTGGCAAACAGGATTCATCGCCAACCTCATACAAAAAACGAGCAGCTCGCCATCGAACAAGTTTACTCACATCTTTTAGCGCTAGAATCATTGCAGGGATTGCTTGTGGATCACCTAAATCAGATAACGTATCACCTGCTGTTCGTCGAACAATAGGCGAGCGATCTTGTAGCGCATGGTACAGATGAGGGAGAACTACAGGGTTTTTTATATCTCCAAGATACACTGTTGCTAGTCGACGAATGAGTACTTGCTCATCTTGTTGAGCAATCAGGAGGAGAGGGAGTGTTTGCAGAGACGGCTTTATGTGTTTGAGTGTTGAGTAGCGCACCTTCCATTGGGGATCACGAATAAGCGCTGTAACGGATTCCACTTCAAAAGTTTGATGTGTTGGCGGAGGATTGAGATCTGTTGCGTTTGGAGTTATTGCGGCATGATCAGGATTACTTCCAAGCATATGGTTCACAAATGTTTGTAATTCAGAGTCACTCCACATCGCTTCTTGTTCTAAAATAATCTCATGAGCGATTTCGTGTAAGTCGCCATAGCGAACACCTAAATCTACTAGCTTTCTTTCTTTGATGAAATCAGAGGAAGCTTTTCCTGCTTGAATAGCGACTTGAGTGAATCTGTCTGGCATGGCAAGTCGAACCTCCTCGCTCGATGATCGCACTCTGACCTGAAGAGGGAGATTCCTAAACATTTGAAGCATAACATGAGCTTGCCCAAAGTTGACATCTGAAAGGCTGGGCTGAAAGATCTGGTCAATGGATAATGGAGAACCACCTAGAATGCTTCGCGCATCGGAAAGTATTCCTTGCCAATCGAATTTCGTGATTCGCTCAATCGCCAGAAAGTCAGATGTATGAAAAATACTTAGCACACCGGGGATTTCAAGTAAACGACGAATGGACTCAGGTGCGTGGCTTGCAGATTCTCTCTTATAAGTGAATCTTTGTCCGATGGGTAATTGAATATCGAGTGTTAGCTTCATGGTATTAGGACTTGGTGTAGGTTCTATGGAGGTTACTTTCATATTGAATACTCCTTAACTCTCAATCAGAAGCCATTAGAAATAAATCGTTTATTTAAAAGAAGTAGCGAGATATCATTCAAGACATCTTGAGGATTAATCTAAATCAATGAGATTTCGCTGTAAATAAGTATCTAGTATTTTTGTTAAGTCAAATACCGTATGAGCCAGGTCTATATTTTCAATAATATGCTCACATTCATGTCGATAATCCATTTCCTCGTTATATAAGGATAAATATTGCGCTATCAGATCTTCTGAATCTCCGCTTTCACGCATTCGTTCTTTGAGAACTTGAATATCTGCGTGTATACATATTCGTATCACATTTCCTGCATATAATGTTTTTAAGGTTTCTGCACCGTAACGGTTTAGGATCAGATAAATACTTCCAATGGATTGAAACATTTTTTCGATGTCTACACTTTTGATACCATAACGATATTGTCGAATTTGATTAATTTCAATAAATTCATTTGCTGATTCTAGTTCATCAAATTGTGGTGACGTGATAAAAAAATAGTCCTGCCCGTGTACTTCGGTTGGTTTTTGAGGTCTAGATGTATGAGAGAGCACCTGTTTCATATTGAGCGTGGAACCTAACATTTCAGCTACAGTTTTGCGTCCTGCGCCGTGTGGACCAGTGAAAACAAATATTTTCTCGAATTCTTTTAAGGTATACATCAGTACATACCTCCTTCTAGTAAGGTTAATGAATATATCCATGTGGTAGGGTTGTTTGTTTATGATACAACTTTACATACAATTGGTAAAGTAGTAAAAACCGCGCAAAAATTATGATTTGCGCGGTTTGTGTGCAGACTTCACTTTGTTGCTTGACTTGGAGTTCACAGTTGCATATGATATCGCACCAGCAGGTGCTTTGGCCCCTGTGAATGACTTCGCTCGTGGATACGGCTTAGCTCCTGCAGTGGATCTCTCACCATCGAAGGACTTCGCTCGTGGATACGGCTTGCTTTTCTTTGCATAATTTTCAGGTTTAGGGAGATGATCACTTGCAGTCCTAGTTGAGTGTTGTTTTTTGTTTGGCTCAGGAGATATCTCTTTGCTAAGCTGCATGCGCGCATGGGGAATCGTCATCTTGATCCCATTCTCAATTAAATCAAGGTACATTTTATCAGTTCCAGCAATGAACGTAACAGCTTTACCTGTTTGACCAGCTCGACCTGTTCGCCCCATACGATGAATGTATGTTTCGACATCATGAGGAATATCGTAATTAATCACATGAGTGATTCCTTCAATATCGATGCCTCTTGCTGCTATATCAGTAGCAATCAATATTTGAATTTTTGCGATTCGGAATTTCTTCATGACCTGTTCACGTTTAGCTTGAGATAGATCGCCATGCAATTCATCTGAGGAGTAACCACGTTCCTGAAGAAGAGCATTCAGCTGTATAGCTCTTCGTTTTGTGCGACAGAACACCAAACACAAGTAGGGATGGTATTGTTCTAATACGGCTAGTAAAGCATCTTGCTTGCTTCGATCAGTGACTCGAATCACTTCTTGATCAATTTCTTTTAATGTAATTTGCTTCGTTGCTATGGACACTTCTTTCGGTTCGCGCATATAAGTTAAAGCAAGGTTACGAACTTGCTTAGGCATTGTTGCTGAACAAAGGATGGTTTGACGCTTGGGTGAAGTAAAATTGATAATTTCTTGAACATCAGTTAAAAACCCCATGTGAAGCATTTGATCAGCTTCATCAAGCACAAGTATTTTTAATTTGTGGAAATGGATGGAACCTCTACGTAAATGATCAAGTAATCGACCGGGAGTTGCAACTACGATATGAATGGCACTTAGAAGTTTTTTTAGTTGTCTTTCTACATCCTGGCCTCCGTATGCTGCAAGAACTTTAGCGCCTAATTGAGGAGTAAGCTTATTAAGTTCTTCAGTGATTTGGATAGCGAGTTCACGAGTTGGAGTGAGAATCAAACCTTGAATTTCATGTTGGTTCACATCAATACGTTCAAGCATAGGCAGAACAAATGCAAGAGTTTTCCCAGTCCCTGTCTGTGCTTGAGCAATAAGGTCTGCCCCTGATAACAATAATGGAATACTTTCCCGTTGAATCGGAGTGGGTTCGGTAACTCCCATGGTTTTTAAACTTTCGACAATTGAGTCGCGAATACCTAGTTTGTGAAATCCTACTAACATCTAGCTTGCCAGCTCCCTTATTTGTAATCAAATTATTAAGTATAGCTCACATTCTACATCACTGGCAAGTAAATAGAAACCATTTCAAGGTAATTTCATCTTTTGATTATTGATCAAATAGGGTTTGATCGTTCCCAAATACTCGATTAACAAGCTGATTAAACTCAGGAATATAGCTATGAAGAGAATGAGTTGTAGTATGTTCAATCCAATACCGATTCATGCTATTGATAAAGTCGCGATTTGCTGAAATAAAGACATCCTTTATAGAAGGCTGTAGGACACGGATTTTCTCAGCTATGGATTGTTTGAACTGATGGGTTAAAAAATCATGATGGATGCTGGTTTCCTGATTGTTCGCACCACTGTGTAAATCCCCTGGAGGGATACCATCTGAATAAGGGGTACGTGTATCGTACATACCTACAATTGTGCCTCGATTGTTCGTTTCCCGCTGTTTTCCTTTGGTACCAGAAATCGAATTATCTATGATAATCGCGACATAAGCATGTTGGTCTGTCATTAATACAATCGCAGTATTTACGCCATGTACTTTAGAAACTTCATTCGATAAAAATGAACTGTAACCTAATTCCTTCGCGTCATGTGTAACAGAACCATAGATCTGTTGTGTTTGGTAAGATCTTTCTTTCTGATGCTTGACATCGTTTTCTCTAGCAGCATAATTTGTTTTTTCGTTAATTTGGGCGTTCGACAAGCCTTTATTCTCTTGATAACATGACGTCAACAACACAGTAACACACATACATAAATGAGCAAACAAAAGTGATCTTACAAACATCAAGTCAGAAACCTCCATTCGATGCATATCCTCTTATTTAGCTTCTGTATTTAGAAAGATATTATGCACAAAAAAACACTTGATAATTCTCAATTAAATAAATTGAATATCAATCAGATAGTGAAATAAAACATAATACGCACACTGCTTTTTAGAACAATTTGTGAACTCCCCCATATTGATTGACAAAAGGAATTACTGAAGTTTATAGTTAATAAAGCAATATAATTGGATGCAAAATGATAACAATTACTTAAATTAGCGCACTAAAAGTGAGGTTGATGAAATGAATACAATTTGGAAGTGGCGTCTACTACCTCTCATTGCGGTAATGACGTTTTTGTTAACAGGGTGTGGAAGCGATACTCTCTCTGCTATGATACCTAGAGGGCCTGTTGCACAAGAACAATATGATCTTATCAAATTAAGCTTTTTTATAATGACATTTGTCATTGTTGTGGTTTTTGTAATTTATGTGTATGTCATGATTCGATTTCGTCAAAGGAAGAATCAAGTGGGCCTTCCTAAGCAAGTGGAAGGGAATCATACGCTTGAATTTATTTGGACGGCTATACCTATCTTATTACTTATTGTATTAGCAGTACCAACACTAACGTACACATTTAAGCACGCCACAGATTACAGTAAAGATCCTGATGCAATTAAGATTAAGGTAACAGCTAATCAATTCTGGTGGCAATTCGAATATCCAGAATTAGGAATTGTTACTGCACAAGACATGGTTGTTCCTGCAGGAAAGAAGATTGTTATTGAATTAACAGCAGCTGACGTCAAACATTCTTTTTGGGTTCCTTCATTGGCAGGTAAAACAGATAATAATCCAGGTCAAACCAATCGATTTACGATTGAAGCTGATGAAATAGATACATTCAAAGGTAGATGTGCTGAATTGTGCGGTGCATCCCATTCATTGATGAATTTCAATGTTGTTTCAGTTTCAGAAGAAGATTTTGATGCTTGGATAGCCAAGCTCAAATCTCCTGCAGTAACACCTGCGAATGCTTCCGCGGGAGAGCAATTGTTCAAAGATAATTGCTTGTCATGTCATGCTGTTAGTGTGGACGGACTTGGTTTAGGGCCTAATCTAAATGGGTTTGCGAATCGCACTTTAGTTGCAGGTGTTTTAGAGCATACACCAGAGAATATAGCTAAGTGGATTGCTAATCCGCAAGATCAGAAACCCGGAAATAAGATGCCTGCATTTGGTCAATCTCTAGGTGGACCATTAGATGACAATCAAATCAATGACATTGTTACGTATTTGAACAACTTGAAATAAACAGATGTTTGGGAAAAGGAGGTAATCGTGTTGGCACAAGTTCACACAAAGAAAGAATATTCAGGTTTAATGGATTGGTTAACTACTGTCGATCATAAAAAGATTGGCATTTTGTATTTGGTTGCAGGTGGTTTCTTTTTCATTTTAGGAGGAATAGAAGCCATACTGATTCGTATACAACTTGCGTTTCCAGATCAAAAAATATTCATTGGAGACACATTTAATCAACTGACTACGATGCATGGTACAACGATGATATTTTTCGCAGCCATGCCTGTTATTTTTGCGTTCATGAATGCAGTGGTTCCATTGCAAATTGGTGCAAGAGATGTAGCTTTTCCATTCGTGAATGCTTTAGGATTTTGGCTCTTCTTTGCTGGCGGTGTTCTCATGAATACGAGTTGGTTTTTAGGAGGAGCTCCTGATGCTGGCTGGACTGGATATACACCTCTATCGACACTAGTCGATGACGCCAAGTTGTTTAACGGAACTGATTTTTATGTGATTGGTCTTCAGATTGCAGGTATAGGAACGTTAATCGGAGGAATCAACTTCTTAGTCACCATTATTAACATGCGGGCACCTGGTATGACGTATATGAGAATGCCGATGTTCACATGGGCATCATTAATTACATCAGGACTGATTTTACTTGCATTCCCTGCTATTACAGTTGCTCTTGTGGAACTAATGTTTGATCGACTGTTTAATGGAGCGTTTTTTGATGTAGCACGAGGTGGGAACACTGTATTGTGGGAACACTTATTTTGGATTTTTGGTCATCCTGAAGTATACATTTTAATTCTACCTGCCTTTGGGATTATTTCTGAAATCGTAAGTGTTTTCTCGAGAAAGCGGTTATTTGGATATAGTTCCATGGTATTTGCTACATTATTAATAGGATTTCTCGGATTTATGGTTTGGGCACATCATATGTTTACGACTGGAATGGGACCTGTAGCGAATGCAATATTTGCCATTGCTACGATGGCGATAGCAGTACCAACCGGTGTAAAAATCTTCAACTGGTTATTCACGCTGTGGGGTGGACAAATCCAGTTTACTACTGCAAACCTCTGGGCCACAGGATTTATTCCTACTTTCGTCATGGGTGGAACAACAGGAGTAATGCTTTCAGTGCCGACAGCAGATTATCAATACCATGACACTTATTTTGTAGTTGCTCATTTTCATTATGTTCTAGTAGGCGGTTTAGTATTAGGTCTATTCGCGGGGTTATACTATTGGTGGCCTAAGATGTTTGGTCGTTTACTGAATGAAACTTTAGGCAAAGTTCACTTCTGGACATTTTTTATTGGCTTTCACTTGACGTTCTTCCCTCAACATTTCCTAGGGCTCATGGGTATGCCTCGAAGAGTGTTTACTTATCTACCTGGAGTGGGATTAGAAGAAGGCAACTTTATTAGTACAGTCGGAGCTTTCTTGATGGGTATAGGCATGATCGTATTCTTAATCAATATCGTAGTAACTACAAGAAAACCAATAGATGCTCCAGATGATCCTTGGGATGCGCGTACATTGGAGTGGTCAATCCCATCTCCGCCACCTGAATATAATTTCAAACAAACGCCTTTAGTAAGAGGATTAGATGCATTTTGGAAAGAGAAGATGGATGGTAACAAAGAAATGATTCCTGCAGAACCCGTTGGTTCAATTCATATGCCATCACCTACGATCATACCATTAGTCATGTCAGTTGGTTTATTCATCGCAGGATACGGATTCATGACGCATTATCATCTCATTGCTGGCGGAGGCATACTGATCACTATAGTCGCTATGGTGTTCCGCTCTATATATGATGATCATGGCTATCATATAGAACCTGATGAGTTAGAACATAAGGAGGTGAGAGTATGAGTACACCTACTCACCTTGCAAGTGGTGTTGTACCTTCGCATTTAGAATCAGCTACGCTTGAAGGTAGAAATAAAGTTCTTGGTTTCTGGTTGTTTTTGGGTGCAGAAGTTGTTTTATTTGGTTGTTTATTCGCTACTTACATTGCTCTTCGTGATTCAGTGCCAGTTGGACCTACAGCTGATGAGTTATTCATTATCAGTACGGTTGCGTGGTCTACATTTATTTTGTTAACAAGTAGCTTAACAAGTGTGTTCGCTACAATGGCCTTGCACAAAAATAATATTAAAGGCGTATTAAGTTGGATGCTGGTCACTGTGTTACTCGGAGCAATGTTTCTTGGGTTAGAAATATTCGAATTTTTTGAATACGTACACGAAGGACATGTATTTTCAGGAAGTGCTTTTGCAACATCGTTTTATACACTTGTTGGTTTTCATGGGGCACACGTAGCTTTCGGAATCGGATGGATTTCACTCTTGATGATACAAGGCTTGAAAAAAGGATTAACAGTAGTTACTGCACCCAAGTTTTATGTCGCTGGATTATATTGGCATTTTATCGATCTGGTCTGGGTATTTATCTTCACAGTCGTTTACCTAATGGGGAAGGTGAGTATGTAAATGAGCAATCATTCTCATGAAGCATCTACAACAAATAAACGTCAAAAGCATGAATCACCTAGAAATCACTACCTGACCTACATTTTATCGATACTATTAACCATGCTTGCTTTTGCAGCAGTCATATATGGTGATATGGATCGGACAATTTTACTTGTATTTATCTTGGGGCTTGGAATTGTGCAAGCAATCGTACAATTATTGTTTTGGATGCACAGCAAAGACAGAGGTCATTTTTTCCCATTATTATTTATAGGATTTGGCGCATTTATTGCATTAACTGCTGTAGCGGCAGCTGTTTATTGGGTGTGGGTTTAAGTTTCCTAGGAAGAACTTTGTTATCACAAAGTCTTCTTCTTTTTTATGATATAGGGAAAGGAGCGAATGAATATGAGCAGACTTCATGAGTTGGGTAGTTTTTTTGACTTATGGAATCCGTTACTTATACTGATCCTTGTTGTCATTGCTTCTTCATATGTCCACATCGCCAATAACGCCAAAGTTAACAATAATAGTGATCAACAAGTGAGTCTGAAACAAAAGATATCATTCATGACAGGACTCGTATTATTCTATATAGCTCAAGGAAGCCCATTGAATTTTCTCGGTCATCACTATTTGTTTAGTGTACACATGTTTCAACAAACCATTATTTTCCTCACTGTGCCTATATTTATATGGTATGCAATTCCTGCATGGTTATTGAGACCTTTTGTAAATATTAGCTGGATCAGACCTATATTTTACTTTGCAACTAGACCGTTAATTGCGATATTTACATTCAATATGTTAATATCGATCTATCATATGCCTTATATCATGGATGGATTAATGAGAATAGAGTGGCTACACTTTTGGTATCACTCTCTTTTAATGGTAACTGCTTTCTTCATGTGGTTTCCAGTATTTGGTCAGTTGCCAGAATGCAATGGTTTAAGTGATCTCAAAAAAATTGCCTATATTTTTGGTAATGGAATATTGCTGACGCCTGCTTGTGCTTTAATTATTTTTGCAAATACAATTTTATATGACACGTACACTCAAAACATTCTGCCATTCAATTGGTTGACTCCTTTGAATGATCAACAACTTGGCGGAGTAATTATGAAGATTATTCAAGAGATCGTATATGGTATTGCATTATCCATTGTATTTTTTGGATGGTTTCGTAAGGAAAGAGAAAAAGAAAACGAAATAGAAATGAATATAGAACATATGAATTCAATCAAAATATTGAATTGAATCAATATATTGAATTGAATCAACATAATGAGTTACATTATAGATGTAGGAACATTATCATATACGAGAATACATTGAATAACATTAGTCGTGTTTAATAAAGGAGTATAAACCATGATATTGCCAACGATCAGTACATTATTTATTGTAATTAGTGCGATTTTTGTTGCCTTTGGTTGGTATCATATCGTCAAGGGTAATCAACAAATTCACATGAGACTAATGATTCTTGCTGCAATAAGTGCGTTAACATTTTTCATCATATATGTATCTAGAACACTTTTCGAAGGGAATACTTCATATGGTGGACCAGAGAGTTTGAAGCTTCCCTATCATATTTTTCTTATCTCGCATATTCTACTAGCTACGACGGGTGGAGTTCTGGGTCTAATTACTTTATGGCATGCGTACAAGAAAGTGTTTTTCAAACACAAGAAAATTGGACGTGTTGCTGCAATTGTGTGGTTATGCACAGCACCTACTGGAGTCATGGTTTATATTCTGCTTTACATTTTATTCCCTGGTGGTCAAACCAAGCCAGTATGGGAAGTAATATTTGGAATGTAAGATCATACTTAATTAAGTATTCCTATTTTTTTAGTTGGCTTTATGTATTGGCTATGCTATATTGTATATATGATCCTGTTTAGGGGGTTGTTTCGTTGTTCAGATTTATATTTGTTGCTCTATTTATTTATATTATTTATAAAGTCGTTAAGGTTTCTTTCAAATTCAAAAAAATGCTTGTTAAATCTGAACCTGAAATTTGTCCGAATTGTCAAAGTGTTATACAGCTATCTGATCAGAATATGGTCTGTCCTCGATGTGGAATACAACTTGGTCGAAATGAAGAGGGTAAATTGCTCATCCGAATTAATTAAATTAACAAAGGGGATTATACATATGAAGGATATACCCATTTCACTAATACGAGCCAATCAATGGGGGATCGTATTATTGCTCATCCTATCCATGATTTTGCAACAGCCTATCCTTATCGCTCTTGTGTTAATTATTCAAGTGATAGGGTTTCAATTTGGTATGAAATATAATATTTTTGTTCAAATAGCACAAAAAATCATTACCAAAAAAGTAAATAATGAAGAAACGGAGGCTGCAGAACTTCAGAAATTTAATAATGCTATAGCTATAATTCTTCTAAGTATTTCGGTACTTTTGTACCTCATTGGATTTGTTGTTGCAAGTTATATATTCGCAGCAATGGTCGCATCTGCAGCACTTCTTGCAATCAACGGGTATTGTATCGGATGCAAAATATATTATAGATTCAAACGGTTGAAATCAAGGTAATGAAGTCTGTTTCTGGGTTGACCTGACTACTTTCATTCAAATTCGTTTATTACGAATAAGTGGAGGTATTTTTTTTATCAGGAAATGAATGCACGGACTATAAAGCTCCCATAGGGTGGGACACAGGAGCGTGATCAATAAGTTATCATGAAATTATGGAGAAAAGAAACCGATCTACCTCAGTATTTAAAACGAAGATTTTACCTGAGGTCATGCGGGAAGAGCATACCGTCAATGAGCTTGCAGCCAAATATGAGTTGAACCCGGTCATGATCAACCGGTGGAAGTCTGAGTTGTTGGAATGAGCTTCTATGGTGTTTGATAAGGGAACAAGTAAGGCAGAGAAGATCCAGAAAGAATATGAGTCTAAACAAGAGAATCTTAGAAAAGCGGGTTAGCCAACTTATCGTTGAAGTCAATTGGCTCAAACATCACATTTTAGCCCATCCCGAGCTTCAAACGGAGGATCATGAATTCGATTTGTGAGGTGACAAGGTGATTGACGCCCTAAAAGCAGCGAAGAGGATTATTTTAATAAGCGATTAAACTTGTAATACTCGATTCTCTCGAGCAGAATGGGTAGAGGCTTCAACGAGCTTACTTAATTCAATTGCAATTTTAATATTTTCTTGATCCAATATATTTGACTGAAGTTGATGAATCCACTGATGGAATGGACTTTCTCTATCGCTTAATAGAGATTGCTCATTCCATTTTTGATCTGAGCCGTCAAGGGTGGAACGCAATAACAACTTTTTTTCAGGGGTACCATACATTAATGACCCTTCGGTTCCATTAATCTCTATGGTAAAAGGAGTATTCTTATTCACAAAGCTAGCCTCTGCAATACCAATCGCACCGTTTTTTGTGGTCATCACAACAACTGCATTGTCTTCGACGCTTTTCCCTGTCAAGTAAGTAAATCTAGCGGATACATCGATAATTTCTTGATTTAAGAAAAGTCGAGTTAAGTAAAGTGAATGAGATCCATAATCGATTAGTGCACCGCCTAGGCAATCATCTAAGTGATAAAAATGTGCTGGAAGCCAATTACTTATCGCACCATCATGAGCTACACGGACGCGTACTTTCGTAATTTGGCCAAGTATATTTTGATTAAGTAGATGTTGTATCGTCAAGGTTATCCCCATATGAAGACGAGGAAGAGATACTGTTAATATAATTCTACTTCTTAGCACTTCTGAACCGATCTCTAGGGCCTCCTTAAGATTAGGTGCCAATACTTTTTCTGTGAAAACATGCTTTCCCGCTCTAGAGGAGGCCATGATGAGCTCATGATGCATGCGTGTGGGGGCACTGATAATAACAGCATCGATGTGAGTCAACGATAGAAGATGATCTAAGTTGTTGTAAATTGGAACAGCCAGTTGTTCAGCTGCTAGCTTTCCTCTATCAGGATTTTCATCCCAGATCGCAACGATTTCTGTCAAGGGATGTTCAAGTGCTTGCTTCGTGTAGTCCCATGCATGAACGTGCCAATAACTGATCATACCTAATCGAAAGGTCTTCTTATTCATATAACCTTTGATTCAATATATGCTAGTTGTGTGGCGACTCTGATTGGAATCTCTTCCTTCAATAATTTCCATGGTACAAAATGATCGGAAGGAATTATATAGGGTTTAAAAATCATCGAAGGCCTGAAACGAAATGTTTTTAAATAATGTAGAACTTTATAGTTTGTTTCAATGTCAGTTCGAATCACTCCAGTAAAAAGCTCCGAAATTAGTAAACCCATTGTTCCTGCTTCTTCATATGTACACGTCGATAAGTTAGGAAATAAATCAAAATATTCAACCTTTGGAAAAAAGGCGTGTTTACCAGGTTGTGAGAATAAATGGATTTGAGTTCCTTCTAAATTGGATCGATCCAATAACAATCCCTTATAATATCGCCCATGAGAACTAGCTTCGCAATCAAGTACGCTTCCGTCCTTTGCAATGTACATCCATACATGCTCCATCTCATAGAGATGCTGAATATCATAGTCCCAGTAAATAGCGTACTCAATGATATAATCCAATTCGTCATTGAAGTAAATAAATTTTCGATTGAATGATGGGGAATTCTCCATTGAATTTACGATGGAATAGCCTACAATTACAGGATAAAAGGGTTCGTTTGTATCAAAATGCAGAATAGGTGAATACAGTTTAACTTTTTCGATATCCATTTTATTCCTCCTATTCGCCTAAGAATTCGCTAGGCATTTTTACCGGATAACCAATTTTTTCAAATCGAAATAATCGTTTTCCTCGATCTGATAGTGAATCATACGTATCTTGAGGAATTTGGATATTCGCGTTTAGTCCATACCAAGCCTTACTGTATACAAAAGCAAGATTCGTTCGATTATGGTTTGAGTGATTTGGTGTTCCTCGATGCCATGTGCGCATATCTCTCACAACGATGGATCCTGCGGGCATTAACACCTTTTCAGATACCATATAAGAAGAGGCACGATTGACATCTATATATTTATTTTTTAAACCCTTTAACGTGCTGTGCACCTTATGGTCAGGAAGCAAATGAGTGCCGCCTGGCCAAATTTCTAGAGGACCATTTTCTAAAGTGGTGTCAACTAGAGGAATGTTAACAACCAGATTATAAGTAGGAAGTGAACCTGTAAAATCATGAAATAATGGCCAAGCATCTGCATGTACGGTTTGATAATCTGAATCAGGGAATGCGGTATCTGAAGCAAAATAACCACATCGGCACTGATTACCTAAAATTTCATCAATAATAGATAAGGCAATAGGATTGGCGATAATTTCATCATCGATAAAGGGATGCATAAAGGGTAAATACATTTGCAAGCGATTCTTTCCTGTATTAAAACCTTTGAGCATGACCTCTTGTTTAATTAAATCTTGTGCCTTTAATGAAATATTTAATATTTTCTCTGAATCAATTACATTTTCAATGACGACATAACCATTGGTGTTAACTTGTTCAACTGCTAATTCCAGAGAGTCTGCATGGAGCAGTAGGTTTTTCTTTTCTTGCTCTGATAGGATCATATTCATCGATTGTCCTTCTTTCTTTATTAAGATGTGAGTTTATATATTCATCTTAAAGCTTAAGCAATAATATTACTTCATAAAAACAACAGAACTATTCATCATTCTGTTGATTTTATGAAGTAATATTATTAACTCATAAATTATAATCATGTTGTAACATAAATAGAAATTAAATGGAGGGAACTCAATGAACGTTCAAAAAAAGCTTGTTGTATTGTCAATGATTTTGATTATCTTCTTAGCAGCATGTAGTAATAACTCAAACGATTCAACCGCATCTACAGCTCCGTCACCTACGAACACAGAAGCTAAGACTTCGCCAGTCCCTGCAGATTTAAATTTTGAGCTGGATGTGATGACGTGGTTTTATGATGAAACACGTCAAAATTTAATGAAGGAAACAATTGCAAAGTTTAATGAAAAGTATCCCAATGTCAAGGTGAATCATAACGCAAATGAAAATTATGCTCAGGCATATAAGCTTGCTTTTGATTCAGGTGCAGGTCCTGAGCTCGTTTATTTGGATGATTTAAATCAACAGATATTGGAAAAAAACAATAACTTGTTAGACATTACTGAGGAAGTAAAGCAAATGGGGTGGATGGATAAATTAATGCCAGGCACTATAGAATATAATAATGCAAGGCATCCAGGACAGTACTTCAGTGTCGGATTTATCGACTATCCTCGGACTTTGTTTTATAACAAAGAAATTATGGATAAGCTTGGTTTAAGTGCACCTCAAAATTTAGACGAATTAATTGCTCAATTTGCTACGATTAAAAAAGCAGGATTTATTCCATTAGAAGCGAGTTCAACTCATATGCTTTGGCTTATCTTCAGCATTGTTCTTAACAGTGTTCCTGCTGAGGATATTGATAAATGGTACTATCTAGTTGAAACCACACCTGCTTTTGAAAAAGCCTATATTGATGCACTGGTTACAGTAGAAAATTGGGTTAAAAATGGATATTTTAGAGATGAAATAACTACAATTAAATCAGCGGATGTAGTTACTTTATATGGCCGAAATGAAACAGTGTTTCTGCTGTCAGGAAATTCAACTGCAAACAAAATAAAAGACTACCCTTTTCCCATTGGAGTGACAGTATTTCCTAACAAAGATGTAAATTTACCGAAAACATTAGTCAGTGCAATAGATGGCTCATGGGCATTGAATGGTGATATTGATCCAATGAAGAAGCAAGCCTCATTAGATTTTATTGATACCTTTATGAATCCTGACATTGCACAAAAATGGTTGGAGGCTGGATTTTCAGTCACTGTTAATTTTGACAAAACCAAAGTGGAAATGTCCCCATTAATGAGTGAAACTTTCAAAGCTACAGAGAATACACGTGTCGGTTACTTTATGGATAATGCGGTTCCTGGAATTTTGGATCTCATGATTCAGCTCAATCAACGGCTTCAAGTTGGAGATATTACCGGAAAAGAATATTGGGAATTAATGAATAACAAATATATTGAACTTGTCGCAGAGAATAAATAATGAAAAACATAAGAAAAGCATATGGAATGTTGTTAATTCCTATTGCTTTTTTTCTTATTTTTGTTTGTTGGCCGACACTGCAAACGATATATATTAGCTTCACAGATTGGAAAGGAATTGGAGTAAAAAATTGGATCGGATTGGAAAACTATCGGAACCAATGGACTGTGGATGAAACCTTTTGGAAAGCAATCAAAAATAATGTCTTTTGGGCATTAGGGATGATCATCGTTCCTCAAATCATTGGATTAACACAAGCAAGCTTAATGGTCAGAGGTAAGATTCAATTTTTCCGAACGTTTCAACTTGTGTTTTTTCTACCTCAAGTTGTTTCTACAGTGGTTGCAGCGATTATCTGGCGATGGATTTATGACCCCTTATCAGGTCCATTGGTTTATGTATTCAAAGAGTTAGGAATGAACAGTATGGCTTTTGGATGGTTAGGTAATCCGAAAACGGTCATGTTGGCGTTGTTTATTGTTAATGTATGGTTAGCTTATGGCTTCTGTACAATTATATATAATGCAGCTATTCGAAGTATTGATGAAAGTTTATATGAAGCCTCTGTTATGGACGGTGCAAACAGTATGGCTCAGTTTGTTCATATTACCATGCCAGGTATTCGTGAAGCGATCACAGTTGTTACCCTCATGATGATGATCTCTTCATTAACGGTTTTTGATCTTGTGTTTATCATGACCAATGGTGGACCGGGGTTTAGTTCTTATGTGATTTCTCTTTATATGTATTTCAATGGGTTTATTTATAACCGGGTCGGATACGCAGCTTCATTATCGTTGACGTTAACCTTTTTTGTCTTTATTTTGTCATTATTATTTATGTGGTTGCGTGAGAGGAGAAGGGTGGTATGAACATGACAAGAATAAATAGAATTTTGCTCTATACACTACTTGTAGTCATGTTCATACTTACCTTAATGCCGATATTGGTGATGATACTAACAAGTGTCAAGACGATGAATGAACTTATTATTCATGGTCCCATAGCCTGGCCGCTTGAGTGGAGATTGCAGAATATAGTAGATGCCTGGGAACGAGGGAACTTTGGAGTCTATTATAAAAATACAATGATCATCACAACCGCTACAGTAATCTTGATTACTTGCTTCAGCTTGGTTACTGCTTATGTACTTATATATTTCATTTTTCCTGGAAAGAAATTACTGATGGGTTTACTCTTATTTGGTCTAATCGTACCGCTTGAAGCCATTGTTATACCGATGTTCTATCTATTAAAAGATTTAAAGCTGTTAAACACCTACTGGGCTATTATCTTACCAAATACGGCCTTGTTTATTCCATTTGGAACTTTTTTGTTAAGTGGATTTATCCGAACCTTACCATATGGAGTCATTGAATCGGCTCGAATAGATGGTGCAGGAGACATAAAAATTTTAAGGAGTATTATTACCCCAATGGTGCAACCCGCTGTGGTCACATTGATCCTTTTTTCTTCATTAAGTGTTTGGAACTCTTTTTTACTTCCAACGGTTTTGATACAGAAGGATGATCTGCGTATGGTATCCGTCGGACTGAATTATTTTCAAAGTTTACTCTATATGGAATATCCTATGATCATGTCGGGTGCACTCATTATCGCAGCTCCTATTATCCTTATCTATGTTATACTGCACCGAAGGATGATTGAAAGCCTTACGGCTGGATCGATGAAAGGATAAATTTACAAAGAAATGATCTTTATATAATACTCCCATTATAGTCATTTGTTATGGTTAAGCTAATGAATTAGCGGAAATTATACATATGACGTAAAGGGAGGTTTTCTATGATCCGAAATGTTAGGCTGCATTCGAACAGCTCTAGCTGGAGAATGTCGGCAAATCAATACGATTTCGATGAGATAGGGGTTGTCCTATCAGGTGAGGCAATAACTACCACAGAGAATGGTCATCAAATCCATCTTAAACCAGGAACAACCTTATTGATTCCTTCTCAAACAATTCACGAATGTGTTGCACTAGAAGCCGTAGAATTTGCTATTATTACCTATTACTCAAGTATGCTGCATAGGTATGGAAACTATTTGTATCGTTCAATTTATTTAAATGAACAAAAAAAAATATCGTATACACAGATGGACGAAAATACGCTGCTAATTTTCAATTATCATTTTCAAGCTTTACAAGAGGAACAGCTTATGAAGAGAAAGGATTGGGAGGAAGCCAGCAGATTGCACATGGAGGCAACGTTATTAGCATTGTCTCGTTTGTTTAATAAATCAGAGTATTCACCAGATTTATCGCAACAATCTCTTTGGCATGCAGCTAAAGTGATTGAAGCTCAGTATATGGAACAATTTAAAGTAGAAAGTTTGGCATTAGATTATCATATGTCTTCTTCTTCTTTTAGGGAGAAATTTAAGATTTTTTTCGGTGTGTCTCCCAAACAATACTTAATGAATATAAGATTAGATGAAGCAAAACGATACTTAAAAGAAACGAATTATCCCATTACCGATATTTCTATCAACTCGGGATTCTCTTCTATTCAGCAATTTAATATGTTATTTAAAAAGATAGAGGGAGTGTCCCCGCTGGACTGGAGGAAAAAAAGAAAGTTGCTCGAAAGAAGACCATCATAAGACTTCACATCCCATGTGACAAAGGAGTTTGGCTTGTGCTTCATCCAATTAGTTATGTCATAGCGTCGTAAAGATGAGTATGATTTAAATATATAGAGAAAAAATTGGATAAGGTGAGGATTCGGAAAAAAGAAAACGTGAGTGGATGAGTTTTTTGTCGGAGAATGTGAGTCGTTTAAGTGAATTGAGTTATAATTTGTTGTTTAATACGAGTGAAAACGCAAAGCAATTGTTTCAAATGATTGATGAAGACAAATAGTTTGAGATGAAGCATAATCCGGTTCGATTGTTATTTGATACACCCACACAAAGATGGTCAGAGCTATAACAGGATCAGATATTGGATAATTATATGAAGGCATCTACATTAGTGTAACAAACAATATCCTGATTTCAAAGGGAAACCCGTCTTTTTCTCCGCGGAATTTGGTTTTCATGAATCGCTACAAATATATTCAGGTGGGCTTGGCATATTAGCTGGAGATCATTGTAAATCAGCTAGTGATTGGAGTATACCATTGATCGAGATCGGTCTTTTGTACAAGAAAGGATATTTCCTTCAAAAGTTTGATAGTGAAGGCAGACAGCGTGCTAATTTCTTTGAATATATTTTTGAGAATTTACCGATCAAGCCGGTTGAAGTGAACGAGCATGATTTCTTTATCAAGGTGGAGCTATCCGGACGTGAAGTTCATTTAAAGGTTTGGCAGGTGAAAATTGGCCGAATGAGGGTGTATTTACTAGATTCAGATGAAGATGCAAATTCGCCGCAGGATCGTGAACTCACAACGCAATTATTTGGAGAAAATCATGAAACTAGAATTCAGCAGGAGAAGATGCTCGGAGTGGGCGGCATCCGCATGCTTAGAGTTCTAGACATGCATCCTCAAGGCTATCATATCAATGAAGGTCATGCTGCGTTTATCTCGATTGAACGGATGAGGGAATATGTTTATCAAGGCATTCGTTTCATGGGAATATGCTGGTAAAGGAAGTACCTATTGAATTGATAACTAATGGTGTGCATCTGAAAACCTGAATTTCTAAGGAAATGAAGGATCTCTTTGCACGGTATATGCGAAATAATAGAGTGTGGGATTATACCGATGTATTATGATCGGCAGAATGATCAGTGGGTGGTTCACATGAAAACTCGATTCAAATGCTTTCCCCAGTCTATAATACCGACCGGATGGTTCAGGATTATACCAATCAATATTATGTACCATCAAGCGAGCGATTTGGACGTTTTAATACTCAGGATGCTGAGCTGGCTTTACGCTTCGCTGATTATAAAGCAAATCAAGAACGCAAAAAGGTCACAAGCGCAATCGTTAATTTGGGTTCGATCCCAATAAATCAAGTTAAGGTGGAGGTCATCTACTATCAGGATGGGAAGCGGTATATGTAACATTGAAGTTCAAAAGTGTAACCCATCATGGAGATTTGGAGTTTCAAGGCCACCATCTGCCAGCGCATTTGCACCACCCATCCCATTTCAAGGTGCGCATCCGACCCAACCAACATGAGTTCGCACATCCATTTGATCTTTCCATATTGGTTCAATCTTGGGAAGGGTAAGATTTCATAAGGGAGGATATACATTGAAAGCACTAATTATATCTGATATTCATAGTAATATATATTCATTGAACGCCATTTGGGATAAGGAAAAAGATAGTGATTTCATATATTGTGCAGGTGACTTAGTTGATTATGGACCTTTTCCAAAGGAAGTCATAAATTGGTGTCGAAACCATAATATATTATGTGTAAAGGGTAATCATGATGAGGATGTCGTTCATCACTATAAGAAAGAGATACTTTTTGAGAAAATACCGGAGGAAAAACGCACCTGGATTCATCATAATGCCGCTCAATTAGATGCAGAGGACATTCAATATTTAGAAAATTTACCTGAAACATTAAATTTTGAAATAAATGGAATTCAATATTGTATGCGACATAGTTTTATAAAAAGAAGCTATGAAACGATGGATAATATTCATCAGTTTAATCAATTTTGGAGTGAGCACTATCCTAGAGACAATAGCTCCAAAGAAAAAAGAGTCATAATTGGCCATACACATAATCAAGCCATTCATTATCTTGAAAATTATAGTTTGTGGATGAACCCCGGAAGCACTTCATATCGTCCAACTCGCCAAACAGAAGATTTCTCTAAACATGCTCACTATATAACAATCAATGATGAAGAAATTCAATTGAAGTCTGTTGATTATGATTTGGCTCCATTAATTGAAGCAGTGAAAAAACAAAAGCTGAACGAAGCTCAAATTAAAGCAGGATATCGATTTTTTGATAAGTATCATACAGAGTAACAAAAACGAAAAAGTTTACATAACTTTTTCTTTAATTAAAACTCAGCCAACTCCGTTGTATCCTGAATTACGTATAATTCATTTACAATCAATTTGAAAGGTTGGGTACCTCAAAGTGAATGAAGATATCAGATGGATGCAGCGTTTTCAAAATTTCGTAAAAGCATATCTTTTTCTATCAACAGGTTTAACTAAAGACTCATGGTCTGAACTTGAGAGGGCAAGCATCTTACATGCTTATGAATATAATTTTGAACTGGTATGGAAGACTTTGAAAGATTGTTTAGTTGATAAAGAAGTTCCTGCAATATTTCCCCGTGATGTCATCAAAGAAGTATTTCGGTACTTTTGTACCTCATTGGATTTGTTGTTGCAAGTTATATATTCGCAGCAATGGTGTCATCTGCAGCACTTCTTGCAATCAGCGGGTATTGTATCGGATGCAAAATATATTATAGATTCAAACGGTTGAAATCAAGGTAATGAAGTCTGTTTCTGGGTTGACCCGACTACTTTCATTCAAATTCGTTTATTACGAATAAGTGGAGGTATTTTTTTTATCAGGAAATGAATGCACGGACTATAAAGATGTGTCTCACTAATAAGAAATTTGACTTCAATTATATATATAGTCATATAAGTTAATGGTATAATACGTTCATACATGGGTTCACGTGAACCATCAATAGGAGGATGTAAATGATGATATCAAATATTGTTTTGAAAGTTGAAGGGATGTCGTGTAATCATTGCTTACAAACCATTGAATCTGCACTAACGGAATTAGGAGTAAAAGGTAAAGTGAATTTAGTAGAACAAACCGTTAATATTGATTATGAGGATTCGAATATATCAATATCCCAAATCAAAACTACGATCGAAGAGAAAGGTTACGAAATCGTAACATGACATATAAGAATAATGATCGTTAGATCTACCATTCATGTCTGGGTACCAATCATAATACGAAATCATACAGATGCTGAACCATATAATCATATTCATCGAGCGAACAATCGTCCAAAGAACTTGAAGTGTTGTTCAACATGTAGTAGAAGTTAATCCCATTGTAATAAACATGAGGTGAATGTAATATGATATCTAGTCGCTTTCGACTCATCATCATGATTGTTTTTACTTTTTCTTTGCTTAGTGTATGTGTTGCTTGTGACAATCAAACTTCGGATGAATGGAGTACTACAAAAGATGCACCAACGATATACACAAATTATTGCTTATCTTGTCATGGCTCAAACCTAGAGGGGTTTCGTGGTCCAAACCTACAAGAAATCGGATCACGTATGAATGAAGAAGAGATTATCAACAAGATTGAAAAGGGTGGAAATGGCATGCCTGGATTCAAAGTTAGTTTGAAGGAATCTGACATTCAAATACTTGCACAGTGGTTAGCAGAAAAAAAGTAAAGCACGTATCATAAGACATAACCCTAGGACGCATCTCCTAGGGTTATGTCCATCGTTAGCTATAATCGGCGAGCTGTGATGTAGCGTGAAGACAAGGTTCCATCGGATAAAGAATTAAATCTAACTCCACCTGGACCATACGTATGAATGATTTTATTATCTCCTGCATAAATACCAACATGGTTAATAATACCTGGTTTACCTGGAATAGAGAAAAACAAGAGGTCTCCTTTTCGAATGTTGTTTCTAGAAATGTATTTACCCATAGTAGCTTGTTGCTGAGATTTACGGGGAATATATTTCCTGTTCTCTTTGAAAACACGTTGCGTGAAAGATGAACAATCAAATGTAGAGGTCTGATTGCTACTAGCACCAAATTGATACGGACGATCTAGATATTTCATGCCGGTGATGATGAGTTTCGATTCCCATGAATAGGAAGCTGCATGCGTTTTTTGTGAACCTGCGCTTATAAATCCTGCTATACCGACAATAAAGATGAGTAGCATGAACAATATCTTTGTATAATGAACTCGTTGGATTATTGTACTCTCCTCCTCTATCAAAGTGATAATAGGGGTGATCACCTTAAAGTCATTATAACAAAAAAATATTATCCAATATTTACATACATTGCGAAATAACTAGTAAACATCATTGCCTACATAACATTATGAGTAAACAATGAGTTTTCAATGAGTATTTTCTTATTGACTTTTTCGATGTTGACACGGTAATTTCACAGTAACGGTAGTGCGTATATGAGGTTCACTTGAGATACTTATTGCGCCTTGATGTAGTCGAACGATTTGATCTGCTATAGCTAATCCTAAACCAACGCCTTGACGATGATGGGTAATGGCTCTTTTCGAACGATAGAAACGATCGAATACATATAGCACATCTGTAGGATCAATACCTATTCCTTGATCTGTCACTTGAATCAAGATATAGGTGCTCATTACTGATAATTTCACGTGTATGGGTTGGTGGCTATATTTGAGCGCATTATCCAAAATAATCACAATAAGATGTTTGATTTTCGTCGCGTCTCCTTCTATCACACATGTAGCAGGAGTATCGCCAAAGCGTTCTATGTGTATGTTTCGCTTGAAGGTTGTTTGCAAATCGTTCACGACAGATACAAGAAGAGGAACCAAATCGAACAACTTCCAGTCCATATACGTTTCATGATGGTTGAATAAATGAAGGAAGTGTTCAGTCGTTGATTGGAGGTGCTGGGATTCTTTAAGTATCGCATCAATGGCTTCTTCTCTAAGTTGAGGAGTACTTCCTGCCCACCTCTTCAATAAGTGAGCATAGCTATCTATAATCGCCAGTGGTGTTCTTAATTCATGGGACATATTTTCGAGGAGTTGTTTTTGCGGATTTGAACGATAGGCTAATCGTTCCATCATTCTGTGGAAATAAGGGATTAACCCATATACACACAATAGAGATACCAATCCATGAGCGACACATAGGAATAATATCATCAATGGCCAATGATCATAACGATGATTCATTAAATTCGACTCGTACGTATCCAGATAAATCCATAGTGAACAAATCGTAAAGAGTTGAGGTATCCATAAACACATATATAACATGAGCTTGAATCGCATATTCATCGAGGGGAACCTTCTTATGGAGAATCTTTGAATTTGTAACCTATTCCTCTAACGGTATGAATCAATTTATTCGCAAAGGGTTTATCTATTTTTTGTCGTAAATAACGAATATATACGTCAACAATATTGGTTTCTCCAAGGAAATCATATCCCCACACTTCTCCGAGAATTTGTTCACGTGTTCTAACCTCATTTTTGAATTCAATTAAATAATGAAGTAATTTGAATTCAGTTGGTGTTAATTCAATGGAGTGTTCATGACGATAGACTTCTCTACTTTTCAAATCCATGGTGAGATCATTGGATTGAAGCAATTGATCATGGTGAGGATATGCCCATATCTGTTCTTGCCTGAACACATTTCGAATTCTTGCGAGTAATTCCTCTATTGCAAATGGTTTCGTGATGTAATCATTTGCGCCTAGATCCAAACCGCTAACACGATCAGGTATCGTATCACGAGCTGTCAGTATAATAATAGGAATATGTTGATTTGTCATGCGGATACGGTGCAATACCTCTAATCCGAAGATATCAGGTAAAAGGATATCCAAGAGGATCAAATCATGAGCAATGGGTGATCCAAGAAGAAGAAGTCCAGTGGTTCCATCAGTTGCTAATGTAACCCTATATCCTTCGTGTTCGAGTTCCAGTTGCAACACACGGGCTATTTTCTCTTCATCTTCAATCACGAGTATTTTCTTCATAAGGGACCTCCAGTTACACCTTAAGGTGTGTACTATTGAGGGAATTCATGCATTAGTAGGAAAGAACCAAAGCATATAAAAAGCGTTCGGTGTATTCACACCAAACGCTTTATGAATTAGACAATTAATCTGTATGCGGAGTAGGTATAACTTCGGGAGAAGTGAGCTGGTCGTAGAACTTCACATAACGATGTTTATCTGGACTATTCAACTGAGCCATAGCTACTCGCGGATGTTCATCGAGGGAACCTACGATCATATAAGGGATTAAGTAACCCCACTCCCACATCTCACGCATCTGAATCATATGCTTTTCGATGATTTCTAACACAGGCCGGACTTCATAACGAGGATTCTTCAAGTAACTTACAATGAGTTCAGTAGGACAATTACCTGCAGCTCTTCCCATACCATAAACAGATGAATCTAGAAAACTAACTCCTTTGGAAGCACCAATGATTGTGTTAGCGTAAGCAAGCTGCAAATTGTTATGCATATGAATACCAAGTTCTTTCTCAGGAAGTAAACGTTGGAATTTAGATACCAAGTAGTCAACATCTCGGAAATCCATGCTACCATAGGAATCTACGATATATACAAGATCTACAGAGCTCTTATTGATTTCATCAAAAGCTTCAGCCAGTTCATTTTCCATGACATGAGAAAGAGCCATAATATTAATTGAGGTTTCATATCCCATCTGATGGAATTTCTCCACAAGTGCTAAACCTTTATCAAGATCTTTGACGTAACAAGCGACTCGAATTAAATCTAACAGACTATGTTCGCGAGGTAAAATATCATTTTCATCCACGCGACCAATATCAACGAGGGCAGATAATTTGGTACCTAATTTATGCGGAATGACTTCTTTAAGGAAAGCTTCATTCAAAAAGCGCCAAGGACCTGATTGACCGCCTTGCAACAATTTCGCTGAATTCTTATAGCCAATTTCCATATATTCAACACCAGCTGCACTTAGACCGTGATACATGTCTTGAACGAAGGGAACACTGAAATCCCAGTTATTCACAAGCCCTCCATCTCTAATTGTACAATCTAAGATCTTATGGTTCGTATGCTTAATCATCACGAATTCCCCTATCTAAGTAATATACTGTTCTCTTTGCAATATTATTGCTTACAATAAGTCGTTTTGTCAATGACAGGGGGGTATGTTTTTCTGAAGAAAATCATATGCTATTCAAGTGTTGGTTTTGAATATTGATTCAAAAGGAGATGAGATGCTGATGAGTAAACGTGAGATCACAATGGGATTTGACTTCCAAGAAGAGGCAACTTTCGTAAAGGAGTTACTTCAAACACATGGTGACCATGAGGACTTAAACAAAGTCGTTCAAGCAGTCTTATTGCATGGTTCAATGGATAATCAAGATCATGAAGAGAGCACAACTCATTACAATCAAACAACGGAGGGTTCTATGCGGGTACCTGCTCATATCATAAATGAGGATTGGATCGATGAAGATTTCAATATACCTCCTGAATTTGCTAATGATATTTTGTTAAGTGATGAAGAAGCAGAGTTCGATCCTTCAAATGATCACTACAATCGATTTCCGTCGGGGATTCATTTATAGGTGGTGGATGTATATATGTGAAACCGTTGTGAAAATATTCAATTATAAAAGGCTTGAAAGATCCCTGATTTTTCATATGAATTCGTTCGTGTGATCAACTCAATCGGTTGCAAGCCTTTGTATAATCAAGGAATGTATCATTATGGATTACACAAATTATGGTATGATGAGTAAATGAATTACATATCATAGCTATCACAGTATGATAAAGAACAGGAGAATTTGCATGAAACTTGGGATTCACGCTATGATCATAGGTATTGTCGTGTTGCTATTAAGTGGATGTGGCACAACACTCACTCCAAAAACGGATTCTGAACCAATGGCCAGTAAGGAAATCTCCGCATCCCCATCGGCCACGCCAGACGCTCAAAGTACTATACAAACAATTGAAGAAGCCGCTGAAGAAACGATGGACATTCTTCATCGTAAGGATATCGACAAGTTAGCAGAAATCATACATCCAACCAAAGGCATCCAATTATCGCCGTATGGCACTATAAATATCAACAAAGATGTGAAAATAAATGCAAATGAAATCGTGGCATTATCGAAAGACCCAAAAATAATAAATTGGGGTAACTATGACGGGTCGGGGTTTCCGATTGAGTTAGAGTTTTCTGAATATTATGATGAGTTTATATACAATCATGATTTTATCAATGCTCCAAAGACAAGTATAAACGAGCCAATTAGTAAAGGAAATTCGCTGAACAATATATTTGAAATATATCCCAAAGATCAATATCAAACGATAGAATACCACTTCGACGTAATTAATCCTGAGAACAGTGGCTTAGATTGGAATAGTTTAAAGTTAGTATTTGAGCATGTAGATCACCAGTGGAAACTCGTAGCAATGATTCATGATCAGTGGACGATATAGATCGCACGATCATTCAGCTAGACACAGACAACTTCTTGCTATACACATCAAGAGAAAGGAATCAGATCTCTAGTTACTAGAGATTTTTTTCGTGTGAGAACCAATAGATCAAGTTAAACGTATAATCTATATAAAGTTATCATTGATGTAAAGCGTAAGAAAAAACGAGAGAAAATGTATGATCAGAATCAACAGAGCAGCTCAACGTCTCCACTGGCAATTAGCTGGACAAGGTAAAGAAAGAGTAGCTCAATGGATAGATTTACTCGGATGCGTATCTGATGAACAAAGAGTTATGATCGGTTGGGAAGTATTTGAGAAAAAGTCAACTGCGAAAGCGGTTATATTGGCATATTAGGGAGATTTGTTGGATAATTATAAGAGAGATAAGTGGTTTCCGTAATGGCCTCTGCATGTATGTTTCATCTTTTGGATAATCCTTGAAGAGAGGTGGTGAATAAGTTGGGTGAGCTTAATGTTGAAGAAGTGCCGATATGGATTTGGCCTATATTGATAAGTGTACTTCTTGCACAAGGCATATATTTGTTTTTGGATTCACGAAGAAATCATAGGAATCAGTGGTTTTGGGGAATTTGGGGGTTGATATCATTTCCGTTACCTCTTATATTGTATATCCTATTCGCAAAAAAAGTCTTTCGAAAATCTAAATGATGGGATGGCGTCAAATGGAAGATATGATACAGATTGGTCGAGTAGCCATGAATGCACACATCTTCGCAGCGATTGTTGCCTATGGGGTTTCATTTGTAATCATAAGCATGATTGTTCGAAAGTTACACATCACGAAGGAGGCTACGTTGAAAGATGTATACGTTAATGCAGGGTTATGGTTTTTTTTCACATGGAAATTTGGAGCGGTCATCACAGAACCTTCTCTGATTTGGAAAGATCCAATGAAACTTATCGTCATCTCGGGTTCAGTAACAGAAGTGATCTTCGGGCTTGTTGCAGCATGTGCATATATAGGAATCACCTTATTTCGACAGCGAATAGCACTCAAGTTGTTTTTGGATATATCGGCAGTGGGGATTACGACATTCACGTTGACGTATGTATTACTGATTCGATCGTATGGGAAGCCTACGGATCTGCCATGGGGAATTAGTTTTGAAGGTGTTCAGACCGATTATCATCCTGTGCATGCCTATATGTTGATTTTACTCATTCCTGTATGTATACGCTTACTTTTGATTCTGCGGCATATGGGAACAGGAATCTTATGGAGAGAATTTCTGATATTGTATGGATTAGCAGGTCTACTCGTTAGTTTGTTCTCGTATTCAGATGTTGCTGTGATCTTACTTAGCTGGACACAATGGTTGTTCGTGAGTATGATTATCTCTGGCACGATGAATCGTGTAGGTACAACAGATGATCGTGCAGAACAGTTGGAAAGTCACAAATAGCAAGTGCGGCTCAACGCGAATGAATCACAGTGAACAGCCCACAGCCCTCAGATAACGCTTCACAGATAACGGCACTAGTCATTCACTATAAAGCGTTGTATAATAAGAAGTAAAGAACGAAGTCTGCGTCTTAATCTAGGATATAGGGAGTGAAATGATATGGCTATGTCATTCGATGCTTACATGAAGGATATCGTAAAACCAATGAGAGAAGAATTAACTCATTTGGGTATTGAAGAACTGTTAACACCTGAGCAAGTCTCAGAAGCGATGGAAAGCTCCAAAGAGGGTACAATGCTATTAGTGATCAACTCTGTATGCGGATGTGCGGCTGGCCAATGTCGTCCTGGCATATCCAAAGCGCTTCAAAACAAAGTGAAGCCAAACAAATTATTCACTGTGTTTGCAGGCCAAGAGAAAGATGCTACAAGTAAAGCAAGGGAATATCTATCACCGTATCCTGCTTCTTCACCTTCTATTGCATTATTTAAAGATGGTCAATTAGCGCATTTTATTCAACGTCATCAAATCGAAGATCGATCAGCGGATTTGATCGCTAATGAACTTGTAGGTGCGTTCGATCATTATTGCAAATAAATGTTTATGTTGACAAGTATACAAGCTTGACCTATTCATGATGGTTAAAGGAGGTTCCTTCACTGAGAAGTGCAGGGACTTTTTTTGTTCATTCGAGATCAGACTCAGAAGATTGAGAATTGAATTCTCTAGGTTCAACGTCTATACTGAGGTAAAGCAAAGAGATGATCGATGCATGTATCCAACGTGCAGTAAGTAAAGAAATGGCCTAAACAATAAATGGATGGCTTAGATACGATAGAAGGAGTAGATGCGAGATGAGCATGCAACAAGAAATCATTACAACTTTGGGAGTGAAGCCTGTCATTGATGTGGGTGTGGAAATTCAAAGACGTATCGAATTTCTGAAAACGTATATCTTGAACGCCCATGCCCAAGGACTTCTCATCGCAATTAGTGGTGGAGTGGATAGTGCGGTTGCTGCAGCTTTATGCAAACGTGCTACGGATGAACTAACCGAGCAAACAGGAAAAGAATACAAAACCGTAGGTGTGTTTCAACCTTATGGGGAGCAAACAGATATCGAAGATAGCTATGCAGTTGCACAAGCACTTGAACTGCCATATCAAGTCGAAACGAATATCGAAGAAACCGTCAATGAAATCGCACTAGAAGTAGAGTACGGATTCAAAACGATCGGTGTCCATCAGCATGTCAGTCGCACGGGGAAAGGAAATATAAAAGCAAGGACACGTATGGTGATCCAATATGCTTTGGCCTTTGACCTTAATCTACTCGTTGTAGGTACAGATCATGCTTCTGAAGCGATTACAGGATTTTTCACGAAGTATGGAGATGGTGCGGTCGACATCACCCCATTAAGTACATTAAACAAACGGCAAGTGCGTATGCTTGCACAGCAGCTTCCTGTTCCCCAACGAGTCATTGATAAAGCACCTACAGCAGGATTATGGGAAGGGCAGACAGATGAAAGTGAGCTAGGGATTACTTATGAAGATAACAGTTCATATCTAGAAGGTAAAACCATTGATCCTCGAATTCAAGCAAAATTAGAACAACAATATGTGAAAACTGCGCATAAGCGGTTACCGATTCCCGGTATCTAGGATGAGGTTTGTATGCGAGAAATTACTTTCTCGGTTCGCACGATGATGTCTACGAGTTCATGTTCTTTGGTAGCCAAAGGCAACCAATAATAGATGGTGTTACCTAATGGTCGAAGCAATAATCCTTCTTTCAATCCTTCTTGGTATACGCGGTATCCGATTCGTTCTTGAAATGCGTATTGTTCTCGGGTGTAGCGATTTTTAACTAAATCAAATGCTGCAATCATCCCGAGATTACGAATATTGGCCACATGAGTAAAGTCATGGAATCGTTGGATTTGGTGCTCTAACAAGAGGGACATCTCAGCAACATGATCGAGCACGTGTTCATCGCGGAAGATAGCAAGCGATTCTAGAGCTACAGCTGTAGCCAAGGGATTACCTGTGAAGCTGTGACCGTGCGTAAAAGTCTTGAGCATCTCATAATCATCGTAGAATGCGTCATAGATGGTCTGTGTACAAAGCGTAGCAGCTAAAGCCATTACACCACCTGTGATGCCTTTGGATAAGCACATCAAATCAGGTGTGATGCCAGCGTGCTCGCAAGCAAACATGCGACCTGTTCGCCCGAAGCCGACGGCTACCTCGTCGGCGATCAAGTGCACTTCGAATTGTGTGCACAGCTCACGCAATTCTCGCAAATAACTAGCGGGATATATATTCATCCCGCCTGCTGCTTGAACCATCGGCTCTACAATAAGCGCAGCAATCTCATGAGCCGATGATTCGAACCTTTGTCTCACTGCAGACAAACAGTGAGACAAGCATTGCGCTTGGGCATCTTCAGCATCGCTTGCCCAAGCGCGCACATTCGGCGATGGCACTGCATACGCCGAAAACAATAAGGGGCGGAACATGGAGTGGTACTCATTTACGCCTCCTACACTCACGGCGCCTAGCGTGTCGCCGTGATAGCTATCTTCTACATAGACGAACTTCGTTTTTGTCGATTGGCCGATTTGTTGCCAATATTGAAACGACATTTTCAAGGCAACTTCTACTGCAGTTGAACCATTATCGGAGTAGAACACTTTCTCTAGTCCTTGCGGTGTGAGATTTACCAGCTGTTCAGCAAGCTCGATAGCAGTAGAGTGAGTGAACCCACTAAACATCACATGGTCAAGCTTTTGGATTTGTGCGTTCATCGCTTTTTGAATGCGTGGATGCGAATGTCCATGAACATTCACCCACCAAGAAGAAATCGTATCATAATAGCGATGTCCATCTGCATCGAATAGAAACACACCTTCAGCGCTCTCGATGAGCACATGATCTTTATCCGCATAATCTTTCATTTGTGTAAAAGGATGCCATACATAGCGTCGATCTTTATCATGCAGGGTTTTCTTATCATGCGTATTCATGGGGTGTAGCGTCCTCCTCGGATTAAAGCAGTGGTAATCGATGCTCGTTATTTTCAAATCGCTTCATGTGTGTAGATGTGTTGAAATACATGAGTAGAAAGGATGAAGCTGTCGATGATTATAGGAATCGGAACAGATATGCTTGAAGTATATAGAATCCAGAACATCTTAGATCGTCGTGATCCAATGATATTTTTGGCACGCATATTGACGCCTGCTGAGATCACACTTGCTCAGGTTCGAACAAAAAATGTTGTGACTTTTGTGGCTGGACGATTTGCAGCAAAAGAAGCCATTGTCAAAGCGATGGGATACGGTATCGGATCATGTGTAGGCTTTCAAGATATCGAGATTCTTCCGGATCAATGGGGCAAACCATGTGTACAACTTTCTCAAGCATCCCGTCTGCGATGCAAGCTAGACGAACACACCGTTGTGCATCTTTCGATCACACACACTCATATACATGCATCTGCGTTTGCTGTTCTCGAACAACGATGAGTTTGAACGAAGTTCATTTTTTGGCAGAGAGCCATACAGCCAACAGTGTGATTTCTTCATCGCTCAATTTTGTTTCATAGCTAGGCATGCCGTTGCCCCCTTTACGAATCGTATGGGCAATGACTTCTTCACTTCTTCGTGATCCGACGAGTTGAAGATTCGTTGCTTCACCGATGCGACCTTCGAATTGATCACCATGGCAACTGATGCATTTAGCTGTCACATAAAGCTCGTATACTTCATCAACCACAGCAGGAGTTTCACGAGGTACTGCAGTAGGAGTGATCTGTGGTGTGTGCTCTGCTGTGCGAGATGCACCTGCACAGGAGCTACAGATACATATCACAAGTATACAGATGATTGATATAGGAACATAGAGCCAACGAATCGGTAGCAAGCGGACAGGTCTCCTTTGTTTACTATGTGTTTTTAGTATAATCGATTCGCATCTTGCTGAGAAGGAGTACATCATGTATAGCGAAGCACACACACAGCATTTCTCGGAACACTTATTAGCATGGTACCAGATAAATAAACGCGACCTGCCTTGGCGTCAAAACCGAAATCCCTATTACATATGGGTTTCTGAAATCATGTTACAGCAAACACGTGTAGATACGGTGATCCCTTATTTTCATCGCTTCATCGAGAAGTTCCCTACGATAGAAGCGCTCGCAACAGCAAAAGAAGAAGATGTACTGAAAGCATGGGAAGGATTAGGCTATTATTCGCGTGCGCGAAATTTACAACGTGCGAGTCAAGAAGTTCATGAGAAATATCAAGGCCTAGTTCCGGATAAGCAAGAGCTTATTTCCGCATTACCAGGTATAGGGCCATATACGTCTGGTGCAATTCTGAGTATCGCTTATAATCAAGCCGTTCCTGCTGTGGATGGCAATGTAATGCGAGTGTTATCGAGGTATTTCCTCATTGAAGAAGACATCATGAAACCAAGTACAAGACACCAGATGGAACAATTAGCACAGTCCTTAATTATCGAAGGGCAAGCTGCAGATTTCAATCAAGCACTCATGGAGTTCGGTGCGATGATCTGTACACCACGAGCACCGTATTGTCTGATTTGTCCGATGATGAATCGTTGCTCAGCACGACAAAGTGGTCTTGAAACAAGCTTGCCCGTCAAAAAGAAATCCAAAGCTCCACGGCACGAACACCGAATTGTAGCATGGATCGAAGGTCGTGGAGAACATGCAGGCAAAATATTATTTCGCCAAAGACCGCAAGAAGGCTTACTCGCCAAAATGTGGGAGCTTCCTCATGTTGAATGGAAAGAACCCCAATGGGAAACAGAAGAAGAGCATCGACACAGGCTTCAGCAGCTGATGTCAGAGGAAGAAAAGATCGGGATGCAACCGATTTCTTGGCAGCTCGATATTGAACACGTATTCAGTCATATTCATTGGGAAATCAAGGTATACACGTGTCATATGACGTCCGAGTGGCTACCTTATCATTACCGTTGGATCGCAATGAATGAAAGGGAACATTTCGCATTCCCGATTGTATTTACGAAAATTATCGAAGATTACATGAATCGCAATCGAATGACGACATGAAGGGTAACATCGTTCATCATGAAGAAAGAGTCGTTCCTTATTCACAGGCAGGTAGATGATAATCTGGGATATTCAAGCGGGAGGTAGACTTCTTCTTGTTTATTTAAGTAAATAATATCCACATCAAGGCGTATTAGACCCCTCCAGGTGTATACCAATCCGTAGCGCTTAAGGGTGTTCAATAACGAAAAAAGACGACACGCATGTCGTCTTTTGTACATTCAAGTTCAAGAGAAGTACTATTTCGTTACAGCATCATAGCGTTTGCCAACAGCAGACCAATTGACCACATGCCAAAAAGCTTCTATGTATGCAGGACGCTTATTTTGATAGTTCAAGTAATACGCGTGCTCCCATACATCAAGACCTAGAATAGGAGTATCTCCCTCCATGATAGGGCTATCTTGGTTCGGTAAGCTATATACTTTTAACTTTCCATCTTTTGTAACAGCAAGCCATGCCCAACCAGAGCCGAAGCGAGTCGTAGCAGCAGCTGCAAACGATTCTTTGAATTTATCGAAGCCACCTAATTCAGCGTCAATTGCTTTTGCTAAAGCGCCCGTAGGTGTTCCTCCAGCTTGGGGTCCAATCACTTCCCAGAATAAAGAGTGATTAGCGTGACCGCCACCGTTGTTGCGGACTGCCATGCGAATATCATCAGGTACGCTGTTCATATCAGCGATAAGCGCTTCGATAGACTTCGCGTGCAAATCCGGATGCTTGTCAAGTGCAGCATTCAAATTCGTCACATACGCATTGTGATGACGATCGTGATGAATCATCATCGTCATTTCATCGATATGGGGCTCCAATGCGTTATTCGCATAAGGTAAAGGGGGCAATTGATGTGCCATGGGTTTCTATTCCTCCTAGAGTTAAGTGTTTTCTTACCATATTATCCCCTATTTTTAGAAATAAATCAATGAACCTATAATTTTGTCATGGAGATGGATCGGTCATTTCATGAGGTTTTTGCTTTTTCAATTTCTTGGGATAAGGTGTGATAGAGTGTTGACATAAATAAACCTCCTCGTATGTTGGAACAATTCGCACAACGTGGATATCCTTATCCAGGATTGCTGTTGGCTTAAGCTTACTTCGGAAATATGATGCATGTTTTCAGTAACCTAATCCCCAAAGCGTAAGGTTAGCGATGCTGAAAACACACAAAAGGAAACGCTTTCAACAGGATTCGCTATAAAAACCTGAGATATTACAATACTTTAAAAAGATTTAGCAGGATTTCGTTGTTTTTTGTCGTATTTGAATCATTACGTCTTTTTGATAAATAAAGAATGACAGGTGAGTTGTGTATGCATGTTCGAACTTTTCAACTTTCAGATTATTATGCGTTAACTGAATTGCTCAAAAACAGTTTATCAGACGATTGTTACGATGATACGATCAAAGCATTAACGAATCAATTATCTTGGGATTGTGATCTGGTGCTCCTAGCTGAACTAGAGAACAACATTGTCGGCTTTATTATTGGGACGATTGATGACCAGAACGGGTATTGTTATCGAATCGCTGTAGAATCCAAATACCAGCGTAAAGGAATCGGTAAGTTGTTACTTGAAACACTGAAACAAAGATTCATGCAACGCAAAGTTAAAAAGATCATGGTTACTGTAGATACACATAATGAAGTATTAATTCCCTTTTATCGTTCCGCTGGTTATGTTCCGTCTGACTTTTCACATGCTGCTGAACGACTTAGTATTGTGAAACACGCATAAGCACTTATCTTCTCCTTCGCTAAATCAGGAGGAGATATTTTTATTTATTCATCTGTAGTAAAATACATATAGCCAGAGGAGGTGTCTTCATACATGAAATTCATTTCACCTTATATGATCAAAAGTTTTAAGCATGATGGACACCTTCATCGCACATGGTTGCAAAATTGGTTTGTTTCTCCAGAATCACTACTGCCTCATCATCGCCAAGAATCGTATATGGTGTTAGTGAATGATCGTACTCCAATTATTGAAGCGAATGGCAAAGAATGGACGAGTCGTATTCCCGGAGTCTCTTTCTTCATTCCTCATATGTGGTTTAACATTGTGGCATTGTTAGAACAATCTGGAATCAGGTATTATTGCAACATTGCTTCACCACCTTATGTCATCGATCATGTTGTGACGTATATCGATTATGATTTAGATGTGATTCGCTCTTCAGACGGACACGTGTCAATTGTTGACCAAGATGAATATGATCGTCACAAAACGAGCTATCAATACCCACTCATCATAGAGGAAAAAGTACAACAAGGATTAGACACCTTACTCAAACGAATTGAAACAGGTGCATCACCATTTCATGATCATGATGTTCATTATTACTATGAACATTGGTTAAGAGGAGGTTGATAACATGACACTAAGCTTAATCGACAGTTCACCTCAAGCTTGGATGCATTTGAAGCAAGATATCATCGACGCAGCTCCTCGACTTGGAATTGATAAAATACGATTTGCATCAGCGGAAGCTTTCTTGTCTTTAAAGGAAATTCTAATCGAGCATAGACGAAAAGGATACGAGTCCGGGTTTGAAGAACCTGATATCGATAAGCGAGTATTTCCGGAACGGATTTTTGACCAACCGAGATCAATTATCTCTATTGCTGTTGCATATCCTTCTAAGCTACCTCATCCACCACAGTCTGTGAAAGGTGCATACCGTGGCGTGATTTCACGTTCAGCATGGGGTGAAGATTATCATCGCGTCCTGAGAAATCGACTACAACAGTTAGAAGCATTTATTTCTGCGAAAGTAACCAATGCACGTATGTTAAGCATGGTAGATACAGGAGCGCTTGTGGATCGTGCTGTAGCTGAACGCGCCGGCATGGGTTGGGTAGGGAAGAATTGTGCAGTGATTACCCCGGAGTGGGGATCATGGGTATATTTAGGGGAAATGATTACGAACCTACCCTTTCCAGTAGATACACCAATATGGGATGAATGCGGAGAATGTACGATATGTATAGATGCTTGTCCAACAGGTGCGTTAGTAGGTCCTAAACAACTGAATGCTCAGCTGTGTATTTCTTATCTGACACAAACAAAAGGTTTGATCGAAGATGAGATGAAAGCCAAAATCGGGAATCGATTATACGGTTGTGATACTTGCCAAGTCGTTTGTCCTAAGAACAAGTCATTAAACTGGACTCATCAACAAGAATTTCAACCGGAAGCAGAACTGGTTAAGCCTTTACTTATCCCTCTCTTGCAATTGACGAATCAGCAGTTTAAAGCAAAGTATGGGAAGAGCGCTGCATCGTGGAGAGGTAAAACACCGATTCAACGAAATGCGATCATTTCGCTTGGACACTTTAAAGATCAATCAGCGATACCGATACTCAAACAACTCCTGCTTTCAGATTCCCGAGTCGTCATGCGAGCCACAGCTGCTTGGGCACTTGGTCAGATGCGGTCTGAAGATGCGAATGATGGGATCGAAGCTGCACTTAAGATCGAAACAGAGATGCAAGTGATCCTTGAGTTGCATAAAGCCCAAGCACAACTTGTTCAAACCAAAGGAAATCCTTCATGAATTTGAATCAACAGCCGCTTTGGTATACAGAGATGGAATCGCTTGTCGGACCTCTTGTTATCGTGAAGACTTATCGAGGTATATGTTATATCGAGTTTGGTACTTGGCAAGAACATCATGATCATATTCACGTATGGGCCGACCGTTGGATCGGACAGGTTTTATTTATTGAAGATGCTTTGCAACTGCAAGACGCTGTTGAACAAATTTCACAGTATTTTCGTCAACAACGAAGAGATTTTGCTATAGCCCTAGATCTCAGAGGCACATCATTTCAATGTATTGTGTGGCACGCCCTGACAAAAATCCCTTACGGAACAACTCGATCTTATACGGATATTGCGATATCCATCGATGCACCGAAAGCGGTTCGCGCTGTAGGAGGAGCTAACAACAAGAACCCGATTCCGATTATTGTGCCGTGCCATCGAGTGATAGGTGCGAATGGCTCGCTGATTGGATATGACGGAGGAATATGGATTAAGCAGAAGCTGCTGCTTCTTGAGTCATCCCATAGCTGAATTTGTCATCCACATGTATAAGATGGTATGATGAATTCGGATAGATTTCATAGTATGTGAGGTAACTAATCGCTTTGAATAGGAGGAATGTCATATGACGATGTGGGATTATATTATACCTAGTATTACACTGATTGCTGGATTAGTCGGTGGTTTTTTTGTAGGCGTGTTCTATCTGAAGAAACAACTCGAGAATATGCAAAACAACCCTGAAATGATTCAAAAAATGGCTAAACAAATGGGGTATAACTTAAATAAACAGCAATTAAATAAAGCGCAGACGATGATCAAAAAACAAAAATTAAAGTAACAATAAAGTAATTTTCAATCGAGGTGAAGTACATTGACTTCAAAAGAATACACCAATGAAAATGTTTCGAAAAATCGTGCTTTGATCGAAGGACATATTAGATCAATTTTGCATTTGATTGGCGAAGATGTTGAACGAGATGGACTCAAAGATACACCTGCACGAGTTACACGCATGTATGAAGAAATCTTTGGCGGGTATGGCGTAGATGTAGATGAACTCTTAGGTGTGACATTCGATGAGAATCATGAAGAACTCGTGATTGTCAAAGATATTACGTATTATAGTCAATGCGAACATCACATGGCACCATTTTTCGGAAAAATCCACATTGGTTACTTACCTAGAGGTAAATTGGTAGGATTGAGTAAGTTTGCTCGATTGGTTGATGTGGTTACGCGGAAATTACAAGTTCAAGAACGAATTACTTCTGAAATCGCAGATAAACTAACAGATGTCTTGGACCCTCATGGGGTAATTGTCATTGTAGAAGGTATGCATTTATGTATGTGTGCCAGAGGTGTCAAGAAGACAGGAAGTCAGACGATTACATCAGCAGTGCGTGGCCAATTCAAAAACAATCCAACGCTTCGTTCTGAATTTTTATCATTAATCAAACAATCATAGACAGTACTTCGAATCGCTTTGACATACGTATTAAAATGGGGGCCATTTGAGTGCACTTGCAGCAAGAAATCGTTCATTGACATGGTCCCAATGTATAAGATTCCACCAGTTGTTGATATACGAAAGACGATCCTGTTTGTACGTTAGATAATAAGCGTGTTCCCATACATCAAGAGGAAGCAGAGGGACGATATCCCATTGTGACATGTGTTGGTGTTTCTCTGCTTGTAAGATCTCTAGCCGATGACTGCGAGGGCCCCATACCAAAATCGCCCATCCACAACCTTCCACTTTTTCAGCTGCTTGCGTAAAGTGCTTTTTGAAGTTGTCAAATGACTCGAAAGACTTGTTGATTTCCTCAGCAATTGCTCCTCTGGCTTGACCGCCTCCATTTGGATCCATCGTGTTCCAAAAAAGGGTATGTAAATAATGGCCTGCTCCATGGAAAGCAAGTTCCCTTTCCCAATGCTTAACAAGCTCAAAATCATTTTTAGCTCTCGCTTTTTTCAACATAAGTTCCGCTTTATTGAGACCATCCACATAACTTTGATGATGCTGACCATGATGAATTTCCATGGTTTTTTTGTCGATGTAAGGTTCTAACGCATCATACACATACGGAAGTGGAGGAAGCTGGTGTCCGCCGATCGGTAGAGATTGGCATTCGGTAACGACAGAAGACCAACTCGTTTCCCCGCTAGATGGAATATCCATATGTAATGCTTGCTTAGGTTCAATAGAGGTCTGATTGGCAGATGTACGAGAAGAAGGTACATGTTTATCAAAAGGTTCAAGGATTGCGATAAAGTATTGAGACTCCCGGATGATATGATCGATGATCGATTGAACGTGTAGACTTGAACGAATAGAAGGACTCGAGCGTTTCATTTCCTCTAATTGACGAATGAATTGTTGGGATTGCGCGCGCGACGCTGTAACGATTGCACGTGATTGTTGGTGTAAGTTGGCGTCTGAATATTGTTGGGATTGAACAGCCCAGTTCATCCACTGTGTGGCGGCAGTTTCTGTCTGCTCAAATACGGTTTTCCACGATTCGAGTTGCTGCACATAAGATGCTTCTAGTGTGGGAAAGAGAGTACGAATCACGGATGTGTGTTCTTTTTCTTGTCTTTTCCAGAATGCAATTTCCTCTAATTGTCTTAGATTCATGTGAAACCCGTATATCGTTAGCATGTCAGACATCCTTCCTAAGTAAACATGTGATGGATTAGGTATATGTGGATATACGCAACATTATGAACATAGCGAGTTGGCGAGGACTGTAGGCTTTACGTGGTAACAGCATTTCAGGTATACTAAAATCACTATAGTTTCATTGGATGAAACTTAAGAAAGCAGAGTGGTGGGTATGGATGATTCCAAACTAACAGTTCGTGCAGTTGAGCGAGCCTTAGATATATTGCTTTGTTTTAGAGAGAAAACAGAGTTGACGCAAACTGAAATTGCTCATCAAGTCCAGCTTCACAAAAGCACAGTTCATCGACTCATTGCTTCTTTGGAAAGTAAAGGGTTTGTATTAAAAGACGAACAAACAGATAAATATCGATTAGGTTTTCGCATATGGGAGTTATCCGCTAAATTATCAAAACGAGACGATATCGGGTTACTCTTGCTTCCTGAGCTAGAAAGATTGCGAGATTTATTAGGGGAAACCATTTCATTATATATTCAAGACGGTATCGAGCGTGTGCGAATTCAGTCGGTAGAAAGTCAATATGCGATTCGTCGAGTGGCTCCAGTTGGAGCGAGAATGCCTTTGCATGTGGGTGCTTCGAGTAAAGTGCTTGTGGCTTTTGCTGAATCTGCTGTGAGAGAAGGGATATTCTCCGCATATGACTGGCCATCACACGCGGATAAGCAAGCCTATAAGCAACAACTTATCGATACCCGTCGGTTGGGTTATGCGACAAGTGTAGAGGAGAGAGAACCTGGAGCAGCAGCATTAGCAGCACCAATGATCGATCGATCGGGTCGGCTTATAGCTGCACTTGCTGTATCGGGACCTGCGAATCGTTTGACACTAGAAAGCATGCAAGAACAAGCGCCGATTCTAATTGAATCGGCGCGGCGTATGGTAGCGATGTTATAATGAGTGTCTTATTTCTTTTCTGCAATAATTGCACGAAGAACCGTTTGAAGGATTCCACCATTACGGTAGTAGTCCACATCGACCATACTGTCGAGTCTTACGATCGTATGGAATGAAACAACTGTGCCATCTTCGCGAGTAGCTTTAACTTGTACCGATTGTCCAGGTTGTATGTCGTTATGAAGACCTACGATATCGAAAGACTCTCTTCCCGTGAAGCGGAGAGTTTTTGCGTTTTCTCCATCTGTAAATTGCAAGGGTAGGACACCCATTCCGACTAAGTTACTACGATGTATACGTTCGAAACTCTCAGCGATAACTGCGTGGATCCCTAACAAGAATGTACCTTTTGCTGCCCAATCTCGTGAGCTACCTGTTCCATATTCCTTACCTGCAATGACGATGAGGGGTTGATTCTCCGCTTGATATTTCATTGATGCATCAAAGATCGACATGACTTCATCTGTGGGCAGATACGTCGTCACACCACCTTCTGTAGCAGGAGCAACTTGGTTTCGAATTCGAATATTGGCAAAAGTCCCGCGTACCATGACATCGTGACTTCCTCGACGTGACCCATATGAATTGAAATCTTCTTTATTCACACCATGTGCGATCAAGTACTTTCCAGCAGGACTATCTGCTTTAATATTACCTGCAGGAGAAATATGATCTGTGGTAACAGAATCCCCCAACAGTGCAATCATTTTAGCATTAAGAATATCCTGGATATCTTGCAGGGGTTCCTCGAGATGATTAAAGAATGGAGGTTCTTGAATGTACGTAGAAGCAGGTTCCCATTCATAGAGCTCACCTTTGGGGATATCGATTTGATTCCAGCGCTCATTTGCACGGAATACGTTGTTATACTTGCTGCGGAACATATCTGGACTCATGGCAATGTGGAGGGCATCAGCGATTTCTTGGTTGGTTGGCCAAATATCTTTAAGATACACGGGTTGATTGTTAGTTGAATAGCCTATGGGATCATGCTGCATGTCGATATTCACTGTTCCTGCCAAAGCATAGGCTACGACAAGTGGTGGTGAAGCGAGATAATTCGCTTTCACTTGTGCATGAACACGACCTTCGAAATTACGATTACCGGATAATACAGCTGCCACGGTCAGATCATGATCGATAATGGCTTGACTAACTTCTTCAATTAATGGTCCGGAGTTACCTATACATGTCGCACAACCGTATCCTGCAACATGAAATCCTAACGCCTCAAGGGATTCCATTAATCCAGCTTTATTTAAATACTCTGTGACGACCAATGAACCTGGCGTAAGCGAACTTTTCACATAAGCAGGTTTCTTTAATCCAAGTGCTACGGCTTTTTGTGCAACTAAACCAGCACCAATCATCACACTGGGGTTGGACGTATTCGTACAAGAAGTAATCGCTGCGATCACAACAGCACCTGGAGCTAACTTTTCTATGACACCAGGGTTCACTTCAACATCTATCATTTCATTCATTTTCTCATCACTTAACCCATAACCACCTGTATCAATGGATGCAGTTAAGATTTTGTGAAATGCGGATTTCATATGGGTTAGTTCGATGCGATCTTGAGGTCTTTTCGGTCCTGCAAGACTAGGTACAATTGTAGATAAGTCAAGTTCTAGTGTTTCTGTAAATAGTGGGTCAGCAGTCTCGTTTGTACGGAACATCCCTTGTTCACGATAATAGGCTTCTACTAATGTGATTTGTGCTTCTTCACGTCCAGTAGCTCGCAAATAATGTAGAGTCTCTTGATCAACTGGAAAAAACCCGATCGTAGCTCCGTATTCAGGTGCCATATTAGCAACTGTCGCGCGATCAGCTAAGCTGATGTTACTGAGTCCAGGCCCATAAAACTCCACAAACTTTCCAACGACACCTTTTTTGCGTAAGATTTCAGTAACTGTCAAAGCGAGATCTGTTGCAGTAGCACCTTCTGATAGTCTGCCCGTGAATTTAAAACCAATAACATCTGGTGCAACAAAATAAAGGGGTTGTCCAAGCATCCCTGCTTCAGCTTCGATACCGCCAACTCCCCATCCAACAATACCTAGCCCATTAATCATGGTCGTATGAGAATCAGTTCCCACCAAAGAATCAGGAAATACGTGCATAACACCATCGATTTCTCTAGTAGCAGCTACGGATGCGAGATATTCTAGATTGACTTGGTGAACGATACCCGTAGCAGGAGGAACAGCTCGGAAATTGTTGAAAGCAGTTTGTGCCCAACGCAAGAAGCGGTAGCGTTCTTCATTACGTTCGAATTCGATATTCATATTATATTCAAGAGCATCTGATGTACCAAAAGCATCTACCATCACAGAATGGTCAATCACGAGATCTACAGGGACAATAGGGTTAATTCGCTTAGGGTCTCCACCTGCACGTGCCATCGTTTGTCGCATAGCGGCGAGGTCGACAACTACAGGAACTCCTGTGAAATCTTGTAGCACAATACGAGCAGGAATAAAGGGAATCTCTTTGTTGGGGTCTCTAACTTCTGCCCATTTTGCAATTTGCATTACATGTTCATGCGTAATGGCTCTACCATCGTATTGACGCAGTGCGGCTTCCAATAACACTTTGATTGAGAAAGGTAGTGCGGTAATTTCACCATGACCATTGTTCTCGAAATCCGTAAGACTGTAATACGTATACTCGCTATCTCTGACTTTAAGTTGTTTGCGTACAGAGAACATATCTTTCTTTGACATGGGTTACTCTCCTTCAATAGTTTCACCTGGCGAAACTTGATTTCATTATGAATTTATGATAAGTATACCTGTTTGCTTTGAACACGTAAAGTGGTATTTCTCTCATGGATTCGAAGTTATGGGCATATCATGAATGCTTAGCGAGAGATTTTTTAATTCATGAAAAGGAGGTCAAGGGTATGATTTATCAACGAAATCGAGCTGTACAATATGCGGATACATTCTGGGACAAAGCGAATCCGAACTATATAGAATTTCCAGTAGATTGTACGAATTTTGTCTCACAATGCCTCTATGCAGGCGGGCTTCCCATGCACTATACTGAGACAAGAGAACGGGGTTGGTGGTACAAAGGTAAACATCAAAACAGGGAAATGTGGAGTTACAGTTGGGCGGTTGCTCACAGTTTACAGCTATATCTTCTTTCAAGTTATCGCGGCACAGCAGTATCCCAGGTTCAACAGCTTGAACCAGGCGATATCATCAGCTATGATTGGGATGGAGATGGGCGCTTCCAACATTCCGCGTTTGTCACGACACGTAACGCTCAAGGAATACCACTTGTTAATGCGCATACGTACAACACGATTCACAAATTATGGGATTATAGGGATTCCGGAGCATGGACACCTCAAACCACATATCTTTTTATCAAAATAGCTAATCAAGTTTGAAACATATATGTGATGATATGGAGGTTCATAATGAACAAGAAAATCAGTGTAGGACTTGTGTATGGGGGGCGCTCAGGAGAACATCATATTTCTTTATTAACAGCACTTGCTGTTGTTCAAGCTATGGATTATGATCGATACGATATTACACCTATTTATATTACGAGAGAAGGGGCGTGGAGAAGCAGTGACAGACTTCTTGCACCTGTGGCATCAGTGGAAGCACTAACTTTTACCGAAGAGCACATCATTCAACCTGTTGCGCTATCGTCATCATGGATGGGTAGCGCTTATCCTGTATTAACGGAATCGAATCTCGATGTGGTGTTTCCTTTATTGCATGGTACTTTTGGAGAAGATGGGACGATTCAAGGGTTACTTGAAATGGCTAATCTGCCCTATGTGGGTTCAGGCGTTCTTGCATCTGCTCTTGGCATGGACAAAATTATGATGAAAAAAATATTTGCACAAGCAGGACTACCTCAATGTCTATTTCGTTATTTCTCACGCAGTGAGTGGGAACAGCAACAAGAAAATTATATCATGGATATCGAGATATCCATGGGGTATCCATGCTTCGTCAAACCCGCTAATCTAGGTTCAAGTGTGGGTATTTCTAAAGTTCGTCATCGCGAAGAACTTGTTGAAGCGATTCAATATGCTTTTCAATATGACCGCAAAGTAATCGTAGAAGAAAATATCATAGCACGTGAAATTGAAGTGAGTGTCCTTGGCAATGATTCACCAGAAGCATCTGTTCCCGGTGAAATTGTTTCATCCAATGAATTCTATGACTACAAAGCCAAATATCTAGATGGTACATCCAAAATGGTTATTCCTGCACACATCAGTGATGAGCTCAAAGAGCAGTTACGTCACATGGCAATTCGCGCTTTCCAAGCTATTGATGCTAGCGGCTTATCCAGGGTGGATTTCTTTCTACAACATGCAGACCAACACATATTGATTAACGAAATCAATACCATGCCGGGATTTACTCCGTTCAGCATGTATCCATTATTATGGAAAGAGTCAGGTAAACCGTATCGCGAATTACTTGATGATTTGATTCGTTTAGCGATTGAGCGGTTTGAAGAAAAACAAAAAATTCAATACACTTTCGAAATTTGATGGAAGGTGAAACGCACTACTTTTTTATACGTATAGTTGTGGATAGAGACATTATAGAGAGATGGTTGATAAGATCATGGATAGAGCCAGTGATTCGCACATTGTAGGGAGCAAGAATTTTACAGCTGTGGCGATTAATACAGCATCCAAAGCAGGAGCATGGATCAGAAGCAAGCTCGGTGACACCCTACACATTCACCAGAAATATTCGATGCATGATTTGGTGACTGAAATTGATAAGGGTTCAGAGATGATGATTCGCAATTTGATTCTTACCCATTTCCCTACACACGCTTTTCTTGGCGAAGAAGGTGTTCAGCCAGGACCTGCTGCTTCTACTCAAGCCATCGAAGAAACGCGTGATGCTGAATACTTGTGGATTGTTGATCCTATTGATGGAACAACGAACTATATTCATGGATTTCCATTCTTTTGTGTTTCGATTGCGCTTGCCTTTCGAGGAGAGATCATTGTTGGGGTAATTTACGATCCTGCAAAAGATGAATTATTTGTTGCCGAAAAAGGAAAAGGTGCATATCTTAGTGGCAAGCAAATCAAAGTTTCTACAGATGAGCAGCTATCGAACAGTTTGGTTGCAACGGGATTGCCTGCTGATCACGAGTATTCGCTGCCTTTGAATCTCAAAGGGTTTCAAGCTGTAGCACCCAAAGTTCGTAATATTCGAATAGCTGGTTCAGCAGCATTACATATGGCTTACGTAGCTGCGGGAAGGTTAAGTGGTTTTTGGGAATTAGGGCTCAATGTATGGGATGTAGCAGCAGGCGTATTACTCATTCAAGAATCGGGCGGGGAAGTAACAGACACTTCTGGTAATGCATACCACCTCGGGGTAAGACATATCCTAGCCACCAATGGAAAGATTCATCAACAGCTTCGAGAACAATTGCAACTCGCAGAAGCAACGGGTTAATGTACTGATTATGGATATGAATGAAATCAAGCATGCTCATATCGAATGAGCATTTTTTTGTGAAACTATAGTATCCTATGAAGAAAACTGATACAATACCATTAGTTTTATTGTCAACCTAATACCTATGAATCAGTTGACATTACATAGAATCGAGAGGGTTTCTATTGGCGAATAAAGGAATATTTATTACAGCTACAGATACCAATGTCGGTAAAACGTATGTAGCAGCAGGTATTGCTTCTGCTATGCAACTTATGATACACCGCAATCAATCTTCTACACCAGTAAAGCTATGGAAGCCTGTTCAATCCGGGGCAATCCTTGGCGACTCATATGCAGATAGCTATAGACTCGTGCAAGGAAGTGGACTACCGCAATCGGAAGCAGACACGGTTTCCTATACGTTCAATCAACCACTAGCACCGATGATGGCTGCTCGTCGAGAAGGCAGAACCATCGAAGTTACTCAATTACGCAAGCGATTTGCTCAATTTCAAGAAACTGAGTGTTATCTTATTATTGAAGGTGCTGGTGGACTTATGGTCCCTCTCACGGAGCAACACCTCCTTATAGATGTAGCTGTCGCATTTGCCTATCCATTAGTCATCATTGCAAGACCGGAACTCGGAACAGTCAATCATACATTATTGACGATCCAAACTGCGAGAGCACATGGTCTAGAAGTAAGTGGTGTTATTTTGAACGGCTGTTACGCCGAGCGTGCTCGTGAAGTTAGAGAGAACGTAGAGATGATTGAAACATTTGGTCATACACAAGTTATTGCGCAACTCCCATGGTCGGCTCCAGAACCCGTTATATCCAAAGCGAATGCGGAAGGCGAATATGTTGCTTGGCAAGCATGGAGACAACAATGGACGACAACCATTTTAGAGCACATATCGACATCTTGGTTACATAATGAAATCGACAAATCATCATAACAGGAGGAGTTCCACTTGATTACTTTGCACCAAAGCTGGCAGCTTATCGCAGAAAAATCTCTTCGCGGAGAATTGATTACTCTCGAAGAAGGCTTACGCATTATAGAATCAAATGATGAAGAATTACTAGATATCCTCCAAGCAGCATTCATAGTGAGAAAACATTTTTACGGGAAAAAAGTTAAATTAAATCTAATTCTTAATGCGAAAAGCGGTCTTTGTCCAGAAGATTGTGGGTATTGTTCTCAATCCATCATCTCTAAAGCGCCAATCGATAAGTACCCGTTGCTAGAGAAGAACATCATTGTCGATGGCGCTCGTAAAGCAATGGAGCTTCAAGTAGGTACGTATTGTATCGTAGCGAGTGGTAGAGGTCCTACTTCAAAAGAACTCGATCAAGTAATTGAAGCTGTCCAAGAAATTAAGTCTACGATGCCGATGAAAATCTGCACATGTTTAGGAATTCTGACGCAAGAGCAAGCTGACCGTCTGAAAGCAGCAGGTGTAGATCGCTATAATCACAACTTGAATACAAGTGAAAAGAATTTTGCTAATATTACATCAACACATACCTATGAAGACCGTGTGCATACAGTCGAAAAAGTGAAAAGATCCGGAATATCACCTTGTTCGGGTGTGATCATTGGTATGGGAGAAACGAATGAGGATATTGTCCATATGGCGTATGCTTTACGCGAACTTGATGCGGACTCGATTCCTATCAATTTTTTGAATTCTATTCCAGGAACACCGTTAGAAAACAAAAAAGAGTTAAATCCACGAAAATGTTTGAAAGTTCTAGCCTTGATGCGGTTCATTAATCCTTCAAAAGAAATTCGTGTTGCAGGTGGTCGTGAAGTTAATCTACGCTCATTGCAGCCTCTTGCACTATATGCAGCAAATTCCGTTTTTGTTGGAGATTATTTAACAACTGCTGGTCAAGAAGCTCTAGAAGATCATAAAATGATTGAAGACATGGGTTTCGAAATCGAAGTATGTGCGCTTTGACTTGGCAATGGATGATCGATGAATTGCAACAACTTGAGCAGAAATCGCAATATCGTCAACTCGTCGACACGAGAGACGGGAAAGCAGGGTGGTTACTGCGCGATGGTCGAAGCATGCTCAATTTAGCTTCAAATCATTATCTAGGATTATACCAACGATTCACACCAGACATATATGAACCATTGATCGATGAACTGCAGGTGGATACAGATTTTCTTCGGATGGGATCGACAGCATCTCGTTTGATTGTTGGCAATGATCCTGTATTTCAACATTTTGAACGGGAATTTGCATTGTATAAAGGGACGGAAAGTTGTTTGCTATTTAGCAATGGCTATATGGCGAATGTAGGTGTCATCAGTTCATTGATGCGTCGTGGGGATTATGTATTTAGTGATCGATTGAATCACGCTAGCATCACAGACGGGATTATATTAAGTAGAGCAGAACACCAACGGTATCACCATAGAGATATCGAACAATTAGAGCATTTATTAAGAAAAGCTCCTCGAGAAAGCAAGAAGCTGATCGTAACAGACGCACTGTTCAGTATGGATGGAACGCTTGCACCATTAGAAGATTTAGTAGCATTAAAAAACAAATATCAAGCCATGTTATTTGTAGACGAAGCCCATAGTGGTGGCGTGTATGGAACTGAGGGAGAAGGATTAGTTCATGCGCTTGGGCTGACGAAGGAAGTCGATATTCACATGGGCACATTCAGCAAAGCTTACGGTTGCTATGGTGCTTATGTCGCTTCTTCTCAACTGGTTGTGCAATATCTTATAAATAAAGCAAGAAGCTTTATCTACACGACAGCATTGCCACCTATCGTTGTACTGATGATTTACTATAACTGGTTACAAGTGCGTAAAGCGAAGCAACAGCGAGCACATTTAATCGAGCAAGCAACGTTATTCCGCTCAGCTTTGCAAACCAAAGGATTGTTCATCGGAGACAGTGAATCGTATGTCATACCACTGATGATCGGTAGTAATGAATTAACGATACAATTCGCGGAGCGACTGCAACAAGTAGGCATTGCTGCAGTACCGATTCGTCCTCCCACTGTTCGAGAAGGCACAGCCCGAATACGATTTACACTTACTGCAGCACACCAAGAGAGCGATTTGTTCTGGGCGCTTGAACATATCGTTCACATCGCTCGAGACCTTGGTTTGGTGAAAGGATAGCTCAGTGGACAAAAAGCGAAAGGGTACTTACTGATGCACAAACATATCCAACAGATATGCTGGATTCATGGTTGGGGGATGACAGAAAAAGTATGGGATGGCGTCGTTACGTGGATGCCAGACGTTCACCATCATTATGTCAACTTCGAGAATTGCGTATCCACAGAACAATTACATCAAGTTATACATCGCGTGTTGACCAAGCACACAGGACCATGGATGGTTGTCGGTTGGTCAATGGGAGGCATGCTCGCTATAGAACAGCTGTTCACGCAGTGCCATGATATTTCTAGCGTAGTGCTCGTTTCTACAACACTTCAATTTGTACAACAAGACAGGTCACGAGGCTGGCCACTTCGAACAGTGGAAAGAATGCGCAAGCAGGTGTTGCTCGATCCAGCTCATGTTGTAAAACAGTTTTTTCAAGCAATGCACACGCAACAAGAATTCATATCCTTACCACTCAGTAATGAGAAGCAGGTGTTTACGCATAACACGATGTCACTAGACGTAGGTCTTCGCTATCTCATAGAAACGGATTTGACCGATCAATGGTCAAATTGGAAACAAGATTCATTGGCCTATAAACCTTGTATTCATTGGATTCATGGCAGTGAAGACATCATCTGTCCACTTGGTGCAGTACCAAGTGACTTAGCGCAGGATGAACTCACCATCATACAAGGTGCAGGACATGCGTTGATGCTTACACAACCACATCGCTTCGCGCAATTATTGAAGGGATGGACATAGGATGATAGATAAATCTGTTGTGCAAAAACATTTTGATCGACATGCGAAAGAATATGATCAATATGCGCGCGTCCAAGATTATATGGCAGATCAATTAATGGTATTTCTCCAACAGGATATCGCGCAATCTCGATTAGCTGAGGAATCGATACATATTTTTGAAATTGGTTGTGGTACGGGTTTCTTAACACATCGATTATTAAAGCAATACCCACATGCACAGCTAACGGTCATGGATATTTCTGATGTGATGTTGGATACGCTGAAAACAAAGTTACACGCATATGCCCATCGATTGCATTGTGTGCATGCAGATGCTGAGAAATATGAGTTTGATTCTGCAGTCAAATTTGATATGATTTTGTCGAATGCAACATTCCAATGGTTTAATGATCCGCAATCTACTGTTTCGCAATACGTGAAACATCTCAACTTCCAAGGGATCCTTGCATTTGCTACTTTTGCACCACTTACATTTCAAGAGCTATACACGTGTCTTTCTATGGCTCATGAACATCTGCAGTTGTCTCCTTATCGATATGGTTTAACCTATCCTTCGAAAGAAGATTGGACACATTTGTTTCAAAACCAGATCTCAGGGGATTTCACTTGGAAACAAGAAGTATGGATCGAACATTTTGCAGAGCTTAGACAATTTCTGTATGCGATTCAGCGAATAGGTGCTACACAGGCAAATATTGAAGAAGCGGGAAGTGTCCAAACACGTAGGTTAACGAAACAAATACTCACGCATGCCGAACTTCTCTACGAGGCACGATACCGAGATAAGGAAGGAATCCAAGTGACCTATGATATCGGATTCGGTATTTACCAGAAACAGGATATATGAAAGGTGAGTGCTCATGAATAACAAACATACGCAGCAGCATCAAACAGCTATGTTAAAGTCACAGTACCCTACTCCCGAGTTCATCACTTTCGGTGAGACGATGGCGTTGATGATCCCAAATCAGCATAAGGGCCTTGAATTTGCTTCGAGTTTGCAATCATCCTTTGGTGGAGCGGAAAGCAATGTAGCGATTGGCGTCGCTCGATTGGGGCATAGCAGTGGTTGGTTTGGCAGATTAGGTAATGATCCATTAGGTCGAATGATATTGAAAAAGATTCGCGGCGAAGGTGTCGATGTATCTCGAGCACAGTTGACAACAGATGCACCTACAGGTGTGATGTTTCGCGAAGTATTCAAGAACAAAACATCCGTATTTTATTATCGGAAATACTCAGCTGCAAGTAAGATGCAATCGGAGCATCTGGATCATACATATATTGAACAAGCCAAAATGATACATCTCACCGGAATTACTCCCGCACTAAGTGAGTCGTGTAGGCAGACTTTGCTCGATGCAATACATATCGCACGACAAGCAGGAGTTAAAGTGAGCTTTGACCCGAATATTCGCTTGAAGCTATGGCCACTTGAAGAAGCTCGCGAAGTACTTCTGTCGATCGCAGCTCAGGCTGACTACTTCCTGCCTGGTCTTGATGAATTGAAGTTACTCTATCAAGTAGATGATTGGGACGAGATTGTTTCGAGACTCAGAGAATTATCGGCAATATCCATTGTCAAAGGTGGAGATCGTGCGACATATGTGGTAACGAAAGACGAAATCATCACGGTTCCCTATTACCCCGTCGAGCATATCGTAGATACGGTTGGAGCAGGTGATGGGTTTTGTGCAGGATTTATTGTAGGATTATTGAAAGGGTATTCTTATACAGAAGCTGTTAAGATCGGCAATCTCATCGGTTCACTTGTCATTCAAGTGGAAGGTGATTGGGAAGGTATACCGACATGGGAAGAAGTAGAGGCAATTATGATGGATAGCAAGCACATTGAGAGATGATATTAACGAGTTACATATTACGTATCATGATGCACGTATCAAGTTAAATGTATCAAGTTACATGTATCACGCATGATCATATCAGGAAAGAGGCCGCTATGAAGAAAATCAAATTGATTCAACAAATTGTCCAAGAAGGTGTTGTAGCCGTACTTCGTGGAAAATCACCAGAGGAAGTTGTGCAGATGGCACATTACGCAATTGCTGGAGGTATTAAAGTTATTGAAGTGACGATGACGGTTCCTTCTGCTTTGCGCGCGATTGAACAACTAGCTAGCCGGTACTCCAGTGCTTCGCCAGACTCACCAGACTTTGCCATCATTGGTGTGGGTACTGTGCTCGACCCAGAAACTGCTCGTGCTGCTATACTTAGTGGAGCAGAATTTGTAGTTGGACCTTCTTTGAATGCACAAACGGTTCAACTTTGTAATCGATATCGTGTTCCCATCATGCCGGGATGTATGACGATTCAAGAAATTCAAACTGCGCTTGAACTAGGTGTAGATATTGTGAAATTATTTCCTGGGCAATTGTATTCTCCTTCGATGATAACAGCGATTCAAGGCCCTTTGCCACAAGCAAACATTATGCCTACAGGTGGGGTCAACTTGAACAATCTTGCGGAATGGATACATGCTGGAGCAGTTGCAGTAGGGATTGGCTCTGATTTGACGAGCGATGCTGTAAAAACAGGTGATTATTCAAGAGTCACCGAAAAAGCTGCTAAATATGTAGAAGCATTTCGAAATGCTAGACATCGTTAAGAGTCTAAGCATGGGTAGCTACCCTTGTTGCATAAATGTGAATAATGTTGAATGATGACGGGTAAACTCATCGTATGAGACGATTGTATGTTACCTTGATTATGTCCTTGATGTTCATGGGGGTTTCGATTCTAGGGATCAGACCAAGCGCTCTTGTCGCTAATGCGAATCCAACACAGCTATACTTCGAAGTTCATCAGCAAGGCGTGTTTATCCAATCGTTTCCGCAGTATCTTCCAGCCTTACAAGCAGCGAAAACACTTGCAGAAGGAACAGTTTCTGTCAATGACCAGGTCATTTGGCAACAAAGTCAATTGCAACCTGTGCAATTACATGTCCCTCGTATCAAGCAAATGCCAGAGTTACCTCGAGGATGTGAAGTCGTCTCACTTGCCATGATCTTAGCTTATGAAGGTGTCACTTGCAATCCAATGCAATTGGCAAAAGAAATCAAAAAAGATCGCAGTCCATATCAAGTGAGAGGCACAAAGACATACTTCGGTAATCCCAATGATGGATTTGTGGGAGATATGTTTGAGCTCAAGAAAAAAGGATATGGTGTGTACCACGGACCTATCACTGAACTCGCGAATCAGTATGCTACAGGCGTTGTGGATATGACCGGATCGGAGTTAAACGATATTTTGCATCTTGTATCCATAGGTCACCCGGTTTGGGTTATTCATAATGTGTATTTTGATCAAGTTCCAGCATCATTATGGCGTACATGGCATACACCAAGCGGTACAGTCAAAGTAACACATAAAGAGCATAGTGTAGTAATTCATGGGTTCGATCATCAATTTATTTACATTACAGATCCATTGACAAGCACTACGAAAGTAGAACGTCAAGCATTTGAACGTGGTTGGAAGCAAATGGGTAGTCAAGCCATTGCGATTTATCGTGGAACGTAAAGGCGCATAGCCCATTACATTATGCAGAGGAAGATCATTCCTATCCACATCTGGTTAGAAATCTCGCGATTTCATGACACGAAAGGCATGATCTGCTGCTTCAAGCGTTTTTGCTATATCTTCATCCGTATGAGCTATCGTGAGAAACCATGCTTCGTATTTAGAAGGCGCTAAGCAAATTCCTTGATCGAGCATGAGCCGAAAGAAATGAGCAAAACGTTCGCCATCCGTGTCTTGTGCTTCTGCATAATTCGTTATCGGATGAGCGCAGAAGTGAGTAGAGAAGGCTCCGCCGACGCGATTAATGGTCATGGGAATCCCATGAATAGACGCGAGATGGGCGAGGCCACTTGAGAGGTTAGACGCTAAGCGGTCTAACCTCTCATACGTGCTTGCTTGCTGCAATACGCGCAAGCAAGCGATCCCGGCACTGATGGACAAGGGATTACCTGCCATCGTGCCTGCTTGATAAGCAGGTCCTAGCGGAGCGACCTGCTCCATCACATCCTTACGGCCGCCATACGCACCAATCGGCAATCCGCCGCCGATGATTTTACCTAGCGCCGTAAGGTCAGGCTCCAAGGCAGCGTAACGTGAAGCGTCGATGCCTTGGAGATGATTCGCTTCGCGAAATAAGCCTGGATACGTTTGTGCAGCACCATAGTGAAAGCGAAATGCACAGATGACCTCGTCATAGATGACGAGAGTACCGTGTTCTCGCGCAATCGTACAGAGCTTCTCGAGATAACCCTCGTGTGGCGCGACGATCCCGAAGTTACCTACGATCGGTTCGATCAGCACAGCTGCGATTTCTTCACTCCATCGCTCGAATGCTTTGCGTACTGCTTCGAGATCATTATAGGGCACTGTGATGACTTCTTGTGCAATACTTGCTGGCACACCTGCACTATCGGGTATCCCGAGTGTAGATGGGCCAGACCCAGCTGCAACAAGAACTGTATCGGAGTGACCATGATAACATCCTGCAAATTTCATGATTTTTACACGCTTCGTATAAGCACGAGCAACGCGAATCGTTGTCATTACAGCTTCAGTGCCTGAATTTACGAATCGTACTTTATCCATAGAAGGAATCGCGGATTTTAACATTTTAGCGAACTCAATTTCAAGTTCAGTAGGTGTGCCAAATAAAGCTCCTTGTTCAGCTGCTCGACATATCGCTCGGGTCACTTCAGGATGTGCATGTCCAGTTATCACTGGACCATAAGCAGCAAGGTAATCGATATAACAATTCTCATCCTCATCCCACATATAAGCACCGCGTGCTCGTTTCATGAATAGGGGAGCACCGCCGCCTACAGCTTTAAAAGAGCGAGAAGGACTGTTCACGCCACCTACGATATGCTGAAGAGCTTCTTGATATAATTGTTCGGATCTATATGTCTTCATTATTGGGTTTCACTCGTAGTTGACATTAGCACAACATCATTACCTTTGGTATCTATTTCCCCTGCTAACAACTGCTTCATATATTGTTGTAAGGATACATTCTTCACAGTGATGACTTGAGCGCCTCGAATGACTTCTTCTTTGAGTAAATGCAGAGGAGGTAATTGAGCTGTAATCAGACCTTCGGACTTGATATCAAAAGCTAAACTCCCTAATCGGAGCATCGTCGTTAAATCAAGGTTTGTCTTGATATAGGGATCGATAGCATTTAAGATTTTGGGTAATTTAATAATGGAAGAGGTACTCTGTAATTCAGCCATAACCACACTTAAGAATTTCCGCTGACGCTCTGTTCTTGCAAAATCTGACAAGGCATCATGACGGAAACGAACATATTGGAGAGCTTTCTTGCCGTCCAAACGTTGTATGCCTTTCTTTAAATCAATATCATACAAGTGATCATCAGCTGAATCCACATAGTACATATTTTTTTCGACATCGATTTCAATACCACCGACAGCGTTAATAAGTGCAATAAATCCTTCAAAGTCTGTATAGATGTAATATTGAATCGGAAGACCAGTAAAATCACTTACTGTCTTCATTACAGTTCCAGGTCCACCATAACTAATCGCACTATTGATTCGTTCTCGCCCATGATCAGGGATGTTAACGTATGTATCTCGTAATATAGAAAAAATATGAGCTTTCTTCGTTTTGGGGTCAATAGAAACGATCATGATACTGTCGGACCGAGGTTTCTCATTGGGTCTTAGTAACATTCGGGGATCGACACCTAACAACAAAATATTCACTCGTTCTGATTTTTCCCACAAAGGGGGTATGTAAGTAGAATCTCCATTATTCGACAATGAATCAGAAGATGCAGATCCGGAAATAGCATTGATAAAACTTAAAATCGAATATGAATAATATCCAACCGCGATAAAAGCAAGAGAAAGAAAGACCAAGAAAAAACTTTTAAGTATTTTCATGTAAGTACTCCTTAAATTATTCTTTAGCATATATAATATGTCTAGTATGCTCATAATTATAATGTCATTTGACAACTCAAGCAAGTGAATATCATATAACGAATATCTAGGAGGATCAAGATGAACGTTATTGAAGTGCATCAACTGAGAAAAGAATTTCAAGTTCAAAAAAGTCGGCAAGGATTAAAAGGAGCTTTCAAGGATTTATTCCATCGCGAATACCGACAAATTACTGCAGTTAACGATATCAGCTTTGAAATCAAAAAAGGTGAAATATGTGGATATATCGGTGAGAATGGTGCTGGTAAATCGACAACGATCAAGATGCTGACAGGAATTCTGTACCCCACGTCGGGTGAGATTCGTGTGAACGGCTATATTCCCTTCAAAGAAAGAGAGAAATTTGTCGCAGGCATCGGTGTGGTTTTTGGTCAAAGGAGTCAATTATGGTGGGATATCGGCGTCATTGAATCTTTCCATTTGCTGAAAAAAGTGTATCGTGTCGATGACAAAGAGTTCAAAAAAAGACTAGATGAACTCGTAGATCGCTTGCAACTTGCTGACTTATTATCTCGACCTGTTCGCAAACTAAGTTTAGGTCAAAGGATGCGTTGTGAATTAGCAGCATCTTTGTTGCACAACCCTTCCATTTTATTTTTAGATGAACCGACGATAGGGTTAGACGTCGTCGTCAAATCAGAAATTCGGGAATTCCTCAAATTACTCAACCAGAGGTATGAAACGACGATACTATTGACTACGCATGATCTTCAAGATATCGAAGCACTGTGTTCTCGAGTGATTATGCTTGACGACGGGCATATCATATACGATGGTGGATTAGATGAGTTGAAGCAGAGGTGGGGTAAAGGAAAAGAAATTATTTTGCAATTTGCTGAACCTGTAGAAATGACAACACTACAAACTCTCACACTAGGTCTAGATGTAGAATGGAAAATGGAGAATCCCTATACAGCCGCTGTGTATGTACCGCTTAATCGCGCAGATGTATCCTTGGTTTTGAGTAGACTCGTAGCTGTATTGGTCATTGAAGACATCAAAATCATTGAAACCAACACTGAGGATATTGTCAAAGAAATATACAAATCCGGCTCTGCAGAGCGGCCTCCTGCACTAGCTACGCAGAATGCAGAGGAACAATCACATGCTTAGTGCTTATCTTGAAATCATCCGCATTCGCTTTTTGATGATGCTGGCGTACCGAGTCAATTATTATAGTGGTGTACTTATCTATGCCCTGAATATAGGTTCTTACTACTTCTTATGGAAAGCAATATATGGCTCGACGAATTCATTAGGTGGCCTGACGTTATCTCAGATGACTACATATGTTGTCATCGCTTGGATGGCGAGAGCATTTTATTTCAATAATTTAGATCGCGAGATGGCTTCAGAAATTCGTGATGGGAGTGTAGCGATTCAATTTACAAGACCCTACAATTATTTATTTGTAAAAATGTTTCAAGGACTCGGCGAAGGCTTGTTTCGTTTATTATTGTTTACCATACCTGGTATCCTACTTGTTTCTTTGTTTTTTCCTGTGCAATTCCCTAGGGATCCTGTTTTGTGGATCGTTTTTATGGTGATGTTATTATTTAGTTTTCTCATTAATGCTCAAATTAATATGATTACAGGACTGTTCGCGTTCTTCTTTGAAAATAATGAAGGACTCTTGCGGATGAAACGAATCGTCGTGGATTTGTGTTCAGGGCTCATTGTTCCGATCGCTTTGTTCCCAGGGTGGACCAAGACAGCGCTAGAACTCCTACCTTTTCAAGCGATTACGTATTTACCTGCTTCGGTATTTGCTGGAAGAGTAACAGGCATAGAGATTTATGAAGTGTTAGGTATACAATTACTGTGGTTTTGTTTATTATCGCTTCCTATATATTTCTTATGGACTCAAGCCAAGAAACGTCTATTTGTACAAGGGGGGTGAATCTATGTTCTATCTATCGATGATTGGTGAATATTTCAAAAATTACTTTAAATCTAAGCTTACATATCGTATGGACTTCTGGATAGAAGTCATCTCGGATTTATTATTCAACGGACTCAACTTGCTATTTATTCTTATTGTATTTCAACAAACAGATTTACTTGGTGAATGGAATCGAGAAGAGACATTATTTATTTATGGATATTTCATGATTCCCTATGGCATCTTTTCTGCTTTTTTTGGATTATGGGGGTTTAGTGAACGGTATATTGTGAAAGGTGAAATGGATCGTATATTGACGAGACCGATGCATCATCTCGGACAATTAATGCTCGAAAATCTAGATCCTTCGTCGCTCATGAGTTCGCTAGCTGGATGTATTATTTTGGTATACGCTTGGGTGCATGTAGGGATACCTTTTGATTGGACTACACCATTTGTGTTTTGTTTTTTGGTCATGGGGTCCATGTTGATTTATGCGGGTATGTATATTGCTTTGACGGCTACAGCTTTCTTTGCTGACGCCCCTACGGGAATTCTACCTTTGATGTGGAATATACAGAACTATGGGAGATACCCGATTACCATATACAATAGACTCATTCGCACGATTCTTACAGTAGTCTTGCCATTTGCCTTCGTAGGTTTTTATCCTGCAGCGTACTTTCTTGATCCTGTGCATTGGTCAAGGATTGCTTTACTTACTCCAGTAGTAGGTGTGATATTCTTTACTATAGGGATGTTGATCTGGAATATGGGTATCAAGCGTTACCGAGGAGCAGGATCTTAAGTAATCTACTGAACATCAGCGAAGTCATAGCTTGGAATGAAATATCATGATAAGGGAGGAATTGGAACATGACCGCAGAAATAGGGAAACCCGCACCAGATTTTGAACTTGTAGCCAATAATAGCTTGACCGTCAAGTTATCTGATTACCGAGGGAAACATATCGTTTTGTACTTCTATCCCAAAGATATGACGCCTGGCTGTACGACAGAAGCTTGTGATTTCAAAGAACACTACGATGATTTTTCAGAGTTTAACACGGTAATTGTAGGCGTAAGTCCAGACGCTGTAGCACTTCATCAAAAGTTTATTAATAAATACGAGTTACCCTTTGTACTCCTTGCAGACGAACAACAGCTCGTTGCAAACTTATATGATGTATGGAAACAGAAATCCATGTATGGCAAAGAATATATGGGCATCGAGAGATCTACTTTCGTCATTGATTCTCAAGGGATCCTTGTCAAAGAATGGCGCAAAGTAAGTGTCAAAGGTCACGTCGATGAAGCACTTGCGTATATTAAGCAGAACTTATAAGCATGAACCGGCGTGCTTACCGTAAGAACGTTTCTCGGAAGAAGATTACGTATATGCAACGCAACCCAATCAGTTTTTGAAGCAAGTTCACTCGCGATTCGTCAAGGCGTTCATGTAGAAACTCAACTCGTTGATCTACATGATGTGGTGTGGGAGCTAGAAGAACGACAACAGATTGTACAAATCTTCGGTCACTTTGAACCTTCTTTGCGTAAGAAAACACTGGATGCGTATGCCTCCTTCATTATTTAGACCCAAACATACAAGGAATCAAACGAATTTAAATCCAAACTCCAAATAAATGGATTTTAAGGAAATCTTAGATTTTCAATGATGCATATATCATACGAATCTCTCATATATTCACAGCACAGTCGCTTTCGCTTTCTTGGAGGAGTTCTTTATGTATAGGCATTCATGTTTTAAGAAAATCATCATCATGGTGTTGCTGTCTTCATGCATACCCTTATTTAGTGCACATGCACATGCCCAGAAAACAAATAAGATGCCAGAACTTACGCACCATGAAATCATATTTGCACAGCTTCAAGCAAGAAAAAGAATCCCACAACAAGTTACATATATAAGACCTGAACAAAAGACCGTATATTTAACGTTTGATGATGGTCCAAGTCGATTGACCGAGCAGGTTCTTGATATTTTGAATAAAGAAGGGATCGTTGCTTCTTTTTTTGCTTTAGGTAATCAAGCAGAAAGATATCCAGAAACCATAAAACGGATCGTTAAGGAAGGACATTGCTTAGGCAATCATTCATATAATCATAAGTACCATGATATATACACAAATTTTGAAGGTTTCTGGAACCAGATCAAGCGTAGTGAACAAATACTCGAGCAATTGGTTGGATTTAAACCTCAGTTAATCAGGGCACCGGGTGGAACACATTTAAATTTCGATGCATTTTACTTTCATTATTTGGAACAAGCTGGATATGTGGTTCATGATTGGAATGTGGATAGTCGTGATTCTACAAAAATCGGTGTATCGAAACTTGAGATCATTCAAAGTGTTAAGCAAACAAAGCCGCGCCATGTGATGAATGTGTTGTTTCACGATAGTGCAGGACATCGCAATACGATTGAAGCTTTACCCGATATCATTGGATATTATAAGGAATTAGGATATAAATTCGCTAAGTTATCACCAGAAGTCATGCCGATCCAATTCCCACTTGTAAAACCAAGATGGACTCGTGATCTGAGTCTTAGCGACTATGTGATAAGTGTTGATAAATGTACCGCAAATCGAGATGAGGCGATATTACATCACACACTACCAACAGCAATAAGAGAAAGTACACCCCAACAAAGGTATTCGAATCATCGGCCACTGCGCTCGATTATTGAACGAATCGGTGGAACAATCGTATGGGATGATATCCAACGAATAGCACGTGTACACTTTGGATTATTTAACTTTGAATATGACGTGAGACAACGAACAGTTCGACACTACTTGTTTGGAAAACTCATTAGAGATCAACCGTTACAGGATATGAGGATTATCAACGGGAAAATTCAAGTACTGGTTACGGATACCATGCAGATGGTAGGAAGTGATATTTCAAAGTACGATCTGTTGGGGTTAAGCTGGATAACGTATTTCAAAAACAAGCATACGCCATACACAGTCATTTGACACAATAAGCAGATAGAAGGTCTATAATACTATTTTTGTGGCTAAGCTAGAAGTAATTCCTATGCAAAGGAGACTTCCTGAACATGTCACTACTTCGCCATCCATATGCAGAGAATACCACAGCAAGAATCGAACATATCATTAGCAATATAGAGCAAGTGATTAAAGGTAAAAGAACAATTATTGAACATGTGTTGATCTCACTTCTGTGTGGTGGACATATTCTTTTCGAAGATGTGCCAGGTGTAGGCAAAACGATGCTCGTACGAACCATTGCTAAGACCATAGGATGTTCCAACAAGCGAATACAATGTACACCTGATTTATTGCCTTCAGATGTTACTGGAATCACGATCTGCAATCCAATTACTCAAGACTTTGAATATCGACCTGGTCCTGTATTTCATCATCTTGTGCATGTTGATGAATTAAATCGAACATCTCCCAAGACACAAGCGGCTTTCTTGGAAGCGATGGAAGAAGGCCAAGTGACCGTAGATGGTTCTACCTATGAGTTATCTCAACCATTTTGGGTATTGGCTACACAAAATCCAAGTGATCACTCAGGTACCTATGCGCTACCCGAAGCGCAAATCGATCGTTTCTTCATGAAACTCAAGTTAGGGTACCCTTCAACTGAGGATGAACTGAAATTACTCCAGCGTTCGCAACTAAGTCATCCTGTAGCAGCGATCGAGAACGTGATTACGCTAGAGCAATTTGTACAGCTACAGCAACAAGTCAAGGGGATACATATTGAAACCAAGCTCCAAGAAATGATTGTGAATATAACAAATTTCAGTAGAACCGACGTTCATCTACGTCTAGGTGCAAGTCCGAGAGCTTCTATCGCATTGATGCGGGCAGCCCAAGCGCGAGCTATGGTATTAGGAAGAACGTATGTGATTCCAGATGACATTCAACATCTTGCTCTTCCCATCATGGAACATCGACTAGTGCTTACACATGATGCGATGATGAGAGGGTGGACAGCTGAAATGTCAGTAAACCTTGCCATCTCTGAACTGCGCATTCCGATTGAGAGGTTCGTGGATCAGGAGTGCACTTCCACTAAAAAGTTATGGACTCGATGACTTGTCGTTTTAAGCTAGCAATGTGTATGCTCATGAGTGCGGTCTTAGGGGGATGTGCTTATCGATACGGCGGAGATATATTCGGGTATCTATGTATCATCTTATTGGTATTCATCGGCAAGATGCTTTGGATGCAACGATTTGCTTTAGAAACATGTGTGATTCATCGAACCATAAACAAACATTCGCTGGTCTCGGATGAATATGTAGACATCACACTCGAAGTTACTCATGGGCAAGCTTGGTTATGTCCACTGCCTTGGCTGATTATTAGAGAGACGTGGTTACATGTCCAAAGTAGACGTAACATCAGTATCCACCATCTATTTTTCCCTTGGTGGCGTCGCCATCTCCAGGTACGATATCGCATGGTGGCTCTTCAACGAGGTCAATATCATGCACATGAGATCCAAATGATTACAGGGGATGTTTTTGGGTTTCAACAAAAAACGAAGAAGTTTCCGCAGTCGGTTCACGTTGTCGTGTATCCACAAGAAATTTCTTGCTTATCGGATAATGAGTCAAGGTTGATGGAAAGGACAATTGAAGCGAGCTATACGAAGATCAGTTCTGAAGACTGGGCAGGGATTCAACCTTATCAACGAGGAGATTCCTTGTCTTCGATACACTGGAAATCATCAGCAAGGCAAAATAAGTGGATGATCAAACAGTTTGATGGTCACACACAGGATCAAGTGATCCTGTTACTTGACGAAACCCCAGATGATTCATCTAGAAATTGCCTTAATTCATCAACAAGCCCATCAGTTCCTTCTATACAACGTCATTATGTAAAGGAGTTCACTCCGCTATACCCACTTTGGGAACATCGAATTTCACTTTCTCTTCATGTGTTGATGAATTTACAACAAGCGGGTGCAGTCTATGCATGCAGAGGTAGTCATTCGATTCCTCGAACGCTTCTATCCTCCTGTGGAGGATGGGGGCATGCACGCGAAATTCTCATGCAGAGTACAAGCGTGCACAAACAAGTCACTCGTAAGATGAGAACCCATGATGGTGAATCTAACGCGCATATTAATCATACGGATCACCAGAGTTCTTCATGCTTTCCCGAGATGATTCGAGAAGAGTTGCGCCGACTTGCGCCGCATACATCGCTAATTTGCCTCACATCGACGTTGAGTCCATCATTACTCAGCGTATTAGCTGAAGCTCGGAGCAAGAAGCAACGTGTGCACATCTACTACGTGCACGAGCAGCAGAGCCTCTCTCATGAAGAGAGAGAGGCTCTGCAACAGCTGCAGACTCTAGGCTGCAGCTGGGTCGCTGTGCCACATGAGCAGCGTTCGTGGCACAAGGCTTGTCATGTTCTTAACGTCACGGGAGAACACGTTAGTCCGATACTCTTGGAAATTACCCAAGAGCAGCAAGATGTACATTCTCTCACACAGAGTGAAGCGCACATGCGAGGAGGTGATGCAGATGTCCATATCCGCATCTCATGAACCTATGAAGAGTCAACACATATCCGCATCTCACGAATGCACAGAGCAACAATTCAGCATAACCACGCCTACTCGCCTAGGTTCTTGGTGGTACAAGAGCTTCCTATCGTTGTTACTTGTAGCTTTAATTGGGGAGTGCTTATGGCCGTTCTACCCACTACTTGCGGAAAACCAACCTGACATTATATCCGCGATGATGGTCTTATTTGCAGTAAGTATTGCTATCAATCAGATGACATGGTCCATGTGGATCAAAGGCATCTTGTATACGGTTAGCTTATTACTGTATATCACGATCATATTTCATACTCACCCAACGAGCCCTACTATACTTCTAGAAGAGATTGTGTCTGTCTTGACCAATGATCTGCATGCGATAGGGCAAGCTAAATTTGATGACATCAAGATGGAGACTCGAATGTTGCTTTTTCTATGCGGGTGCATGTTACTGATTTCCGCTGTTCAGTCGATTGTGCTACACAAGCATTACGGTTCATGGTTTATCTTGGCGATCATCACGTACCTAGTATGCCTACAAATTTTCATTCGAATAGATACCATCGACGGAATCATCCGAACGATCGGCATCGGTTTAATTTTACAAGCTACTTTGGTTTACACGCGGGTGAGGCTCACGTATCCGACTTCAAATGTTCAAGCGAGACCACCTTACAGTTGGTGGTTATCTTCATTTACTATGGCAGGATTGATCTGTGGAGCAGGATGGTTATGGTTATGTGGAAGTGGACATGACGCGAAATTAATGCAATCCTTGTCCGTTGCAAACCCACCATTTTTTGCATGGATGTGGTCATGGCAAGATCGTTTTTTTGCAAGCGACAAAGCGAAACAATACTCTCGTTCCGGATATAGTGAAGATGATTCAGTTGTAGGAGGCCCATTAATCCTAGATGATCAAATTTTGTTCCTAGCGAAATCAACAGATTTCAGTTATTGGCGAGGAGAATCCAAAAGTTTATATACAGGCAAAGGATGGAAAAATCATGAAGAGCAGGTTACGGCACATATTCATGGCACAGCAGAGAATGCAAAGATATCGAAACATGAAATCAGGGTTCATCCCGATTTCTTGCATTATCAGATTTATTTCCCGGGAAAACTCATCCGCGTTGAAGCAATTATCAATGATAAAGGAAGATCGATTTCACCTAAGTATATGCAAATAGACGCGTATAGTGGCAAAGTGACACTTCCCAAAAATTCAGGACGAATCAAGTCATATCTCATTACAACTCAAGCAGTAGAGCAACCTTGGAAGCATAATAAGCCAGACAGCAATGATCTACACGAACTTAAATCCGTGTTGAAATATAACTTACAATTACCGAATGAGCTACCTGTTCAAATTCGTGAACTGTCCAAGAAAATTACCAATGCATCCAAACATCCCATCACAAAAGCAAAAGCAGTTGAACAATATTTACGTAATCAATATACGTACAGTCTTGTAAAACCTACATTGCCCAAAAAAGGAGTGGATATCGTCAGTCACTTTTTATTCACAGATCGGATCGGGTACTGCAGTCATTTTTCTACAGCAATGGTAGTGATGTTGAGAACGTTGGGTATACCTGCAAGATGGGTGAAAGGTTTTGTACCTAGTGCTAATGCCATGACACAAGATTCAGAAGAGTCCTTCATTACTTTTCGTGCAAGAAACGCTCATTCTTGGGTAGAAGCCTATTTTCCGCAATTCGGTTGGATTCCTTTTGAACCGACACCTGGCTATTCCATAGCTAATCAACAACCCCGAGATATAGCTGAATACGAGACAGCTCTTGACGCTTTCACTTCACTCGCATCGATAGACCAAGAACATCGTTCTATCTTGGAGAAACTTTGGAGTGCATACATAGGGGGGAGTTCCATCATTCGTTCACTGCACATCAGTTTTATCATCATAATGATATGTGGAGCGGGATTCATAAGTTGGATGACAGTGAAAAACAAGGGAGTACGATCATGGATTCAACAATCATTAAACAACAAGAAGGATATCCCTATATCCAGATATGATCCATCGCGCTGTGCAAGCACTGAGAAGATGAAACCGATTTGGACATATCTCTATCACACGTATGGACAACGCTTACCCCATCAATCCTATAGAGCTTATATTGCGAGCTTACCCGTCGACGACGAATATCTAAAAAACTTACTCGATCAATTTCTATGCATGAACGAGAGAGCACTATATGAAAAGCAAAGCAAGATGATCTATTCAAGATGTACGATTCACAGATTACACAAAGAACTGAAAGCCAGGATAGGATAAAAACCAAAGAGAAAAGTCATGCGCTCCTTGATTCTTGTTATACATGTGTATATAATTTACACAGGAAATGAGGAGGACGGATTGATGAGTAAACCCAATGAAATGATCGTGGTGTTAGATTTTGGAGGTCAATATAACCAGTTGATTGCTAGGCGAATTAGAGATCTTGGTGTATATAGTGAATTGCTGCCTTACCATATTTCGATTGAGAAACTGCTTGCATTGAATCCCAAAGGCATAATATTCTCAGGTGGACCAGCGAGCGTGTACCATCCAAATGCTCCAAAAGTGGATCCAGCTATATATGAGTTAGGGATTCCGATTCTCGGTATTTGTTATGGGATGCAACTGATTGCTCATCAACTGAGTGGTAAAGTAGAGCCGGCACAGACGAGAGAATACGGGAAAGCTGAAGTTCACTTTGCGAAAGACAACATGCTTACGCAAGGATTGGACATGAAACAAACGGTCTGGATGAGTCATGGTGATCACGTGTCTCAGCTACCCGAGGGATTCACCATTGAAGCGAGTACGGAATCTGCTCCGATTGCTGCGATGAGCCATCACTTGAAGTGCATCCATGCTGTTCAATTTCATCCTGAAGTGCGCCATACTATCTATGGCAATGAAATGTTACAGAACTTTATATATCGCATATGCGGTTGTGCAGGTGAGTGGAACATGGCTTCATTCATTGAAGACACCATACAAGAAATCCGCAACCAAGTAGGCAAGCACAAAGTCCTATGTGCCTTAAGTGGTGGCGTAGATTCCTCAGTGGTTGCTGTGCTTTTGCAAAAAGCGATTGGACCACAATTGACGTGCATGTTCATTGACCATGGCTTATTGCGTAAGAATGAAGCAGAAAGTGTTATGGATACGTTTGTTGATAAATTTGATATGCATGTGGTCAAAATCGATGCACACGATCGGTTCATGAAGCAATTAACAGGCATCGATGATCCCGAAGAGAAACGCAAACGCATAGGCACTGAATTCATTCGCGTGTTCGAAGAAGAATCCAAAAAATTCGATGACTTCACTTTTTTAGCACAAGGCACACTATATACAGATATTGTTGAAAGCGGTACGGCAACAGCACAAACAATCAAATCCCATCACAATGTTGGTGGCCTACCCAAAGATATGTTGTTTACGCTCATCGAGCCGTTAAAAGCTTTATTTAAAGATGAAGTTCGTAAAGTGGGAGAACAATGTGGATTACCACCAGCGATTGTATGGAGACAACCATTTCCAGGGCCAGGGCTAGCGATTCGTATTCTTGGCGAAGTGACAGAAGAGAAGCTTCATATTGTGAGGGAATCAGATGCAATTCTGCGAGATGAAATTGCAAAAGCTGGACTAGAACGTGACATTTGGCAATACTTCACTGCACTCCCGAACATGAAAAGCGTGGGCGTGATGGGTGACGCTCGTACATATTCATACACTGTAGGTATTCGTGCGGTAACATCTATAGATGGAATGACAGCGGATTGGGCGAGAATTCCATATGAGGTGCTAGAGAAGATTTCTAATCGCATCGTCAATGAAGTGGACAATGTCAATCGCATCGTATACGACATCACTTCAAAACCACCAGCTACGATTGAGTGGGAATAAATATATGATGGAACACATATCTTTAGCAATCAGTGAGCTTTCATTCTGATGTTCAATCGGGTTGCTAAAAGCGTGGTTCATAGGTATTTCAGTAGTCTAATAAATGTTTCATAGGTTTAGCTTGATTTATTAACGTAGATTTGTTATCTTAGTAAAGTTGCTTTCGTGTATGAGTCTACAGTTCAGCATGTGGCGATGAAAAGTTTTCATGAGAACACAATTCAAATGGTAAATATTTTCAGTAAAGAAACTTGCATTCCACCACCCAGATATGCTATATTATAAAAGTCGCCTCTGAGCAGGCGGAGTAAGCAGAAACAAACATTGCTCTTTGAAAACTGAACAACGAGTGAAAGAAAGAACACACAGGAACGAAGACCTGAAGCGAGAACGCAAGGAAAACACTGCGTAAAGCAGTGAAGAACAAGCGAGGAAGCCATGGACAGAAATAAAGAACTGAAGTTCGAAAGAACAACAGGGATAGCCAGACACGTAAGAGCCAAACGGCCTACAAATAGAACAGACGCTGAAAAGCGAGTGTTTAAAATGGAGAGTTTGATCCTGGCTCAGGACGAACGCTGG
>CAMCVV010000006.1 GCA_945881905.1 Paenibacillus alvei
GATCGTATACTTCAATAACCACTTGATCCTTCTTTCATGTGAGTTTTTAATGATGATCACTAAGGATATCTAATTTATAGTGTATCATGTCATTGTTTATTTTCCAACCACAGCTGATTTGTGATTTAGCTTATATTGGCTAATGATTGCCTAAAGAGGGATCTTATGATATGTGTATGTCCACCAGTTGGTGGATTGCAGGTATTGGAGCTGTCAGTATGGCTGCAAGTTACTTCTATACGGGAGGCCCCTTACCTATTGCATATACTCCATCCAAACGAATACGATTGATGTTCTTGCTATTATCCTTTCGATTCCATTCGCATGATTGATTGGTGCAATTTTACTTGCAAATAATATTCTCGAAACGCTAGATATCCCAGTAGTGCAACAACACCATGATAAGATCATTCTTTGCATTCAAAAGAGATATTGAACAATATGATATCTTGTTTTTGGACTGTCAGTAACTATGAATAACTTCATTGCCCGATGCATACACTTATATAATAGGAATTTTCGGTAAAATCTGTTACGATATAGAGTAGCCTAATACGCGCGGAGGTTCAACGACGCACATGCAAAAACTTCAAATTCCTAAAAACCGCATGAATTACCTGATCAAACAAGTTCAAGACCATTATGACATTGTCGCACTTGAAGGTGGTTGGGAACACTACCATAAAGGAAAAGTCATGGAAATCCGACTTGTAGAGATGGCTGTCTTGGCTCATATCAAAGGCGGTGGTAGCTTCGAAATCATGCTTGACTTGGAAACTTTCTCTCGCAGTTCCTGTTCTTGTGAAGAAGGTGATTTTTGTATTCATGTAGCTTCTGTTTTTTTTCATTTATATGCCCCATTCGGGCGACCAGAGCTACTCCTGCAGCAACTCAAACAAGTGATCTTTGTTCGTGACAAAACCTTGCGTCGTAATTCAAAATCCGCTGTAGCTAAAGCAGCCTATCCCTTAGGCGTCGAACCGCATATGTTGCCTGTGGATTGGCATCGCTTCTTTGAAGCTAAATTCTATGGTTTTACGATTTCTCATCAGCACACCATAGAGATGTTTTATCAATCCGTATTGGAGACTTTACCTGAATATGCTGCTTCATGGCCTACTCGATTACGTATGATTTACGAATTACATACGACTTTATTTGCTTTACGGAAAATCGAGCAGTTTTATATTGAAACCAAAAATTCATATCTATCTTACTATCATGAAAATGCAACTAAAATCAGTGTAATTGCGTGTATAGATACCGTAACCACATGGGTGCAACAATGTGATCCTGCTACTTTCTCTGAACAATCCTCACACTGGCAAGCAACCATAGAACTTATCGGTGAAATTTGTTTACTTGGTAAAGTAAGTCCTGTGGATTGGTTATCGATCTATCGATCGATTTGGTGGTGTATGAAAGACCAACCATCTTGGATAGATATCGAATCCGCACGACTCGATACGCTCATAAACAAGAAGGAAGTTGCTCCACGAATTAGCGATATACGGTTGATGGCTCGAGCGCATTTTGATATTCTTCTTGAACAGCGAGAACTAGCATTCCAACGTTTGAGCAAATTACATGCTTTACATGCACCTGATTTTTATTTTTATTTACAAACCTATCAGCAGCTGAAGCGTTGGCAGGATTTATTGTTCTGGTTACGATGGATTTTCCCGATCATGACGAAAACGAACCATGATGATTTCCGAGCGTATTGTCAATATTGGTTAGATGTTACGCCTCATATGAATTCAGATCAGGAGTGGGTTGAAGTCATGAATGCTTTGCTCCCACGCTCTTATTATTACTATACGTCTTATTTGTTAAAAACAAAGCGTTACCCCCAATGGGTGGACCTGCAACTGTCTAATCGGATTTCGCCTCTGAATCTCTACACAGTTGAACTCCAAGCGATCGAGGAACATGATTGTAGCTTATTATTGCCTCTCTTTCACCAAGCTACAGAGAGAGCCATACTCGAGAAGAATCGCAATTCCTATAAGATTGCTACGCGAATGCTGAAAACATTGCAAGAATACTACATTAAACTTCGCCAAGAAGATTCGTGGGAACAATATATCTATCGATTAGCTGACAAGTTCTCTCGGCTTCGTGCATTTCAAGAAGAGTTAAAGAAAGGAAATTGGATTCGATGAGCGAAACCCAAGTACTAACAGTTCATGCAAGCACAATGAACAATGGATCGATCTTCCTTTGGGGTACACGTTCAAACCAAGGAATATGGGATGTCTATGACCTCAAGAACATCTTATTTGCTTGGCATAAATCATCTTTCTACGGAACTTTTATGGATAGCCTTGAATGGAATCAACGTGAAGGTATTGAACTGCACCCCATCGATGCACTGTATTATTTCAATGAACCTAAACCTATCCAGCACTTCAAGTTGCGCTGGTCAACATCGGTACAAGACTTAATGGTTCTTGCTCCTGCTGTAAAAGAGGCGTTAGACGCAGGGAATGTAATGCCTGACTATGCTAAATGGAAACTTGGTATATGGGGTTGGAAGCTTCAACTGCCCAAAGACATGCATTCGATAGAGACTCCTGCAATTTCAATGTGGATCGATGCGTTACTAATAAGCTGGGTGAATACGAATCCTGTAATGAAAGAAAATCTTCTCCGCTTACAGTCTTCTGTACCTCGTTTAACACAATCACCAGAAACTGCTCAGACATGGCTCGATGAAGAAGACTGGTTAATTTCTATTGGGTGGAACTATGATGCTACGCCAATGCGCACATGCTTGCGAATTATTGAACCCGAATATGCAACGCATTGGCAAATCCATGTTGTTTTACAAGATCGTGCCAATCCTGAATTAACACGAACAATATATGCCGATGGCCAGCCTATGAATGGTGAAGAGGCACTGCCTGCGCATTGGCTACCAGAGTTACCTCACGTACAGCGGGATCTAGAGAGATGGCATCGACTCGTCCCTGCTTTATTCTCTGATCAAGAGCTCGTTGGGCAAAAACTAGATAACTTAGATATGGTTGACCTAGAGATTGGTGCTCAAGATAGGATGAACGCACACGAACATCAATTTACGCAAGTAGCCTTACGAACTGAACTTGATGATACGCAAGCTTGGAGTTTTCTCTCTGAAGGTAGCAGCCGACTGATTGAAGCAGGTTATACTGTGTTTTTACCTGCTTGGTGGATGCGTATCCGAAAATCACAACCTCGCTTACGAGCAAAAGTCAGATCGTCGTCAGGTTCTATCCCTGAACCACTCTTCGGCTTACAACAACTCATAGAATTCGATTGGCGATTAGCGATTGGTGATATTGAATTATCAGAAGAAGAATTCCGTCTGGTCCTTGAACAGAAGAAGAAGTTAATCCAGATCCGCGGGAACTGGATTCATCTCGATTCGCGTTGGGTTGCACAGATCGAACAGATCTTGAAAAAAGTGTCTCGGAAAAAAGGACTTACTTTCCGGGATTTATTAGAACTTCATTTCACGAATCAATCCACAGAGGCTTCACTGCCTCAGCTTGATCATGAGCATATCTATGATGTACACATGGAAGTCGAGCTCAATCATCAATTACAACAGATGATGGTACAACTTACACAACAATCTTCGTTCCCGACGATCCGCACTCCTTCATCCTTCCAAGGATCTCTGCGTCATTATCAAACAGAAGGCGCATCATGGCTTCTATTCTTGCGTCAATTCGGGCTTGGTGGATGTTTAGCAGATGATATGGGATTAGGTAAAACCATACAGTGGATTACCTATTTGATGATTCTCAAAGAACAAGAACCTTTCTCCACACCATCATTATTGATCTGTCCCACTTCTGTTCTTGGCAATTGGCAGATGGAATTGAAGCGATTCGCACCTTCCCTCCGTATACACTTACATTATGGTCCTCAGCGGTGGAAGGGTGCGTCCTTCGCACAAGATGTCTCCGCTTATGACCTTGTATTGACGTCGTATACGTTATCCCATCTCGATATCGACGAGTTGAAGTCGGTCCGTTGGAATTGTATTTGTTTGGACGAAGCACAGAACATTAAGAATGCCTATACCAAACAGTCCATAACGATTCGTGGCCTACAAGGCAATCACCGTATTGCGCTAACAGGAACACCTATCGAGAACAGACTAAGTGAATTGTGGTCTATTTTTGATTTCATTAACCCCAGTTATCTAGGAACATTGAGAGACTTCCATTCACGTTACATCGCAGCAATCGAAAAAGAGCGAAATCCTGAATCGATTGCAAAGGTGCAACGATTGATTCGCCCTTTCTTACTACGCCGTTTAAAAAAAGACCCTGCTATTCAATTAGATCTTCCAGAGAAAAGCGAATCTAACCTCTATGTCTCTCTGACAGTTGAACAAGGAACGTTATATGAAAATTATATTCAAGAAATGTTCCAAAATGTTGATACACTCACAAGGATGGAACGCAGAGGACTGATTCTGAAAACACTTACGCAGCTCAAACAATTGTGCAATCATCCTGCGCTTGTGCTTAAAGAAGGACCCTCTGCAAAATGGAGGGATCGCTCAAATAAGTTGCATCGCTTACTCGAAATGGTGCAAGAACTGCATCAAGAAGGAGATAAGTGTTTGATATTTACGCAATTTGTAGAAACAGGACACCTTATCCAATCTGTACTCGAACGGGAATTGGACACTCCTGTACTTTTCCTCCATGGAGGAGTACCCAAACCTAAGCGCGATGAGATGATTGCTCACTTCCAGAATCCAGATCCCCTGCAACAAGATCGAAGCTCCATCTTCATTCTCTCTTTAAAAGCCGGTGGTGTCGGGTTAAACCTCACTGCGGCCAACCATGTCTTTCATTATGACCGCTGGTGGAATCCTGCTGTAGAGCAGCAAGCTACCGACCGAGTTCACCGTATCGGTCAAGAACGACATGTACATGTCTATAAGTTTGTCACTTTAGGTACACTTGAAGAGCGAATACATGAGATGATCGAGCGAAAACAAGGACTAAGTGATCAAATCGTAGGTGGCGGCGAGCATTGGATTACGGAGTTGTCCACGGATGAGTTACAGGAGATTTTTTCGTTACGCAAAGAGTGGGCTTAAGTTAGATCATCCTAGTATGGGTCAATGGTTTTCCCAACCTGAAAGTATCTAAAGGTGTCTTTTTCTTTAGATGCTTTTTTTATTTTTATCAAACATACATGATTTGATTATAAGTTAACATAATTCATGTATAATGAGGTTGCCACATTGTGGTCACATTTCTTCTCCATGAAAGGGTGTTTCTATTGAATACCACTTTATCTACTAGTGAAACGATGTTTGCAAGAAGAACCATGGCCTTGTTCCTTTCTTTGCCGATCTTTACATGGGCGATGTATGACTTCGCGAACACCATATTCTCGTCTAATGTCATTACTGTATTTCTTCCCTTTTACATCAGTGAGAAATTGGGGAATAGTGAAGAAATGAATCAAATCGCAAGTACGTTTATCACATATAGCGAAGCTTTAGCTAGTATATTCCTTGTTCTGTTCTCCCCTTTGTTTGGTGTTATGATAGATCGCACAGGGAAAAAGAAAGCGTACTTGGTTCCTTTTACACTTGTATGTGTTGCAGCAACATTGCTGATGGGTGTTTTTGCACTATGGCAAACCAATCATGAATGGTTGGGGCTTCAGCTTTCGTTAATTGGGGTGTTAGTGTCGTTTGTAATTGCGAAGTTTTTTTATAATTCTGGTTTGATTTTCTATGATGCGATGATCTCTGATTTAGGAAATGCTCGGGAAATACCTGTGATTTCTGGGTATGGTGTTGCACTGGGTTATGTCGGGACGCTTGTCGGTCTGATTGCTTTCTTGTTCGTTACCGATAATCACTTCGAATATACGTTCATTCCTAGTGCGCTACTGTTCTTACTGTTCGCTTTACCAATGTTCTTTCTTTATAAAGAACAACCTGCTGCTCTGAACCAAGCGAAGAAATCATTTGTTAGTGGTTATCGAGAAATCTGGGCAACTTTCAAAGAAGCACGCAAATACCAAGGCATCCTATTGTTTTTGTTCGCCTACTTCTTCTTCAATGATGTGATTGCTACAGCGATATCGGTCATGGCGATTTATGCAAGAACGGTTTTTGGATTTACAACAGGTCAATTCATTTTACTTTACTTGGTCTCGACTATCTCCGCGATTATCGGCTCATTCGTATTTGGATACATCACTAGAAGTGTAGGTGCAAAATTAGCAGTTACCTTCGTATCCATCTTATTAATGATCGCTGTCATCATCGCTGCAATCGCAACGGTACAACTATTTTTTTGGATCGCTGGTAGTTTATATGGAGTTGCCATGGGGGCGATGTGGGTAACATCGCGAACACTCATTGTAGAATTAACACCTATAGAGAAAAGAGGGCAATTCTTCGGTCTGTTTGCTTTCTCAGGGAAAGTGTCCTCGATTATCGGTCCTTTAATCTATGGTACGATTACACTTCTCCTCGCAGAATCAGGAAATCTCGCGAGTCGTGTAGCACTCGGTTCTCTATTAATCCTCGTAGTGATTGGAATAATGATCCATGTGAGAGTGCCTTATCAGAAGATTACGAAGTAGCGTAGTACGAGGAATTCGCTCATCGTTCATCTTACATGTTGGTTGGTCATGTTGGAACATCATTCTCGTTCGATCGAAGCCGCTCACACATCATGATGACCTGAAACGATACCACTTCTTCAACCAACACGTTGTGCTTATACACCAAGTACCCAACCCTCTAATTGAACACGTTGCTCTTCTTCTTCAGTTAGGAGAAGTCTATGTTTATCGAGATAAGTACCTAGATGCCCTGCTTCATCTTGCTCCATCGCCCATGTCGTACAAGCGATAGCATCTCCTTGATCCGTACGTTTCTGCGTAGATTTACCTAAGTATAATGTCGCATATACCTCAATGAGCACATGATGCGCCTTGCTAGCGACGCTCCATCCATCATAAGGCCATACATGAACGGGGATGTGTTCTGCTTCACAGGATGTTAACAACTCATACAGATGATATATGCCAAAGAGTGACTGCAAGCCAACCGATCCTGCTCCACCAAGTTGATAGATGTTCTTCAATGTCCGCATCCGCTCTTCAACTAAGCGTCGCTCATGCCATATGGTAGATGACACATGAGATATCGGGATGCCATATGTAAATTGTCGAGTAAGTGGAATGAAATTCGGTCCCCAGAATGGCCCTATAGCTAATCCATCTCGATCGACGAACCATTGATTGATAGCTGTTGCCCAAGCCCGAGGGTTAACGTCTTGATCTAGCGGTGTCAGTTTCGCTAGGTCATGGTGAAACCAAGATACCAATTCGCGCCAATGTCGCCACGGTTTAAGGTGAATCGCTTCATAGAATCCTTGAGGGAAACTGAAACAGTGGTCAAAGCCGAAGATGACTCGCTTACCCTCATTCGTGGCTTGGCGAAGTAACGCGTGAACAGCTTCTTGTAACGTCTGCCGTGTGAGTCCAGTAATCAGTTCACGCTGTAACTTCGTGCGATCATACACCGACCAAGCAATCGCTTTATGCTGTGTTGAAGCTTTGGCAGCTCCTGAATAATCTGCAAAAGCATAGATGTCGAATTCCAACAAAACGTCCCCCTCTCACGTTGCGTTGGTCGAACTTAACCACATTCATATCGTGCTTCTTACTTCCACCCATAGTCCGTTCCTAATAATTGATATAACCTTTCGTTATAAAGTTTGAAATATTCAGCCAGTTGCTGTCTTGTGGATGGGTCCATCTTGACGTAATCCCCACCAGCATTACGAGTTTTGAAATTCGTAGCTTCCCAATAAGGGATCTCTAGAAATCTACTAATCTCCATCATAGCCTCACGAGTGTGCGTGAAGAAATATTCGCTTTGCACGAACAAAAACTGCTCCCTCGGAAATAGTTGAAACCATCTTTCCAGTTGATCTATATATTTCCCTCTTGTTAAGTAATTTAAATAGTGACCAAAAATATATTGGCTTTGAATCTCCCCTCCTATTTGATCAAGTTGGACCGGTGGTTCTTGTTCTAATTCGTACAGAAATGCCAGTGCTTCTTCAAAAGTACGTAGCTCCATATCCTTACCTCTTCTGCATTCATGCATATAATGAGAATAAGCTCGATCTGTTGGATTTCTCAATAGGACGATGAACTTCATCTGAGGGTATTGTGCATATATTCTCGATGGAACTTGAGGATGCGCTATATATTGGGGGGTAGCATCAAAACATACCCGCTTGTGAGTCCGCGAGACGAATGGGAAATGAGCGCGATACCAACTTGTCCCTAGCGAAAAGTTAGCGTTAAAATAATGTATTTCTTTTCTTATCGCTTTAGCCACAACTGGGTTTTGGTTAAGATAACTCGCAAGTGATGTTGTCCCCCCTTTTTGTGTGCCAATAACCATAAAAGAAGGATGTTCACGCAAAGCAGTAGTCCACTTTCGAAAAATAAAACCTTTCTTGAATGAATAGAGCCCACTAAAATGAATAACCTTATTGTAGATTCGTTTCATCAGTTTCTTCGCCTGCATCGAAAACCTATGCGTGGAAGATGATTTCTTCACGTGAACTAAAGGCTTATTCTTAGCGCTATCTTGTTTATTGAAGTGATCCGTCATAACAATAACCCCTTCCCTTCCATGGTATCCCCAGAAATTGTTGACATATGTATGAATTTGATGCATTTGCTAACACTTCATCTACACCTTGTATCCATCCGGATCTATTTATATTTCTGTGAAGCCCACGTGGCTCATGAATCGCCCAAAAGCTTCTTGACCTTGACTATTTCTAGCATATACCCCCGCATGATGTAAAACTTCTAAGAATTTGTTGCCGACTTCTACTCGCATAGCTTCACGTGCTTGTTGCTCGGATAATCGTGTGCCATAGTTGCTCAACAATTCCTCAATCCATACAAGGTGTTTGTATAAGTGATGCTGAGGTTGTCCCCGAGGATTATTCCGCTCTATTGAAGTTACACCTGTGAGGAAACCAGCAATCTCTGCAAGTTCTTGTTGCAATCGACCGGGCAATACAGCAAGACCCATGACTTCGATCAATCCAATGTTCTCTCTTTTGATATGGTGCAGATGTGCATGGGGGTGGAAGATTCCCTCGGGATGTTCTTCACTTGTGCGGCTATTGCGCAATACCAAGTCAAGTTCATACTCTCCTCTTCGATTATTCCGCCCAATCGGTGTAATCGTGTTATGAGGTATTGCTAGACCTGAAGGTGAACTCGTGTGAGCGAATATCCCTACTTCCGAATCACTATATGCTCTCCACATATCCAAGATTCGGTCTGCAAGCTGCGTTAACGCTATACGGTTATGACTTGTGAGTCGAATGACGGACATCGGCCACTTGATGATACTTGCTCTGACTTGCGTGTATTCAGTATGTGTAAATGAGCGCTCGGCTACAGACATCTCCATCGGGAATCGGTGATGCCCCCCTTGGAAATGATCATGATTCAATATCGAGCCTCCGACCACTGGTAGATCAGCATTCGATCCTACGAAGTAGTGTGGGATTTGGTCAATAACATCGAGGATTCGCTCGAAAGTCTGTTTCGTTATTCTCATGGGTACATGCTCACCACTGAAAATAATACAGTGTTCAGGGTAATACACATAGGGGCTATATTGGAAATACCAGTCATCTCCATCTAGCTTCAATGGAATAACGCGCAAATTTTGCCGAGCAGGGTGATCGAGTCTACCTGAATAGCCAACATTCTCTATGCATAATAGACAACGCGGGTATGTGCGCTGAGGTAATGACTGGAGTAAAGCAATTTCTTTGGGATCTTTCTCAGGTTTAGAAAGATTGATCGTGATTTCCAAATCCCCGTATTCCGTAGCGCTTAACCATAATTCATTTTTTTGAATACGATTCATACGAATATAATTCACATCTATGCAGAGGCGATAGAAATAATCGGTGGCAGCTTGAATCGAATTCTGTGTGGCAATCTTCCAAAATCGGGAAATCACTTCAGATGACTTAGGCGTGAGTGTCCCCATGATCCGCGCATCGAGTAAGTCGCGATTCGTTGTTGTATTCTCAATGAGAATACCTGTAGCTGCTGCATGGTTGAGTAATATCTCTAGAAGTTCAACAGGTGAATCTAGAGTTTCATCAAGCACGTTCCCTGAATAAGGTTCTTCTATTTGCAGCAAGTCTATCCATGTGTTGCGCATCAGCACTTCATCTGTTCGATCAATTAGCTGTGCTTTCCTCGCGAATTGTAATAGTCTTTCGATTGTTCGTTGTACGAGTTCAAGCTGCACGTCGTTCGTATGTGTTTGATGATTCATGAGCAAGCGTATCCTCCTTCAAATCACGAATTCATGATTTTGCATAGCCTAGCGGGTATTGTTGATGCCAAGCCCAAGCACTCTCGATCATAACTTCCAATCGATTGCGCGTAGGCAACCAACCCAGCTCTTGGCGGATTTTGTCCGATGAAGCAACCAATACCGCGGGATCTCCAGCTCTACGCGCTTCAACTACAGCAGGAATCCGATGTCCTGTGACTTGGCGTGCTATTGCTATGACTTCGTTGACTGAGAATCCTTGGCCATTACCCAAATTATAGATCTGACTGTGAGCACCTTGACGCAAATGCTCTAGCGCTAAAAGGTGTGCATCTGCTAGGTCACTTACATGAATATAATCGCGGATACATGTTCCATCCGCCGTAGGGTAGTCGTCGCCAAATATCGAGATATGATCGCGTTGACCTAATGCAACTTGTAGAATTATCGGAATTAGATGGGATTCAGGTTGATGATCTTCACCAATCTTCCCACTCTCATGAGCACCTGCGGCATTGAAATATCGAAGCGATACAAATTTCGTGCCATGCGCCACATCAAACCAATGCATCAATTTCTCCATCGCTAACTTCGTTTCACCATATGTACTTGTAGGCTGCGTTCGATCTGTCTCGAGAATCGGGATTCGTTCAGGTTCACCATATGTCGCTGCTGTTGAAGAAAATACGATTTTGTTCACGCCTGCTTTTTGCATCGCTTCTAGTAAACATAATGTACCATATAGATTGTTATGATAATAGTCTGCAGGCTTCTGCATGCTTTCTCCTACCAATGATTTAGCTGCAAAATGAATCACTGCTTCGATCTGGTGTTCCGCAAATAGACTTGCTACGAAGTCCTTATCTGTGATGTCACCCACACACAATTGGCCTCCGAGCAACGCTTGAGCATGACCTAGTTGAAGATGGTCTGCGATGACGACATCTTCACCCTTCGCTAATAAAGCAGCTACCGTATGCGATCCGATATATCCAGCACCACCTGTAACTAAGATTGCCATCCGTATATCCCCTCCATTTGTTTGACACCATCACCAATGTGACACACATAAAATTCTGGAATGAGTCCTGTTTGTGCAGTGTAGTTACGACCTACCTGCGCGATGAATGACTCTACCTGATCTTGATGAACAAGCGATACCGTACATCCGCCGAATCCTGCACCTGTCATCCGCGAACCTATAACACCAGGTACTTCAAGTGCAGAGGCTACCATCGTATCGAGCTCTAATCCGGTAACTTCATATAGATCACGTAAAGAATTGTGAGAATCAACCATCAGCTTGCCAAAGGTTACCCAGTCCCCTGATTTGAGGACTTTCACTGATTGTATGACGCGATCAATTTCTTCGATAACATGTTGAGCACGACGTCGAACAGTATCATCTGCAATCACGTGTTGATGTGCGCGAAATTGTTCAAGTGTAATCTGTCCCAATAACGTGATCTCCGGAAATTGAGCCTTTAAGTCGTTTACAGCTTGTTCACATTGACTTCTTCGTTCATTATATGCTGAATCTAGTAATCCTCTTCGTTTATTCGTATTGCCTATAATTAATGTATACTCTCTATTATGAAATGGAACGTATTGGAACTCTAATGTGTCACACATTAGAAACATCGCATGATCTTGCTTGCCGTGAGCTACAGCAAATTGATCCATAATCCCACAATTCACACCCATGTACGCATTCTCTGTCTTTTGTGTAAGCAGAGCAAGCTGAATTCGATCGATTTCATAGTTCTCTAGACTCATCAATGCGTAAGCCGTTACGACTTCAATAGATGCTGATGAAGAGAGACCCGCTCCATTCGGTATTTCTCCGTGAAATAAGAGATCGTATCCATGGGTTAATGGAAACCCTTGCATCTCGAGGTGCACCACTATACCTTTTGGATAGTTCATCCAGTCATGTGATTTCTTATAGGCTAGCTTATTCACAGCGATGTGCTGATGTAATTCGAAATTCGTCGATGCTAGTCCTAAGTTAAAGTCTTGACGCGGACGTATCAATAACGTTGTGCCTAATGTTAGTGCAGCAGGAAACACATAACCTCCATTATAATCGGTGTGTTCACCGATGAGATTTACTCGTCCGGGAGCATGAAATACAGAGATATGTGCTTCAGAGTTTCCATATAACTGATGAAATTTCGATAGAAGCTGATCGTGAGCAACCACATATGCACCACCTTTTCCTGGGTTTTTAGAGAAATATATTCTGACTTGATAGATTAAGTATACCTAAACAACACGCATAAGACTATGGAATGATGTTAGCTTCACATGGAAAAATGTGACTTGTCGTTCATTCAAATAGGTGTGATATGCTATATGTATAAATAAGTTCTAAATCCATCACACGTTCACCCATTCGTTGTTGAAGAAAGCGAGCCTATCGATGATCACAACAGATAGTTATTCAGTAAATAGCCAGACATCCCCACAACTTACCCCAGGAATGTTCGTTCTATTCTCTGGCGAAAGTCAAACCAAACCCCTTCACAAGCTTGGCCCCAAAGTATACGATTACTACTTGATCCATTATGTGATATCCGGTAAGGGTCGATTCCATTGTCGAGGTTGTGATATTCCTCTTAGCACAGGTGATAGCTTCTTGATTGAACCTGAGCAACTCGTAAGTTATATTTCTGACGAGAAAGACCCTTGGCATTACCGATGGATTGCATTCAGTGGACCACACTAGCAGAGCTCGTTAGTAATCTGGGTCTATCCGTAAATCGTCCTGTGATTCATACGTCTTCTCGGCGAGATATCGCTTTGAACTATCGTAGAATCCAACAATCTCTTCAAACCAAGTCGGTGAGCATGGGCTTACAAACTAGCGGTTATCTGTATTTGCTTCTCGCTGCATACCTTGAAGGAGTATCTCCTTCCTATCAACAAAAAACAGAATCTTCCTCCACACAAGCCAACATAGTCCAGCAAGCAATCCATTATCTCACGACACAATATGCAGAACCTATAACGATCGAAGGTATGTCCGAAAGTCTAGGATACAACCGCGCTTATTTGTCTCGGTTATTCAAGCAGTATTCTCAATTTACTCCCGCAACATTTCTATTGAGATTCAGAGTTGATAAAGCACGTCAATTATTACGTGAACGATCTGAACTTTCGATCGAACATATCGCATCATCTGTAGGTTTCCAGGATCCTTTGTACTTCACTAAACAATTTCGCCGATTCTATCATCTTACTCCATCTGAGTACCGCTCGCTGCATCTATCATAAAAAAACTCCAACAATAATCCTGTTGGAGTTTACCACATCTTATTTCACTACTAGCTGTTGCTTCGTCAATGTTCAATGCATTACTTTTGATGAATGAATCGAAGAACTGCAGTTGCTGCTTGTGCGCGACTTACTGGTTAATACGGATTAAACTTCTCTTGTTGAAATGACATAATACCTAAGCCCGTTACGATTGCGACATCTCAGAGATTTCGAGTTTGACCCACATCTATCCAATTCTGATTGAAGACTCCAGGATATGAAGTTTGCTTATGATATTCTAGCGCTTTGACGAATAAATACGCCAAATGCTCACGTGTCAAGATCTGTTCTGCTTCTACCTCTCGGCCTTCCGATATCAAGCCTAATTCTATAGCTTTTTCGATATAGGGTTCAAGAAGTCGCATGCCATCGTCGTTAGAGGAGTCCCCTAGTGCACTCCAATTCGCTTCAAAATCTTGCCCATGATTCATTAAAATCACCAGCATTTTCAGAAATTCACCGAATGTGATGGCTTGATCTGGAAATACACGCTGATCTTTACTTGTAAAAACCTGATGAGACATCATGATTTACATTTGTTTTTGTGCCCAGTGTCCTTGGAGATCGATGACTTCCTCAGGGACATTGTATTCACTGCCTGTAGAAATTTTTCGCCATTTCCCATTGGTCGCATCTAAGAACAAGGTTTCTCTTATGTGATTAGGTTCCCATTGATAGACTAGTTTTGCAATCACTTTACGATTAGATAGATTACCTTCGCTTCTGGTTTCTTGGTGCAGTTGAAGATAAGAGACCACATATTTCAAGGTAACGTTAACGTTGTCCAATAATAGCTGTTTTGCTTGTTCAGCTTTAATCAACTTAGGCAGGATCACTGGTAATTGAGAATCAGATAAATTCACACTAAACCTGTCAACTTTACCTGTAGCTTTATCGATGTACACATAGATATAATCTTCTTGTACTGTCACGCCTTGAATCTGCCTTTTGAAATAAATCATCCATATTGGACTAGATGGGCCTTTCATTAGTTCAAACCTAGTCGATTCTATGGGTTCCACAACTAATTCATGTGTAAGATGGGGAAGCTGTTGTTTAACGAACTCAATTGCTGTTTGTTGTGCTTGCTCAAACTTCAATGTAACTTCTTTTTTTGAGTTAGACTCCTCTTGATATAAGTGGGAAAAGCCTCTGATTATCTCTGTTCGAGCATCGAATAACACTAATATGGAATCATCTATTTCTTCTCCTGAAGAATTTTTTTTGTTTTGCGGGTTAATCCATTTCAATTCCCAGATTGCTGATGAATTCTCCTTGTCAGCCCCTTCATAATTCGCATATTCTAGGACGTAGTTATCTGGAATGATAACCTTAGACTTTACCTTATTGATGACTTGACTCTGGGTGATGAGCTCCTTATTGTATGTTAGATTCGATAAAGGTTTATCCGTCAAGGTTTTCTCAGTTGCGAATAGGTTTGATGTCTGTCGATCTACATGATGGTATTGATCTAGACGATGGCCTGTCTTGGCTTCGATGGCAAAAGAATCGAATGAATACTGAATATAGGGAACCATGGTTGTTCGTTCATACATAGGCTTTTGAAATGTAAGTACAAGCTTCATCTGTTCTTTCAGTTTCTTGATCGCTTCATCTTTACTCATGATTGATGTAAGAGGTTCAAATTTGACTTGATCTGACCATATTTGATGATATGTCATGATTTGGCCTCGGCTATTCATCACAATGCTAATCCCATTTTGCGGAAACCGCACTCCGTTGATCATGCGATCATACTCCAAGTTATAAGTGAAATCGGGCTCTAATGGTGATGGATAAATTCGTTTGTGTGCATGTAGAGCGATAGACTCCAAGTGTGGGTTTTTGATTTTTTTTAACCATTTCCATGCGATTTGTTTCATCGCTTCTTCGTCAATGCGAGAAGGATCCATAGATTTCTCTAGATTTACGAAATAATTGGTAGCGTAGTAAGCGATTACTCCTCTTTGGCTATCTACGGAAATCGTTATATAATATCCAGGAAGCATGAGATAGTCGATAGTCCATTGTGGCCCATCGAACGAATTCATTGACTCAGTTTCTAATTTGGCTTCAAAAAAAATAAATCCTTTGGGGATTTCAATTGCTGATGTAGCGATTGCGATTGCTTCCTCTTGGCTAATCTGGGTAACTAGTGATATCCCTTTATTCTTCTCCTGGGTTTCTACTGTAACGGCAGCTTGTGTGCCATTTGATGAATCTGCAATGTTAACGATATTCGCGCTGACAATTGATGAAAAACTAAATAGAAGTATAACCCCCATCGTTATACTTCGGATACTGATTAACTTTGACAATGTAATTTCCTCCTTGTAGTTAACCTCTTGATGTCTTGTACGTAAAACGATGTAGCATATTATTCATTGTCGTCTGCTATTTTGAAATAATGCATGATCGGATGAAATCTAGAACGCATTGTCATCTAACGAACTTAGTAATACTTCAAGTTCAGTCTCAGTCAAATTTCTCCACGCACCTAATTGAATTTGCTGCAATCGAATGTTCATGATTCGGATTCTTTGCAATCGGACGACTTCGTATCCTAGCGCATTACACATTCTTCTGATTTGACGATTAAGACCTTGTGTAAGCGTAATGCTACATACATGCTCTTGACTTTGGCTTACGACACATGGTTTAGTGATTGTGTCTAGAATTTCGACACCTGATTCCATCGCACGAAGAAACATAGGCGTGATGGGTTTGTTTACAGTTACGATATACTCTTTCTCATGATTATTTTCTGTTCGTAAAATTCGATTGACGATATCTCCATCATTGGTAAGCAGGATAAGTCCTTCCGAATCCTTATCTAGTCGTCCAATAGGAAATATTCGTTCACGATGCCCTACGAAATCTATAATATTTCCCAGGACATGTTTCTCTGTCGTTGAAGTAATTCCCTTAGGTTTATTCAAAGCAATGTATACATGCTTACTCGGTTCACCAATCAAACGACCATCAACAAGGACTTCGTCACCTTCTTGAACTATACTACCCAACTCTGCCATCTGCCCATTAATCGTAACACGATTCTCTTTAATCCATTGATCTGCTTGGCGTCTAGAACACATCCCGGTTTCACTCATATATTTATTGATTCTCATAACAAGATAATCTCCTCGCACTTATACTGAAAGCACCTTCATCATACAAGAATAATTGAATGAAACAAAGGTCAATACACAAAATCATTTCAGTAATATTCCAAGGAAAGGAGTACCAGATGAGAATTTTACTTCTTGGCGCAACCGGTAGAGTCGGATCGAAGATCATGGAACACGCATTAATAGATGGTCACTATGTCCATGTATTGGTAAGGAATCCAGATAAATTATTGGTCAAATCCGATCTACTGACGATATCTGTGGGTGACGCACGATCCCTGACTGATTTGCAATTTGCTGCGCGCGAAACGGATGTCGTAATCAGCTGTCTTAGCACAGATGGTGCAAATGTTTTGTCAACAAGTGTGCCTTTAATCATCGAAGTAATGAACAATCAACACATTCGTCGAATCATCGTTGTCAGCACAGCAGGCATATTACAAAGTAGAGCATCATCCCAACTTCTTCGTTACGAAACTTCTGAATCGAGACACTCATCGATTCGAGCAGTTACCGAGCATCGGAGAGTTTGGGAAGCGCTTAGGATGTCTGATCTCGAATGGACACTTGTATGTCCTACGTATTTACCTCAAGGTCCACGTGTCGGAACCTATCGCACTGAAGTCAATTATTTGCCTATAGAAGGAACGTCGATTTCAGTAGGAGATACCGCGTATTTTACTTACCAGCAGTTATTTACAGACCTATACACACACCAGAGAGTAGGTATTGCATATTAGACATAATCCGATGATACGTTCGTGCAATTGGCGATGGTGCTAAACTGATATGCCTCAAGAGGAGTTATGGTTGATCATCATATCCTTCACCTCGATTACCATTTTATGTTATATTTAACAAATAAAGTGTATCACGCTTTCTCTGCACCGTCTATATTTATCGTTGATTTCCCCTTAGTATACGATAATTGTACCAGCAAATCAGGACCCCCATAATTCGGAAAACATATCCGATAAGTGGAATGAAGCTCAAGAATGCAAGTGCTATGTTCGCGATCGTATATACCAACGTGCGGCTACTCGTTATCCATGCACAAATGAAACTAACACATGCAAGAGGAATAACCCAATTGCTTGACCATAAGTAACCAAATGGGATTAGACCAACCCCATATCCAATCGCTATCAGAACTTCAGATATCCGTTGAACCATCATTCCTATCTTTCTTGCTTCTGATGTCATGATTTACTCTTTTCTATGTTTATTTTCTTTTCCTCACATACATTGCTTTACTTATCATTTAATTATATTTCAATTTTCCGCTTGATGCTACGGACTATATCCCTTATTCTTAGTGTAATCCATCTTTACATCTATCGCTTAAACCGATACACCGATGAATAGGAGTGATCTCGATGAATATCCAAGTGTATCCACCAGAACAACAAGGCGTAGGGTCTTTTGATCATGGGAAATTCAAAGAACAGCGACCCATTGGGTTTTCAGGAGACCGCTCTGCGATTGACCGTCTAGGACCATTATTCTATTGGGCTTGGGGAAGAGCAGAAGATATCGCAGAAATCGGTATGCATCCTCATCAAGCATTTGAAATCATGACCTATGTGCTTAAAGGAGTTGTCGAACACCAAGATTCCCTCGGTAGCCAACAAACGGTAACTGCAGGTGGAGCTCAAGTCATGCAAGCAGGCTCGGGTATATACCATGGAGAAGCTTTTCGCGAAGTAGGCTCTGAAGGCTTACAGATTTGGTTCGAGCCTCATCTACAAGAAGCCATTACTCAACCACCTACTTATCATCAATATAATCATGATCAGTTTCCTATTGTTGAACACCATGGGGTCATCCAGAAAACAATTATTGGTCTAGCTTCACCGATTCACATTCGCACCGAAACTCAAGTCCTAGATCTAACCATTACGCCCGAATCGACATACACCTACCCGCTGCCTGCAGGTCGTATCTTAGCGTATCTTACCATTGAAGGCGTCGGGAATTTATCGGATGGCACACCTACTGATCCGATCCCATTTCAATATCGAGATTTCGTAGTCATTCGCTCCGAGCACGATCAAGTGATGACCGTGCAAGCAAACCCTGGTAGGAATCTTCGAATCATCACTATCGAAGTGCCTGCTCACGTGAACTATCCGTTATACCAGAAATAATAATTGTCTTTGTTTACAACATATTTTGGAACATATATCGATTAATAGCGACACAGTAATTCTATAATATTGGAGGGACAACATGGCTTTAATCAAAAATTTTACTGCTGGTGAAGAAATATCCACTTACCTCTTGATCAAAAGCTCAGAAATCAAACAAACGAGAGGAACTCCACCCAAAGATTATTTGGATATTATATTAGCTGATCAAAGTGGTGAAATTAGTGCCAAACTATGGGATGCTTCTTCGGTGGACAAAGAATCTTTTACTGCTTTGCAGGTTGCTCATGTAAAAGGAATTGTTCAGCCTTACAAAGAAAAGCTGCAATTCAAAATCGATCACATTCGTAAAGTCACTAAAGAAGAAGGCGTATCCATCGCGCAGTTCATTCGTAGTGCACCGATTCCCCCGGAACAATTAATGCAAATCATCCAACATGCAGCTTCGTCTATTCAAGAACCGATGTTTCATCAAATCGTCAAATTCTGCATGGATAAAACCGCTGATAAACTTTCGTCTCATCCTGCTGCCAAAACAATTCATCATGCATTCTATGGTGGCCTCGCTTATCATATTGTACGAATGTTAGAGGTCGCTGAATTCCTCGTCAAACAAAGACCATTCTTACACGCTGATTTACTGATAGCAGGTATTATTCTCCATGATATCGCTAAAACAGAAGAATTGGATGCTTCGCAAGGTGTGGTCAACGATTATAGTATCACAGGGAAGTTACTCGGCCATATCTCTATAGCCTCGAATTGGATCGTAGAAGCTGCCGTTTCCTTCGGATTCTCTTTCTCTGATGAACGTATTATTGCTTTACAGCATATGATTCTGGCCCATCATAATAAAGGTGAGTATGGAAGTCCTGTACAGCCCCAATTACCTGAAGCGGTAGCATTGCACTATATTGATTTGATTGATTCTCGCATGCAAGCTGTAGAGGATGCGATGGATTCATTATCTCCTCAATCGAATTGGACGCCTCAAGTCAGAGCAGCTGAAAATATGTCCATGTATAAAATGAAATGGACTTAAATAACCCAGAAGCGGCAGTTCCTTTAAGGAACCATCGCTTCTGTTTTGATGTGACTATGTTCGATCGTATTATCATGGTATGTCATTACGCCGGAACGATTAACCTTCGTAAGAACTTTTCAATGAAACAATGCGATTAAATACTAATTTGGCGTCGGTCGTATATCGAGGATCGACATTAAAATAACCATGTCGAAATAGTTGGAATTTATCGTGCGGTTGAGCTACTCTCATGTTATCTTCTACATATCCAGACACTATTTCCATGGAATGCGGATTCAGATGGTCCATAAATGACCCTCCTTCTTCGATATCTCCATCTAATATAAGTGGCTCGTATAACCGAAATTCGGCGGAGAGTCCTTGTGACGCTTCGACCCAATGGATGGTGCCTTTTACCTTACGACCTGTAAATCCGCTACCGCTTTTCGTCTCAGGGTCATACGTGCACCGGATTTCCACTACTTCTCCCGCTTCATTCTTAACTACTTCTTGACATGTAATGAAATACGCATTTTTTAATCGCACTTCATTGCCCGGGAATAGACGGAAATACTTCGCAGTAGGCGTCTCCATAAAATCATCTTGTTCAATATAGATTTCTCGCGAGAACGGAATTTGTCGCTTCCCCATTTCTGGGTTTTCCACGTTATTTTCCGCATCAAGCATCTCTATGACACCTTCTGGGTAATTCGTAATGATAACTTTTAGCGGTTGCAATACAGCCATCGTTCGCAATGCTTTTAACTTCAAGTCTTCTCGAATGAAATGCTCCAAAAATTTGGAATCTACTTTACTGTTACTTTTGGCTACACCTATCTCTCGGGCAAATGTCCGTATGGATTCAGCTGTGTATCCTCTTCGTCGCAAACCACTGATTGTAGGCATCCGCGGGTCGTCCCAGCCATCAACAGCTTGCTCATCTACAAGTTGTTTTAGCAATCTCTTACTCATGACTGTATTCGTTAATTGAAGGCGAGCAAATTCATACTGTCTAGGTACGTTAGGCATGTCACATTCCTTAATTACCCAGTCATAGAATGGTCTCTGGTCTTCAAACTCCAATGTGCAAATCGAATGGGTGACCCCTTCGATCGCATCCTCTAATGGATGAGCAAAAGCATACATCGGATAGATGCACCATCGATCCCCTGTGTGATGGTGAGTTGCATGAATCACTCTATACATAACAGGGTCTCTCAGATTCACATTAGGTGAGCTCATATCGATCTTGGCTCGCAGAACACGTTGCCCATCTTGATATTCTCCTTGTTGCATTCGTCTAAATAAATCTTCGTTCTCTGCAATCGCGCGATGACGATAGGGACTTTCTTGACCAGGTTCAGTTAACGTACCGCGTGTTAATCTTATCTGATCTGCTGTTTGATCATCGATATATGCCAGGCCTTTGCGAATCAACAAGATCGCTCGTTGGAACATTTCATCAAAATAATCCGAAGCATAAAACAAACCATCCCAAGAGAAGCCTAGCCAAGCAACATCTTCTTTGATCGATGCTACATATTCCTCATCTTCTTTGGCAGGATTCGTGTCATCAAACCGCAAATTCGTCAAACCATGAAACTCGTCAGCTAACTCAAAATTCAAGCAAATAGATTTGGCATGTCCGATATGGAGATATCCATTGGGTTCAGGTGGGAAACGTGTAACCACCTGTGACACTTTGCCTGTTTGTAGATCATCGATGAGAATGTTTCGAATGAAATGAGAAGATATTTTCTTATTTTCCATGGGTCTCTGCCTCTCCATTGAATTCCATATACTTATTATAATTTTATCTGCTTGCAAAATAAACCCCTGATCCATCAAATCGAATGCAAGTAGGATTCCTCAATTACCTGAATTTTACGCTATGAAGAATAATGAATTAATTCCCTAGAAGCTCTCATGACCGTATATCGATCCCGTAAGAGATAGGCATGCTGCAAGCTGTCCTGCAATAGTCCTGAATCTATGCCCAATTCTTCTGGTGTAGTTGGACCCCCTACAATGCGAAGCCACGTGCGAATTTGATCAGATGTAGGGATTTGTGCAATCCATGATTTCATTTCCAATTTATATTCTTGAATACGTTGAATATAGATAAGATCTTTCTCATTTTGAGCTTTTACTTTTGACCAATGATCTGCATCCATCAACTCATGATAGACACGAGAGATTTCTGCAGTTGCTACACCGACTTTGGCACCATGCAGCAATTGTCTATTCCCCTTCTTCACATAGATGGTTTCCCAATAATGGGAGAGATGATGCTCTGCACCTGATGCAGGATGCGATTGACCCAAGAGTAACATGGCAAGTCCCGAATCAATTAATGCATAGATCAGATGTTCAATGCCATCGCGATCTCCATGAGCTATAGATGTAATATTATCTATACATGTTCGTAATGCTGCTTGCGTAATCTGCGCTGCTGCTTCACAATAAGGCTCATCAGCAATCAGATGAGAAAATTTCCAATCCACCAATGAAGTGTATTTCCCTATCATATCGCCAAAACCTGATGCAATCAAACTTTTCGGGGCTTTAGTGAGAATTGTTAGATCTGCAAAAATAGCTATCGGAGCAACAGCTGAGATTGTTTTCTTCACACCATTGATCATCAATGGTGCCCCTAAAGAAGTAAAGCCATCTACAGAAGGTGCTGTAGGTATGGAAATAAACGGTTTGTTGATTTTACTTGCGATGAAACGAACGATATCATGAAGTGTTCCTGAACCAACGGCAAGTAGACAGTCTGTAGATAATGTCGGTATTTCCAGAATCACTTGGACGACTGACCTCTCATCCGCGATGACGTCTCCTTGATCATTGGGTCTGACGATGATTACATGAGAAGATAACCCTTCTTGATTGATAAGTTCACATAACATGTTCCCTGCGATAGCGTACGTGGAGGAATCGCAGATCACCGTCAATTCTTTAAACGATTTGGAATTGAGATATGGTATCAATTGTTCCATTGCATTCGTTTGTACACATATTTGCTCAATACGGATAGGATTGTGATTTAGACACGAACAACGACTTACTTTCTTTGCTACTTGTTCTAGAACTTCTCGCATTTCATTTCTCCCCTTAACATTCTGAAATCTTCCATATATCATACATGCTAAACGTCAAATATTGTATACTAGAATTAAAATGTCGTAAGGTTGTGAACGTACATGGATAGTGAATCATTACAATTATTTAAAACGCTAACCGAGTTTCCTGCAGCTCCAGGCTTCGAAAGGGACCTCCGTGATTATGTTCGCTCCGAAATGCAGTTGTGGACAGATGAAATCATCCAAGACCGCTTAGGAAGTATTTTTGCTGTCCTGCGAGGAAATGAGCAGGGTCCTCGCATCATGGTTTCGGGTCATCTCGATGAAGTGGGATTCCTCGTCAATGGGATCACTGAGCAAGGACTGATTCGATTCCAAGCTTTGGGTGGATGGTTTAGTCAAGTGTTATTAGCGCAACGTGTACATATTATCACGGATCGTGGACCGATAATTGGCGTCATTGGATCTACACCTCCTCATTTGCTTGATGAATCCCAGCGCTCCAAGCCCGTTGAAATCAAACAAATGACGATTGATATCGGTGCAGATGATTATGAAGAAGCTATCCAAATTGGCATACAAATTGGGCAACAGATTGTCCCGATCTGTCCGTTCACACCTTTAGCAAATCCTAAGAAGATCCTCGCCAAAGCATGGGATAATCGCTATGGAGTAGGGCTTGCTATCGAGCTCGTCAAAGAATTGAAAACACATCACCCTGTACATCCGAACATCGTGTACGCTGGAGCAACTGTTCAAGAAGAAGTGGGTCTGCGTGGAGCTCGTACAGCAGCAAACCTCATTAATCCCGATCTCTTTTATGCTTTAGATGCAAGCCCAGCCAATGATACAAGTGGTGATCGACACGCATTCGGTCGAATAGGTCAAGGAGCTTTGCTGCGAATCTATGATCCAAGCATGATCACTCATCGCGGGATGATCGAATTTATTCTAGATATGGCAAGCACCTACCACATTCCTTACCAGACTTTCATTTCTACTGGTGGAACGGATGCAAGCGCTGTTCATTTACATCACATAGGGGTTCCTTCTGCTGTCATCGGGGTATGTGCGCGATACATCCATTCATCTAGCTCCATCTTGCATATCGATGATTATGCATCAGCCAAAGAGCTATTATTGAAATTAGTGCTTCATAGCGACAAATCGACTTTGGCAACGATTATTTCCCGCTCATAAGTTTTCAGCTAATACTCAGCTTATCTTCAGAGTAGATTAAGTTCCATCACGTATTCTAAAGAAAATGGGTATTGGTATAAGTCAGATCTCGAAGAGAAGGTAGAACATGTCCCTCATCAATCAAGATGTCAAGATTTTACTCGTAGATGATGAACCTACAATAACCGAATTCCTTGAATTAGGTCTGAAGAACGAGGGATTCACAATTAAAATTGCTCACAACGGTATGGAAGCCATCACCATTGCGAAGGAATTTCAACCCCACGTTGTGATCCTTGATGTTATGATGCCCGGTTTAGATGGCTTCGAAGTATGTAACATGCTCAAGAAGCTTGAATTCCCATCTGCTATCATTATGCTTACAGCAAAAGAAGATATTGATGACCGCGTCAAAGGTCTAACCTTAGGTGCTGATGATTATATGGCAAAACCATTTAGCTTCAAAGAACTGCTGGCTCGCATTCAAGCAAGACTTCGAAATCAATTCCCAACAATGCGTAATGTATTCGTGAAAAGACCGTTTCGTCTCAATCATAGCCGAAAAGAAATTAAGTTCAACGATCGAGTGTTAGAACTCTCCTTGACTGAATATGAATTGCTAACATATCTCGTGATCAATCATGGTCTGGTCTTAAGCAAATCGATGATCTTGGACAAGGTATGGGGCTATGATTTTTTTGGAGATGATAACATCGTGGAAGTGTATATCCGTTCTTTACGCGAGAAATTAAATGACCAAGATCGCACACTCATTCGAACACTTCGTGGTTCAGGATATCGGTTGGATCTCCTATGAAAATCATAAACGCGTTATTGCATGTGTTTCAACCAAAGTCTCTAAGGTTTCAATTGCTTACTCGAACCATGGTTATCCTGGCCTTGTTGCTATTGTTGATCGGTATTGTTCAGTTTGTCGTACTTCAACAATTCTTATATCGCAGTCAAGTAAGTAGCTTAGAAAGTCGCATCAAAGCATTACCTCTACGAGCATGGGAAGGGATCATTCGGGATCGCGAACCAAATAGAGATTTCCGTGGCGCCCTCAATGCATTTCAGGAGCGAGGCATCAGCATTTCTTATATTAATCAGTCAGGTAATCTGAAATCTATCATGACTCCCTTGTCTACACAAACGGAAGTGCCATCTGTATGGAATGTTCCGCAATTAAGTCAATCTGAATACCTCAAGGAACTTGACCGAGTAAGGAAATCAAGAGATTATCAGATAGTGCGAGATCGTAATCATCATAAACAAATCTTAATCCTCTATCCCCTCAGACCAAAGAACAATCAAGCGGGAATGATTCAAGTCACTTACGACACCCAACCAATCGATGATATGTTAATGCGTGCTTTATGGACGTATCTCCTTGGAGCACTGATTGCACTGATAGCCGGAGCTTTCACCTATCTCTCAACGATTCGTCGCACGTTAGTACCGCTATCACGAATCATCGATAATGTGAAGTTAATCAATGCAGGTAACCTCAATCATCGAATCCCCGAACAACTCGGACAAGGAGAGATGCTCAAGCTCGCTTCATCATTCAATGCCATGTTAGAGCGAATCGAGGATTCCTTCGCCTCTGAGAAAGAAGCGAAAGAAAGCATGCGTCGCTTTATCGCTGATGCTTCTCATGAACTGCGTACGCCACTCACTTCCATACATGGGTTTCTCGAGGTGCTTCTGCGAGGTGCTGCGAAGCAACCCGAGCAATTAGAACAGTCACTCCGAAGTATGTATCGGGAATCAGACAGAATCAACAAGCTTGTTCATGATTTATTATTGCTTTCCAAATTTGATCGTAAACCCACTCTACATAGAGTTCGCGGTACATTAGGAAACATTGTAGAAGAAATCGAATCTCAGCTTCGGTTGATTGCTGGCGAGAGAGAAGTATATGTGCATGTCGTTCGTGATGAAGAAGTCGATCTCGATTCCGATCGAATCAAACAAGTGATCTTGAATCTATTTCAAAATGCCGTGCAACACACAGATCCCCAACGAGGCATTATTCATATAACCATCGACGGTGACACCACCTTTGCGCAATTCAGTATTTCAGATAATGGACAAGGTATCCATGCAGAACACTTGCCCCATATATTTGAGAGATTTTACAGAGAAGAATCCTCGCGAACTCGAAAGACAGGAGGAGCCGGTCTTGGATTATCTATCGTCAGCTCGATTATAGAACTCCATCAAGGTGATATCGAAGTGACGAGTCAAGTGAACGTCGGTTCTACATTTACTGTGAAATTACCAATTCGTTCAAATGATTGAGTGCGATTCGATATGGTTCGATTGATTAACTTTCAACTTGATTTAGGGAATAATGCGGTAACCATCATATGGACTTATGTATGAAATTATATGTATTTCGATGAAGCAACTCGACAGTAAAGGAATTGTAGTTATCATCTTTCTAGCTTCTAGATAGAATTTCCCCCTTGTATTTATCTTGCTCAAGATATTTTCATACAATATCACAGCTTTCGGTCGAAGATTATTCATGGGGTCGCCTTGGATTGTACCGGCTTTCACATTTAGTTCTGCATCCGCAAGTGCCCACGTGCTCACAGTTGATTTATCTTTGTACGTGTCGATTGTTCCCGGCTTCCCTGTTACTTGTGATTTGTAGTCATTATATGACATCGCTCGTGCGAGGATAACCATTGCTTCTTCTCTTGTAATATTTTGATTAGGTTTGAAGCAATCATCCTCATATCCCATAATCAAATTGTGTGTGTTCGCTATTTGAATGCAGCTCGCGTACCAATCACTGTTTTGTATGTCTTTGTATGTTGAGCTTCCTTTTACTAATTTCAATCCTAATCCTCTAATGATCATTGTCGCGAATTCTGCTCGCGTCACGGGTCGGTCTGCTTCGAATCGATCTATTCCTACGTCTTCTTATTAACTTAGTGCAATGAAGAGCTTATGTCTGAAATTAAGCGTGTTCAGTAATTTAGCTCTGGATTCGTAGTTGGATTACCTCCTTTCTTCTAAATAGCCACTTTTCATTTCCTTAGCCTTAAAATACACAAAGAAAAAAACCCATAAGTTTCAAAGACTTTCTTAGTCCGTTACTTTTGTTGTCTGTGTATAATAAAAGTTAATAACACGTTAATTGTAGTGACTATCGTTTCTACTCTGCATCATTACTTCAATGCACATAATATGGATATCAAGATGCATTTAAAATTATTATTCGACATGATTCAATTTTTTTGTGAGTATAATGAATTATTCATCACTCTAATCAGGTAATAAAAAATCGAATCCTTAGATATTAAGCTAATATAATAAGTAATAATTGTTAATATATGTATTTAAAAAGTTTTGCTCCCCTTCATATATTTCCTTAAATTATGTTATAATTGTTATGCAAGAATATAAGGTGGTGAGAACTATTGAACCGGTATACGAAACAATTCCTAGTCTTATGTCTTATTGCAGCTATAATTGGACTTGCGGTGTATGTGACTAACGTATGGTCCACAGAAGATACAACTCCACTATCTACTAATCCATCTATATCCTCAACATCTACAATATCTCATAATCTTGAAACCGCTACATTTGCTGGAGGTTGTTTCTGGTGTATGGAGCCTCCATTTGAGAAGCTTTCCGGTGTAGTTTCTGTCATATCCGGTTATACCGGTGGACCTGAAATTAATCCCACCTACGAACAAGTGTCTGCAGGAATCACGGGTCATTATGAATCTGTTCAAGTGTTGTTCGATCCGTTACTTGTTACCTATGAAGATTTACTACAAGTCTTTTGGAGGCAAATAGATCCGACAGATGGAGAAGGACAGTTCGTTGACAGAGGAACCCAGTATCTATCTGCTATCTTCTATCACAACGACGAACAGAAGCGATTAGCTGAAGAATCTATTTCCCAATTAACAGCTTCACGTCGATTCAAGCAACCCCTCGTCACAGAGATTAAACCAGCAATGACTTATTATGTCGCAGAAGAATATCATCAAGACTACTACACCAAAAACCCCATTCGATATAACTACTATAGAAATGGTTCAGGACGAGACCAATTCCTCGAAGAAGTCTGGGGTGATGATCTTGAATATACGGTGCTAACTACCTTACCTAGTTATGAATTAGAAGACAAAGCTCTGAAACTTCAATCTCTTACTCCATTGCAGTATGCAGTCACACAAGAAGATGACACAGAGAGCCCCTATAATAATGAATATTGGGACTTGAAAGACGCAGGAATTTATGTAGATATCGTATCTGGCGAACCTCTATTCAGTTCATTGGATAAATACGATTCTAACACAGGCTGGCCTAGCTTCACTAAACCTTTAGAACTAGGTTATATCGTTTCTCGAGAGGATAATAGTATCTTTGGGACTCGCGTTGAAGTTCGAAGTAAGTATGGGGATTCACATTTGGGCCATGTGTTTGAAGATGGACCTGCACCGACGGGTTTAAGGTATTGTATGAATTCAGCTTCCTTATTATTTATCCCTGTCTCAGAATTAGAAGAACGTGGATATAAGAGATTCACATCATTATTCAATTAGTTTATCGCATCTCTGTTAATCCATGGTAATTAAATTTTATAACGTATAGGTGATCTACTGATGATGAAAAATCCGTTTACTATGTTTTTGGAAGCCCAATCTGCTCTTCAGCAACAAGAATTTCAAGCTCAAATGAATCAAGAAGGATTTTCGAGCTTTTACAAATTTCTTGATAGTTTCTCTGCCTTACTCCGTTCATTCAGTGATCCAGAAAGTGCTGATGTTCACGTGCTCTTACAGCAAGCAAGGCGACTCTTTCCCTTGCCAGGTCAATTCAGTCCATCATGGGAACGTATTTGGATCGAATACGATGAAATTTATTTGGGCAAATGTCGAGTTTTGAGTAAGATTCGAAGTGAAGACCGCGATGGTGAATGGCAAATCATCATGGATAACCCATACACTTCTCAAGAAGTTGTGTGCTATCCCGGTTTGGGATTTATTGAAGCATCCTACTTGTATGCATATTTCTCTCCTCAGATGGAGAAGAACGAATACATTCGATTGCAAAAAGTACATACGCTCATTATGGATCAACACTCAAGCTTGTCCACTGAAACGGAGTTGTCTCCAAGAATAGATTGGGATTGACAGGAGTATTATGTGCCCAGAAGGTAAAGTGCAAATGAGGTCCAGTAGAAAAGCCTGTCGTGCCTACATAGCCAATGATGTCACCTCGCTTAACTGTGTCACCTGTTTTGACAATCACTTTGGACATATGTGCATACTGTGAAAATAAGTGCATGCCGTGATCGATATATATCGACTCACCTGTTAAGTATAGCGTGTCCGCTAAAGCAACTATTCCATCGTTGGTTGCTTTGATAGGTGTGCCTTCGGGCGCAGCGATATCGAGAGCCCGGTGGCTACTAGAGAATTTATTGTTAACATACCGCATATAGCCGAATGGTGTCGTGAGTCTTCCTTCCAAAGGAATCGTAAATACAGAAGAAAATAAAAACGTAGAAGCCGAACTAGAGCGCGCTTTGTTAATTTTGGCTTGATCTGATTCGATTCGAACTGTATTTTGTTGCATAGTCTCCATTTGCTCAGTGACTTGAATGAATTGAGTTTTGAATTCTTTGGGAACAATCGTCAGCATGAGTTCTCCGATGGTATATACGCCGGGTTCTATTGAAATGGGTATCGGCACATACGTATAATAGCCTTGTCCGAATTTTTGCAACGTGTATTTTCGAGCTTGCCACTCTATGGTTATCGGTTGTTGATGTCGAACAAGTAATACATCGCCTGGAGCAACCGTATTGGGAATAAGCGTCATTCTCGCTTGAATAACTTCGATTGCAGTCGCATGATCCAGATAGTAGTTTTCTTCCTCGTTGAGACTTTTTTTCTCAACTTCAACAAAAGTCATATCTTGGCTTTGTTGAAGCTTAAGATCTTTACTCTCAGGTGACTTCTGTGGCATCTTCGAAGCAGGATTAGTGTATTGAGGTTCATTATTCGACGCAGCTGTGCTTTCTTCTACACCTTTATTGCTTCCGTCAATAACTGCAGTCTCTATCGGGTGGTATACTGATATATGGGAATTCATTTCCGTGTTTGGTGCTAAGACTGGTGCTAGATTGAACATCAGACTCGTGCCCATCACCAAAACTGCCAAAACTGTAAGAATCATGAACTTCCATATCTGCTTACTCTTATGAGTCCGTCTATCCGTTAATTGGTGGTTTACCTCATCCGAATTTGACATCGTCACAACCTCCCGCTCCATCTATTTCATGTACATCAATTTATCACCCATATAGCCATTTGAGAACCCGTCTCAATATAGAGTAGGTTTGCTTTCCATACGGAAACCAGTGGGGTTGCCGAGGAAAGAATCCTCGGTCTATCATGATTGATTTCGTCGAACAGAATGTATACAGTCCCTCTGCCCCATGGTAGCGACCAAATCCGCTTCCCTTCACTCCTCCAAATGGTAAATGCATATTCCCTATATTCAGAATCACATCGTTAATGTAGATATTCCCTACATCTAGTTGTTCAGCGATTCGTTTTGCTTTTGACATGTTTTTTGTGAAAATATAAGCATTTAATCCAAGTGGACTTTCATTGATACGATTCACAACATCCACTTCATCTTCGAAAGACATGACACTTAACACAGGGCCGAATATTTCATGCTTGATCACAACCATGTCTTCCGACACTTGTGAGATGATTGTAGGTGGGAAAAAAGGAGGCATTGCATCTGGTTGTAGACCGCCAGTGTGCACTATGGCTCCGTGGCTTACAGCATCTTCAAGCATCGCTTTCACTTTGTACCATCCCGCTTCTGTCGTCATACCACCGAGATCGTCTTCATTCGATAGTCCTTGTTGAAGTGATTGCGTTAATTCGGTAATCCTTAACAAGAATAGTTCATACAATCTTTGATGAACGTATACGCGTTCTACGCTAATACATACTTGACCACTATGCATGAATGCTCCCCATACAGCGGCTCGAGCTGCACGTTCAAGATGTGCATCATGGCACACTATCATAGCATCATTTCCACCTAATTCCAAATCACATGGAATCATATGACGCGCAGCGCGTTCATACACTTTTTTTCCGGCTACGCCTCCACCTGTAAAAAACACTTTATCTGGACCGGCATCAATGACCGCTTCGCCTAATCTTCCATCTCCATGAACGAATTGTATCAAATCCGGTGGCAATCCACTTTCATTCATCCACTTTTCTAATTCATGGTTAATTTTGGGTGTATATTCAGATGCTTTCAATACAACAGCATTTCCTGCGATTAGCGCACTGATTGCTGGCACCATGCTCAATTGCATCGGGAAGTTCCAAGGTGAAATGATTGCAATGACCCCTAGTGGTTCATATCGCACATAAGATCGCTGCCCCATGAATTGCAAGGGTGTCGGCATCCGTCTAGGACGAAGCATTTGTCTTGCTTGTTTTTCATAGAATCGGCATGCGTTAGCTGTGAATAGTAATTCAGTGGTTAAAACGTCTACAGGTGTTTTTTTCGTTTCCTCAACGAATAGCTTGACCCATTGTGCTTGGTTTTCGATTAGATTCTTCCTTAATTGTTTGATGACTTGGAGACGATGTTCTATTCTAGTTTCGCGCCAAACTTTCTGTGCTTGGCGTCCTCTTAACATCATTTCTTGCATCTCCCTCAGTTGCATCACATGCTGCTCCATAACTGATCACCCTTTATATTTTATAGTGGGAATATTTCATTATACATGGTAACATAATCATATATTTATCATACACCAGATCTAAAAGAGTGTCTTTACGTTTCATCGAATGTCGTGTTTGTTGTATTTTTGCGTGGAAGGAGGGCATATGCACATTTTTGTTTTTTTTGTGATTACCGGCCTGTGGATGTTAGAATTTATATATCGTCAACAGAAGAATCAACAGAGTCCAGTCGCTACGAAACCTCTTGAAACCTACACCTTATCATCTATATTCGTTTCTGTCGTATGTACAATTATCGTTACGTTAACTGCAAGAGAATTGCATATTGCGCAGTTACCTGAATTCACTATATGGATTGGCCTGTTGGTGTATGCAATTGGTGTATCGCTCAGATGGTGGGGAATTCTGCTGCTAGGTACATATTTCTCAAGGCACATCGTGGTGAATTCGACCATGCAATTGGTTTCAACAGGACCCTATCGTGTTCTCCGACACCCTTTATACAGTGGTCTATTGTTATGTGCACTTGGAATTCCTATCGCTTTGGGCACATGGTTAGGATTACTCCCTGGTCTTGTGTTGGTCGTTCCTATCTTATTATATAGAATCAAGATAGAAGAACGTCATATGTTGCAAGTTTTGGGGATAACCTATGAGCAATGGAGTAAACAACGATGGAGACTTTTCCCTTACGTGTACTAGTCTTGAAAATAAAAGGAGGCCTATGATGCCAAAAAATGTTGCAATTGTTGGTGGGGGTTTAGCAGGATTATCTGCAGCGATTCGTTTAAGTGTAGATGGTCACAAGGTTACTGTTTTTGAGAAAAATGAAAGAGCAGGTGGGAAGCTCAATCAACGAGTTGGTCAAGGATTCACATTTGATACTGGCCCTTCTATTCTAACTATGCCTTGGGTACTCGAACAATTATTTGCGTCTGCAGACAAGAAACTTGAGGATTACATATCAATTATTCGTGTAGAGCCCCAATGGCGTACGTTTTTTGAAGATGGTGTTCAGATCGATGTGAGTGCTGACTTGCCGACGATGATCAATCAGATGAGTAAAGTTTCACACCATGATGCAACTGAGTTGTTCAATTACCTCAACTATTCCGCAAAACAATACGAATTATGTATGAAAAGTTTCTACTCCCATAGTCTTGCAGGGCTGACGGATCTAAGAAGTCATCATTCTCTAGGCGAACTGTTTTCCATGGATCCCTTGAAAACGATGAATCAAGCGACGAAGCGTTATTTCAAGGACCCACACATCCAACAATTGTTCGATTTCTTGGTGATGTATGTAGGATCTTCTCCTTATCATTCTCCTGCAATATTATCTCAACTCGCTCATGTTCAACTCGGATTAGGGATTTATTATGTACAAGGAGGTATGTATAACATCGCTCGCGGTATGTTGAAACTTCTGGATGAACTCGGAGCTATAGTGAAGACGAATTCCCAAGTGGCTCGAATAGAAACTGCACATGGTTCGGCAACTGGTGTAGTGCTAACATCGGGCGAGCGATTCGCTGCAGATGTTGTGGTCTCTAACTTAGAAGCAATTCCAGCCTATCAATCTGTGCTTGACCATCACCCTCAAGCAAAAGCTGAAGTGACTAAATTAGAGAAATTCATCCCTACGGTCTCGGGTCTTGTTCTCTTATTAGGTGTTGATCGCGTGTATGATAATTTAGCTCATCACAATTTCTTCTTTTCCAAGAACCCTGAATTAGAGTTTAGTCAGATTTTCGATCAAGGTATACCTGCAGATGACCCTACCGTATATGTCGGTATTTCTTCAAGATCTGATGACTCACAATCACCTCCTGGTTGCGATAATTTCTTCGTCTTGACACATGTTCCACCACTTAAAGCAGGGGAGTCTTGGGAACAGCATCGCACGCGTTATCGTGAAATTGTTCTCGATAAGCTCGAACGGATGGGTGCACACGAGCTACGTAAGCATATTGTATTTGAGTATCAATTCATACCCGATGATATTCAATCTTTATATGGCTCTAATGGTGGATCGATATATGGTGTAGCTGCAGATAAGAAAACAAACGGTGGATTCAAAATACCTAGCCGAAGTAATGTCTTGTCTAATCTATACTTTGTCGGCGGTTCGACACATCCTGGAGGCGGTGTCCCGATGGTCACACTATCTGGTCAATTGACAGCAGACTTGATTAAGAAAGACTTAGCCCAATTAGGCGTATCACGCTAATCAGCAAACCCCCTCTATCGAGAACGATAGTGGGGGTTCTTTTTTGTCATTTATCGCACATAACTAACTACATGTTCACGACGCGCACGCCTATTCTCGCAATCGCTTATTTGTAAAATTCTTCGAGATGAATAAGAATTTGTTGATAATCATGATCCACAACCTTCATGTGTTGCTGCTTACCAAATAAAGATTGGATCTCCATCGGAAAGTTCTGTGTGATGTTCAATCGTTCGATCGACTCATTGAATTTCGCTGGATGTGCTGTTCCAATGGATATACAGATTTCATCAGAATGACTTAATGCTTGACCCGCGGCTACTCCACAAGCTGTATGTGGGTCAAGTAAATATCCATGTGTACGGTACACATAATCTATAGTTGAGAGACATTTCTCACCAAAAACCGCATAGCCTTGCAATTCCGATTTTACGACTTGTCGTTGATCTTCGCTAATCGTAATGTAACCCTTCTCTTTGAAATCCTTCATGAAAGATACAACATCTTGAGGTTTCTCATTACATAGATAATACAAATATCTTTCGAAATTACTAGCGATTTGAATATCCATCGAAGGACTGTAGGTGCTTCGGAATTCCCCTGTCTCATAAATTCCTTCACGAATAAATTTCTCTAAGATATTATTTTCATTGGTTGCCAATATCAGCTTATGAATCGGTAATCCCATCTTTTTGGCTAGCATTCCTGCGAACACATTTCCGAAGTTCCCCGTGGGAACACTGAAATTAATTTTTTTATTTTGACCTTGCTCTATTACGCGGAAATACGCATAAAAATAATATACGCTTTGCGCAAGAATACGAATAAAATTGATCGAATTGATTGCTCTGAGATGATACTTTTCTTTCAGTTCCAAGTCGCCAAACATTTCTTTGATTACACGCTGGCAATCATCAAAATTTCCTTTGACTGCTAGATTAAGTACATTCTGATCATTAACCGTTGTCATTTGTAATTCTTGCACTTTACTTACTTTTTCATGTGGATGAAGTATACAGATTCGAATTCCTTCTTTTCCACTTATTCCAGCAATAGCCGCTGCACCTGTGTCTCCTGAGGTAGCACCGAGAATGTGAATCACTTTATTTCGCTTCTTCGCAACGTATGAATAGAGTTCCCCCATGAATTGCAGTGCCAAATCCTTAAATGCAAAAGTAGGCCCGTGGAACAACTCTAACATATATACGTTCGGATTAAGCTCATAAACGGGAGTAATCTCTGAATGTCGGAAACTCGAGTAGCTCTGATGAATAATGTTCTTAAGATCTTGATCTGGAATTTCATTGTTGTTATACAGCGATACGATTTTGAACATTAATTCTGGATACGTCAATGACTGCCACTCTTTCAGATCCTCTGAAGAAATGTGTGGAATTACACTTGGAATGAGCAGTCCACCATCCTCTGCAAGACCCATTAGTAATGCGTCGATCAAGCTACATTTCTCTATTTGTCCTCGTGTACTGATAAAGTTCATTTTATTATTGGACCCCTAACTGAATAGTAATACGTATATTATACCAGATACGTAAACAAATAATTAAAATACATTTACATCCTACTATGTTATTTTTTATGATTCTTGCAAATTTAATCCTATTATATGTATAATATTACAGAAGTCTGATAAGTATAATTAAATACTACTCCAAAGTGAGGTTTAACATTTGAAAGCTTTCGCACGAAAACTTCGCTTTTTTTTGATTCGATTATTACGCCAGAAGCATGGCGCACACAAGATTTCACTTGGTTTTGTTGTTGGTTTCTATCCTTGCTGGTTCCCAACTTTATTTGTAGGTCCGATTATATCTGTAGGTTTAACGAAGTTTGTCAAAGGTAATTTAACATCAGCCATCTTCGCTGCATCTCTAGGTTCTTTCTTGTGGCCATTTCTTTTTTACTTCAATTACATCATTGGCACTTCATTGAACAAGCTGTATGTGAATCTTCGAACTAGTACGTCAACAAGCACATCATTAAATATGGAGGCATTGGATCAATGGGATCCTGATTACATTCATATATCAGAACAAATCGGGTTCTGGAGTCGCCTTGGATCTGATTTTTTATTGGGTTTTTTTGTGAACAGCACGTTTTTCACGATCATCGGTTATTTTGCCATTCGTTTTATGATTATTCATTATCGCTTATCGATGTTGCGCATGATTAGAACAAATGCAAAGAACAACATGTAAGATGGTTCGAATAGTTATCTATTTGCAAGATCAACCTCATACGTGATCTTCAATCAACAAATCATACGACCATTTGAGCATTCCACCTTGCATATTGGTTGCTTGATATCCAACCTGAGTTAAGTATTCGCACGCTCGACCGCTACGACCACCACTTCTGCACACTAAAACAATCTCTTTGCTTTTATCAAATTCTCCGAGTCGATCAGGAATCTCTGAAAGTCTGATATGATGGGCTTCTCGAATATGCCCTGTTACCCACTCATCGTCTTCTCTAACGTCAATAATTTGTATGTCTTCATTATTTTTGATGCGTGTGTAAATTTCCTCCGTTGTCTGCTCTTTGTAATCTGTCATTTTTGTTCCTCCTTATACCTTGTATGTACTTTTTTAACTCTGTATACATACCCTATAGGGTATGTATAAAATTTATGAGATACGTTGTAATTTGTCAATATCTCCAAATGGATAATTTCATTATTCGCATAGCCTCTTGATTCATATTCGCGAATTCACTTCATGTTCAATTCGTTCGTAGGTAATGTCCCAATGGGTCACTTGCCATACTACTTGTTGGTTGTGCATTATCATGATTTGTGGGGATTGATGGATAATACCCGTTGATTCAGTAATTTGGTTCGAGACCAGTCGTGATTCAATCACTTTGACCAGATACATATCTATAGTGCGTTTTGGTTTTCGTGTGAAGATGATAAATTCGCCTAGCGCTGCTGCACTTATCGGACAAGCCGTACTGTGTTTCAATAGAAGTAATGGTCTGTGTATGGATTTCGTCCAAGCAGAATACCACTCTGCCACATGTATTATTTCGGTATAACGCAATTTCACTTGACCGCTCCTGCAATTTTATTTTCTTTTATTTTAACATATATTTACGGTAAGCTACATATCCTCATTTCGCGAATATGTGCTTTAGTTGATTGTGTTCCTAAACTGTAAATCAGTTGGTATATCTGTATCAGATTTGCATCATAATCATCATTTACTTCATCATGGTGATAAGGAATTCCTGGTGTTACACCACGGAGCAATGATTGTTCATCGACATCATTCAGATCTTCAAAGAGTTCGACTAATTGCTCCATTTCTTCAGCGGACGCTATGATATCGAATTCATATGCCGCATCACCTTGATGATCCATAATCGTCCTTGCTTGAACAGAAATATAGTATTTTGTTTTTTCCATGTGCACACCCCCTTATTTAAGTATATTAAACAAAACAACAACGAGAAAAGTGAGCGGGATAAGCAAATAAATCAATAACATCGGATTGGCAATAAGTTGATGTTTTGCAGTCGCCGGATGTAATGTTTTGTCTAGTTCTTTGTGTTGCTGTCTTCTCATGATCAAAACTGAATAAACCGTCCCTACGATCATGCATATTGTTACCAAGATATATATACTCCACATCCTTGTATCCACTCCTTTGCTTGCGTTATCACTATATTTCCCTAGGTAATACAAGCCTATGTACTCGAAGTGTCATGCAACAATCAGTATTATTTTCCTTCTCGTATACAAAAAACCTACAGTAAGCATTGCATCGGCAATTGCTTCTATAGGTTTTTGTGTTTTTTTATTTAACAGATTACTTCAATTCATACACTAAGTGATTATCGTTTTTGTTTTTGCTGATGATTAACAATTTCCGTTACTTTTTGGGAAATTCCCGCTTTGCGTTCATCATAATGTGTCTTGGTGATTGTACCATCTGCTAATTTTTGATCTAACTGTTTCTGGATTTGAGTCTGAACTTGGTCGATAACTTTTTGAACATCTACTTTTTGGGTAGAAGCTAGATCAGCAAGTGAACTACCACTCCTGAGCGCTTCTTTTAATTCAGTTTCAGTCGCATACCCTAAGAGATTTGCAACAGGGGCAAGTTCGAACTGAGGACCTTTATGCATTCCGTGCTTTCCTGCTTGTTTACCTGGACCCATTCCGTGAGGACCTTTTCGATCTCCCATTTTACCGAGATTTGTAGAATCAATGACTTGATCTACATTTGTTGTGAATTCTTTTCTCTGGTTCTCCATCTCAGTATTTGCTTGTTTGGTTAATTCTGTCTTCAACGCGTCTCGGGTTATTCCTTGTGCTGCAGCTACCTGTGCTAATGTCTGTCCACTGGATAGTTTCTCTTGCAAAGCGGCTTTATCTAATTTCAATAAAGTTTGAAGTCCTTCGCTGAATTGTCCTATCCATTTTAATGGATGTTTGATTTGTTGTAGTGTGCCTGTTTCAGCACTGCTCGTCACATTAGCATATACATTCTCGGTAGAGACATATGCGCCACCTCCGATAAGTGTAAGCATAACTGCGCCGATGACAATGGGTTTAATCAACGTTTTTTTCATTTCATCTTCCTCTCTTTTCAATTAAATTTAACTTACAAGATCATCATACCTGGTTGAACTGAAAACTTAATGAGGAATAACTGAATGTTTGCTGAATGTTTGATCCGATCGAATCTATATGTAAAGTTGACATCACGTTAAGGAGTAGGTTAGCATTAGTTCATATATTTAAAATAGAACGTTATTTCTAGTTTCTAGTGCCAATTGAATAGATAGGATGGTTACCACTTCAGCTAAAGAGAAAGTATGGTTGAATATATGTCGCTGAAAATGAAAATTGCGAAGAACGCAAAAAAATATGTTCACCACAAATGGTATATCTTTTTTTCTAGTGCAATCGTGTGTGCAGATTTTTTTGTACCCTTATTTCCGAGTACGACATTCGTCATTGCCTCAAGTATGCTAAAGCCAAAAAAATGGCTGACCATTGGTGTGTCCTATGCATTAGCAACAGCATTGGGTGGAATGGTATTTATTTCCCTTGTTCAATCATTAAGTGAAACGGTACTCACTTATTTCATTCCGAGTCTAACCGATGTGAATAGTTTCTCGAAGATTAAAGTTTTTATACAGAACTATGGTGTATATGGATTGTTTCTATTAGCTTGTACCCCTTTGCCCATTCGAACAGTATCCATTATAACTGCAATACTCGGTGGATCGATACTCCATATTACCCTAGCTATATTAGCTGGCAGATTGTTGATATATATCGCTTTATCTTTTGCTTCAAGTCGCTTCCCTGCATGGTTACTCAACAGGCCTGCTGTTCGTCGTTCCCCTTTTTTAATCGAAGTATTCAAGCAGCCCGCTGAGTAACCATCCTATTCCTTCCCCTTATACCAAAAAAAGATTATTCATCAGACCACTACCTTGTGTATTTGTATATGTTCCTAAGTTGATCGCCTCTGCTTGCAACCTCAGTTTCACTTGTTTTGAGGAAAGAGTAGGTTCTTTCTGAAGAATTTGGGCAATCGCACCAGCAACGATTGGTGTGGACATACTCGTACCTGACATCCTCATATACCATTTGCCTACATGTTGCTTTTTCTTTTTTTTAGCTAAATAGGATTGTGGTGCAACTAATGAAGTAATATTCGTACCCGGTGCTACAAGATCTGGTTTACTTAGTCCATCATTTGTAGGTCCTCGCGATGAATATTTCGCAACTTTGTTTTTTGATGCATCAACTTGATTTCGATCATTCGTGGATCCTACTGTGATTGATTCAGGACTTATGCCTGGTGTCTCTATGGTTTTAGATCGAGGACCCGAGTTCCCTGCAGATGTAACGACGATAATTCCTGCTCTCGTGGCTTGACGTATGGCAAGACATACTGGATCTTGGCGATAAGTTAATTCAGCTTTCCCACCAAGTGATAGCGATAGGATTCGAATGCGATATTTCTCCTTGTTTTGAATACACCATTGAATGCCGCGAATGATTGTTGAATCATACCCTTTTCCTTTTTTATCTAATACCTTCACCCCGATGATATGTGCATCAGGTGCAGGAGCGATGTACTTGCCTTTTGACATGAATCCATTACCCGCTGCATCGCCAGCACAGTGAGTACCATGACCATTGTCGTCATATGGTTTTTTTTTAAAGTTAACATAATCTTTGAAGGCTCTGATACGATTATTCGGCTTGATTAAATCCGGATGCGCATATACACCTGTGTCGAGCACTGCAATCCCTATGTTCTTCCCCGTCCATCCGCTTTGTTGAGCACTTGTAGCACCGATTGTGGGTGTAGCAAACCTTAGGTGTGTTTGTTTTTTACGATCCGTCAAGATCTTTCGTACTGCTCCGCATTGACACAACCTCGCCAAGGATGAGAAAGGTATTTGTGTATGAATTGCGCGAATGACATGTAGTTTCTTGTAACTTGTCATACGTCTCTTACCCATGTGCCGATCAAGCTTGATCATCATTCGGTTGCATGGTTTGGCGTTTAATAGAACAATTACTTTAACGCCTTGAAGCGAATGGATTTGTTTTTGAGCGTTTAGTTTCTTTTGTAGATGCGAGTCCAATTTACGAAGTACATATGGTGAATTCTTAGCCTTTCGCATGTGCATCACCTCGACATAACATACGACTATAGATCCTCATATGCGTGTACATATAAGCCCATTGTGGAAGAATACCGATTGACCATGTATACACGCGTGATCGTTATGATCATTTTCCAAATACATCTTCAAATCGTAAGAAAACACAGTATTGCATAAGTTACACCATGGTGACTTCCATTACACCATAGTAAACTATGAACATGGATTACAGTTGAAGGGGGATATCGAAATGGATAATTCTTATATGCGTCTCATCATGAATCGCCTTGATCACAAAGTCTCACGTACTCCTATGCATTCGAGTTTCCAATATATCAGACAATGTATGCTATCCAATTGGAACGCCCTTCGTATGACTTAAATAATATATCTACAACCATTACACAAAGTATTTATACTGATCCTATTATGAGATATAGTAATTGTACAGATAGTTTCAATAATTAGAAAATATAGTATAACTTTGTAGGTTTCAAGATGAAATTAAAATGGTTTGCTATCCTGTTAGCAATTGTGTTAATGGTTGTTCCTGTAACAACCGCATCGTCAGCAGAGACGGATATCGTAGATACGGCAATTGCTGCTGGTTCTTTCACTACACTTGTAGCAGCTGTTCAGAAAGCAGGACTTGTCGAGTATTCTTTTGTATCATGTGGTTCAAGTAAAAGTTTTGTCTACTGATTTAAAGAGTGGCATGGAAGCTACTACATTAAATGGCAAGAACGTTAAGATCATGCTTCCTACAGCTACAGTCAACGGTGCAAGCATTGTAACTGCTGACATCGAAACAACTAATGGTGTCATCCATGTTATCGATGCGGTTCTATTGCCACCTGCTGATGCAAATCCGAAAACTGGTTATACTTCCAGTTCTATCTACATGTTATTCGCTAGCCTTTCTGCTTTGGGTCTTACATCTTATTTCATGATATCTCGCAGAAAAAAAGCTGAAGGTATCTCATAATCCTATTCTTCATTGAGTGAGAGATCATACCGATATTCCTAATAAAAGAAGACAAAAGAAAAGAGAACAACGTTGCTCTCTTTTCTTTTGTCTTCTTCGCTCTTCGGATCTACCTAAGAAAGGACTGCCCTCAAAAAAGCGAACTCCTTCTCTCCATCGTTAAATCAATCAATTAACTTAAAATTAGCAATCATCCTTTCTCTGTTATGTTATCTTTATCTGCAGATAACTTGCCGGCCTTAATTGAAGCGCGTATGGCTCTCGAGCTAGGACTTGTTACCTTCGCTGCAGAGAAGATATCAGATGAACAATTAACTGAATTACCTATTGTGCTTCAATTAAACAGCCTAATTGGTATCTCTTTACCGCTATTTCCTAGGAAATAATCACGTTTCGAATGATGCTGCTTTTCACTATGTCTCTATCGTATTCGATAAACTACGCATATGTATTCTTGCCCATATATTATTTCATTACATCTAGATCACTGCTCTATATGTGTGTCATAATAATAAGAGTTGTCGAATATAGGACAACTTCCAAATCATCTTTACAAAGGAGAAAATGAATGATGAGAACGATGAAGCTTGGTACTAGTTCATTAGAAGTACCCGTGATTGCAGTTGGTTGTATGCGTATGGATTCACTAGGCAAAACCGAGGCACATCATTTTATTCAAACTGCAATAGAACATGGTGCACATTTCTTCGAACATGCTGATATTTATGGAGGTGGAAAATGCGAGGAACTATTTGCGGAAGCCATCCATATGAACGCGAATGTTCGAGATAAAGTCATCCTGCAATCCAAGTGCGGCATTCGTAAGGGCATGTTCGACTTCTCCAAAGAGCATATATTAACTTCGGTGGACGGAATATTGAAGCGGCTGAGAACCGATTATTTGGATGTTCTTCTTCTTCACCGACCAGATACATTGGTAGAACCAGAAGAAGTAGCGGAAGCTTTCGATCTTCTTGAACGTTCAGGAAAAGTTCGCCATTTCGGTATATCCAATCAGAATCCCATGCAGATTGAATTGCTGAAGAAGTCGGTGAAACAGCCGCTTATTGCCAACCAACTGCAATTAAGTATTACCAACGCTAACATGATCTCTCAAGGATTTAATGTAAACATGGAAAATACTCACGCGGTTAACCGTGACGGTAGTGTGCTGGATTATTGCAGACTGAACGATATCACCATTCAGCCTTGGTCACCTTTCCAATATGGATTCTTCGAAGGCGTATTCCTCGGTAACGATCATTTCTCAAAACTAAATACAAAAATCAAAGAAATCGCGGACACCTATCACGTGAGTAGTACGACGATCGTCATCGCATGGCTTTTGCGTCATCCTGCACATATGCAACCTGTCATTGGTACGATGAATATTGAGCGGTTAATCGATTGTTGTAAAGGAAGCGATGTTCATCTGACTCGTGAAGAATGGTATGGTATCTTACTTGCCGCAGGGAATGTACTTCCCTAAGACTCGGTTCATAGCGATGTGTACATTCAAATAAGGTAGGATTAGATTCTGCTTTCGTTCTGAGCGATCTTCTCCTATACCCTTATTTATTTTGCTTGTTCTACCTTTAGTAACTTACCCTTAATCGTTGTATGCTGCATCACTTCTAACACCAACGGACCCTTCCCATTTAATATTTCAATATACGTAACATGATCGTGAATCGTAATAATACCAATATCCTCTGCTGTGATACCATCTAATCTAGCGAGTGTCCCTACGAAATCTATTGCCCTCAATTTTTTTTTCTTCCCACCATTAAAATAGAGCTTCATAATTTCTTGATTTAACTGTTCATTCTTCTCTCCTTTGGCTACGGGCTTTACGTTTGTTTTCTTTGCAAATGCTAATTTTCTGTTCTCAACTGCTTCTCGAGAAGGAGCAGCTGCTTTGGGGATGGTGAATCCAATGAATTGTTCTATGTCCATCAACCATTTCTGTTCATACGGGGTGACGAATGTGATGGCTTTCCCTCTTCGACCAGCTCGCCCTGTTCTCCCCGTGCGGTGAACATAACCTTCTTTTTCCATAGGTATGTCGTAATTAACCACATGCGTAATATGTTCAACATCGATTCCTCTTGCTGCTACATCTGTAGCAACTAGATATCGAAACTGTGCTCTTTTGAAAGCTGACATCACTTCGAAACGTTCTTCTTGCTCCATGCCTCCGTGGATCTTATCACAACGATATGAGAGATCGGCAAGCTGTCTGTATAATACGTTCACCTTCTCTTGCGTTCGACAGAAGATTAAGCAACTATCTGGGTTTTCTACAATGGTTACATCTTGAAGTAAAGAGAACTTATCCGCTTCTAAGACTTCATATAGCGAATGATCAATTTTTTCAGTCGTTATCCCTGTAGACTTCACTTCGATATGAACGGGATTCTTCATGAATGTACGGCAAAGATTTTCCACATCTTTCGGCAAGGTAGCTGAAAATAACATCGTCATTTTGTTTGTAGGTAGTTTTTGGATTATTGCTTGTACTTGTTCGATAAACCCCATATTCAACATTTCATCCGCTTCATCGATTACTAAATACTTTATGTGTCCTAATTCGATTGTACCTCGTTCGATGTGGTCAAGCATTCGTCCAGGTGTTCCCACGACAACATGTGTTTTTTGCTTTAATTCAGCTGTTTGTATCACGAAAGGGGACTTCCCATAGAGCGCCACTACCTTCACTCGTTTGAATCGCCCAATATTCGCAATATCTTCCTTCACTTGAATCGCTAGCTCTCGGGTAGGCGTCAACACAAGTGCTTGCGGTTTGTTTGCTGTCCAGTCGATCATCTCACAGATGGGAATTCCGAAAGATGCCGTCTTGCCACTTCCGGTTTGTGATTTCACGATAAGGTCTTTCTTATTTAAGGCATTCGGTATGACTTCATGCTGAACTTCAGTTGGAACCATATAATGTAAGCTCTCTATGGCTTTAAGGATATCTTCACTTATTGAATACGCTGCAAAATGTGTGCCTTCCATATTCCTCTACTCCTTCTGAATCACATTATTCTTGATCAAACCAAATATGTGAAGTAGTCCAGCATTGATTTCACGCGATGGATCTAACTCATCCTCACTTATGATCCGTCTCAGCATATCATTCTCTAGGCGAAACCTCAATGCTGATCCAATACGTGTACAGCCACTATATAGAAGAGAAGCAAGACTTCCATCCAAGTAGCGACCGTATTACTCGTTAAGGCAAGCCCGAATGCGGATTTCTTGAATACTCCTAACATCATAAGATTCTTAGTTGAGTCTAGTGAATCATGAATATATCCCGAAGTGGAATGCTTGATTTTTACGTGTTATCACTTATCTTTCTGAGCCCATTTGATGTGTCATCATCTGAGCTCTACCTTTCGTATTTCCTATTCATACTGCACTTTCAGGCAAAAAAATAACCGCGCATCAGTGTATACATCAATCCTGCGCGATCTCATATATGTATTCCAAACGGATCCTTTCCTTTCTTTTACTCAAATTTATTCCAAACAATCACATCATCAACGTCAAAACGCGAGCTCTTATACCCCGGCTTCAGCGACTTCCCAAGCGCAATCAGCATCACAGGCGTGTACCGGCTTGGAATATCAAACTTCTCCACGAATGCAGCAAAATTTACCCCGCGCATCGGGCACGTATCATAGCCCATTGCACGTGCAGTCAGCATCAACTGCATAGAGGCGAGTGAAGCATTCAAAAATGCTTCGTCACGTGCTATTTGCGGATTGACATAGGCTCTGTTAATCTGATTGACTAACTGGCTCTTGATCTCGGACGTGATCCGCCCCTGAGCAACTGCTTCACTGTAAATGAGCTCAGCATTGCCGTTCGCTTCGAGATCGCCCAACACTGCAATAACGACAGATGCCTCGACCACTTGCTTCTGGCCATATGCAATCGGCAGAAGCTGTTCTTTTTGCGCCTGTTCATCGAACACGAGAAACTTCCACTGTTGCAAATTCCACGACGACGGCGCTTGTTGTGTCACCGTCAGTAGTTGCCTGATTTCATCCTTGCTTATTTGATGTGAGGCATCATACGCCTTCACCGAGCGGCGCGAGGATACCACATCAAAAAAATTCAATTGATTCGACATATTCAAACCTCCTAATTGATACGCTATCATTTACGCGGGAAAATTCGTCGTTTTGGTGAATTTCATAAATTCATGCCTTCATTCTTTAATGTTGAATTTCAAAGTCATTCATCTATTCTCTTGAATCATTAAATTCCGCACTGAATACATTCAAATATGGAATGATCTTGATCAATTATGATAATGCCTGTGCATGGATAGCAGCTCACGGACGAAGAGTGAAGTCATCTTATTATGACCTAAATCACGATCGTGCGAGCTTCTATTTCTTTGTAGTCACATTCACTTCAAGATCGGTTTCTTCAGGCAATTCAACCCACTGATAGGCCCAACCCGCAATCTCATGTAAAACAGGACCCAACGAATACCCTTTCCCTGTCAGTTCGTACTCTACGCGAACTGGCACCTCCGCAAAAATAGTTCGCTTTACGATCCCTTCGCGTTCCAACATTTTTAATCGCTCAGATAATAACCTTCCACTAATTTGACAGGATTGCTCCAAAGTTACAAACCGCACTGGACCTTTCATTAAATAGTAAACAATCATCAGAATCCACTTCATCCCTAATAATTCAGAGGCACTTTCAATTCTGTCGCACATTTTTTCTTGTTGCATAGCCATCACCTCACTTACATTCATTATATGCCAAATTATGAAACGTGCAAAATAAAAGTTGACAATTCGATCTAATTCATTTACTTTTATTATATTACTTACTTTTAGTAATCTACTTTATTTAGATTTTTTCTCAAAAGGAGGGTTTGAAGATGGCCCAATGTCAATGTGGCAACACACAAAACGCAGAAGGAAATTGCGATGGATCTCACAATAACATCAAATCCAAGTAAGTCATTCGGAACTTCCGAGTCATGACGTTTGTGATTCGGAGTTCTTTGTATTATGGGGATGTGTATCCATGGTTCAAGAAGCAATGATATTGGCCGCGACCTTATAGGCAGCGAATATGGCTCCATCCATATATCCCGGGTGAAGCGTAGCTGTTTCTGATCCTGAAATCAATAATTTATCGTCTAAGAACGCCTTTTGAAACCCGAGATGACCATTATTCTGATGCGCTGTTACATCATGCTCATATGGGAAAAAAGTCAACGGATCGACACGCCACATTTTTTCGTGATATGCAACTAGATGTTTAGCCTCTGCTCCGAAGTATGCAGTTAGCTGGGCAATCACTTTTTCTTTTCGTTCATCTTTTGGAAGTGTATAGGTACCGACATTCAAAAAACCTTTCAAAGCATAACCCTTATGATCAAACGTACTGTGGTCATACATTTCTTGAACAATACTTGAATGACTAAATAACGCACCAGAAAAGTGATTTTCTCTCCAAAAAGGGGTTTTATATTCAACGGCAATTTTTATTGATTCTCCCATCCAAGTGTGCGTTCTCTTAGCTAACTGCAAGAAAGATTCGGGAAGACTCGGTTCGAAGTTAATCGTCTGAACAAGCAAATGTGGAGGCAATGTGGTGACTACTTTGTCAGCGAAATAAATGCCCCCCTTCGAATCTCTAACCTCTACTTGATTGTTATGCACATGAATAGCGGTCACTTGCTTATGTGTGATGATTCGTTGGCTTCCAATAATAGCAGCTAATTTATCGATTAATGTGATCGTTCCACCTGCGATGCGGTAAGAGGACTCTTCATATTCTGATATTTGAAATGTTTGAAGAGGAACCCCAGACATCATTTCCATCAATGATATGCCTTGTGTGTATTGTTCAAAATAGTTTAGTCCGAGTTCATTAATGAGCTCAAAAACAAGCTGGTGTTGCCTGCTAAACCAAGTGGCACCCATTTCCATTGTTACCGATGTAGCTCCCGTGATCGTTTCAATGCGACCACCCATTCGAGCATTCGCTTCTAAGACAATACATTCAATGCCTTTTTTTTGAAGCAAGTAGGCCGTCACTAAACCAGAAAGACCTGCCCCGATAATGATCACTTTGATTTTTTTCATTTTGTGCTCCAATTCAGCAATTTAGGATGCTGTTCCTATTATTCTTGATTCTTCATTTGTACCCGCTGAACTCCTACTTCCATGTCCATAGCGCACCCAATCGATATTCGATTTGTGTCCCAGAGTGTATAATATGAGAAATTTCACTTCATTTGTGATAGGTTTCCCCACGATTAATTTTAAAAGCGCGATAGATTTGCTCAATCAACACCAATCTCATTAACTGATGCGGGTAAGTCATTCGCCCGAATGAAAGTTGCTTATCTGCACGTTGAAGAACTTCATCTGATAGCCCAATCGATCCCCCAATAATAAATGCAACCTCACTTCGACCGTATACTGCTAATTCGTTAAGTTGTCGAGCGAATTGCTCGCTACTTAAGGTCTGACCATGAATCGCAAGTGCAATGACGTATACGCCCTCTTGCAGTTGTGAAAGTACACGCTCTCCTTCCTTTCGCTGTATCTGTTTTTCAATTGCTGGGCTCATCTTATCTGGCGCTCGTTCTTCTGCAACTTCGATGACGCTTATTTTTCCATAGCCATTCAAACGTTTCACATATTCTGAAATTCCTCGCTCTAGATAATCCTCTTTCAATTTTCCAACAGCTATTAAAGATATATGCATCATCTCACTACCTCCACTACATATTCATCTTTTGACATGCAGTATCGATTATGGTTACTGTCTTTCCCCCAACTTCATCACCAAGGTCTTCTTCTTGCCATCCCGATAATAAGTCACCTCGAGCTCATCCCCGATAGATTTTTGATTAAATACATATTTCCTGAGTTCGAGTAAGCTTAGAATTTCCTCATCATCTAACCTCACAATGACATCCCGCGCTCTCAATCCTGCTTTTAAGGATTCACCTGTTGCTTCTATGATGACTACTCCTGAAGTTACATCTTTGGGGAGTCTTAACAGGTCAAGTTGATTATTCATTGATTGTAGATCCACTGATATAATTCCCATCATCGCTCGCTTTACTTTTCCAAATGCTATCAAATGTTCAACAACTGGTTTGACATCATTAATCGGTATGGCAAACCCTAGTCCTTCAACACCAGTATTTGAAATTTTTGAGCTGTTGATCCCGATGACCTCCCCTTGTAGATTAACAAGTGGACCCCCACTATTGCCTTGATTAATCGCTGCATCCGTCTGAATCACATTCATTTCCCAATCATATTCACCATTTCGTGATAACGACATAGGAATCGCTCGATCTAACGATGAGATAATCCCTTTGGTCACAGTTGGTGAAAACCCCAATCCTAGCGGATTTCCCAAAGCTATTACTGTTTCACCCATCTCTAGAGATTCTGAATCGCCAAACATAGAAAACGATTTAATGTTTTCTGTTTCGATTTCAAGTACTGCCAAGTCAGTCATCGAATCATTACCTACTAATCGAGCTTTATACGTTTCCCCTAAATAAGTCACAACTTCAAAAGTAGTACCTCCTTCTACCACATGACTATTCGTTACAATTTTTAATTTATTTCGCTCATTCTCAAAAATAACACCTGAGCCTATCCCGTAACCGCCTTGAGAAGTTCTACCTTCCCCACTGTAGGAAAGAACACTCACTACAGAAGGCGTAATCAATTCTATCGCACTCACAACACTATTACTCATGATTTCATCTGATTGCTGTATTTTAATCGATTTTTCGTTGAGATCTTTTGCATTAACTGATTGCTGTTGACCCTCCTCATTAAACCATGCCGCTAAGAATAGAAAGATGATTAATAACCCCACCAAGTATGCGAGAGGGGACAATATCTGTATCATTTGTTTACCTGCATTTGTATTTACACTTTGATCTAATTTTTCACTAGATGAACGCCCATGCTTCGAATGCTTCTTAGAATAAAAATCATCTTCAAACCAACTCATATGCATACGTCCTTTCTCTTATACACTATCTATCTCTTCAACTCTTCGTCCACTCGCTGAAGATCATCCCATTCTGTTGGACGATTATAATATGTATCCATAAGTCTTACATGACAGTCCTTTAATGATACACCATGCTCTTTAAGCACATCATGTATCGTTAATCGTGCTATATCGATTTGATTGTGGTTTTGACTAATATGACCCATGTACACAGATGTCGTTTTTCCTGACAGAACATCAGCCAATCCTTCTGCAGCTGATTCATTAGATAGATGACCTTTGTCTCCAAGTATTCGCTGTTTGATGTGCCATGGATATCTTCCCATTCTAACCATTTCTACATCATGATTCGTCTCTAGCACAATAACTTCTGAATCCACAATTTTTTCTTTAACTTTTGTACTTAAATAACCCAAATCGGTGACGAGAGAAAGCTTTAACTCTTGATCGTAAAAGCAATATCCTACAGGATCTTGAGCATCATGAGAAACACCAAACGATTCTACTCTCAAGCTTCCAAAATCCTTAATCGAGTCTGTTTCCATAATCTTTTTGTTTTTATCATCTATTTCTCCGATTTTGGTATGTAACACTTCCCACGTTTTCTCATTTGCGTAGATGGGTACATCATACTTTCGAACAAATGCCCCTAATCCTTTGATATGATCGATATGTTCATGCGTAATCAATATTCCATCAAGCTGATTACCTGAGATACCCCTCTCATTGAGTAACTGATCCATTCTTTTGACACCAAACCCCACATCTACTAAGAGTGTAACATCATGATTATTTACAATTGTAGCATTTCCTGTTGATCCACTAGATAAATTAGTAAATCTCATGTTGTTCTCACCTTCTATTCCTGTATTTTGTCATCCTATTGATTTACTTGTGTCAGGTTTATTTCTCATCTTGTTGTACAAATTCGATCGACCCATTGAACGCTTGAATATAGTACATATCCCCGCCATTTAACACTACACGCCAAGATGGTAACATAAATTGGGTTTGGGAATCATATATTTGTCCATGATACCCTAATTTAATATCATTGATCACTGCGCCTTCTTCAAGATAGTTTTCTACTAAATTCCTCACTGCTACAGATGCAGGTATCACTTTTTGTTTCTGATTGGTTTCATTTGCTATTACTTCTACATAAGACTGGACATAAGTAGTAATTAAACCATCCTCTTCAAAAAGACTCGTATTCACATCAAACATCGGATATTGTTCATGTAATTGATTGAAAATAAATGTTACCCCTTTACTTGTTACTGAATCTAACCGATACGAATCGAAATGCGGGATATTGATTTGTGCTTGTATGTTCTTATCTGCCATTTTACTTAAGATACTAATCATTGTTGTTGGGGTTTTGATTGTGAATGCTTTCGTAGAAGTCACAGTTTCTTGATATTTCACTGTAATTTCACTGAGCTCAGGTATATCTTTCGGTAATTCATTCACGATCGTAATTTTTTTTAACCACATAATGCGATTTAATTCTTCCATCATCATACTCTCATCCGTTGCGAATTCTTTTGTTTTAGAATCGGTTGACCACAGTTGATATCCGAGAATAGCATTTAATAACAAAAATGAAACAATCAAAATCGATTTTGCTCTATCCCAGTCCAAAATGACCCCCCCTTCCATAGACGTGTACCCGAACATCTACAAAGTAACACAGAACATATTTTCCATTATATAACATCGATAGTTCCATCACGTAATTCAACTGCCCACACAGGATACAATGTGATTTGCGTTTCGGATACAACAGATGTATATATAGGATATATCATAACGATCAGTTCGGCTTTAGGATAATATTTCAATACTTCTTCAATTTCATTTGCACTGATTAACAATTCTTCACCGACTGTTCTAACTACAGAATCAGGTATGAGAAGTGAACGTTCATAATTGGTTACTATCCCATCTTCGACAAATACATTGATCTTACCGAATTTTTGTTTTTGTATGTCCACTACAGGATATGAACCATAAAACATTTGAAAGAAAAATTTTTCCTTCTTCAGACGTTGACGTTGTGTATTCATCGCCATGATATATGACGCATCCCAGCCACCATGTTCATTGATGAATTTTACTGAAGCAATCATTTGATCTTTTATTCCATCTAAGGTCGTATTAGTTGCAATCGGATTCGTATAAGTAAACAATTTATCTTCTTGTGTGATCCGAAAACCGCGTTTCCCATCCGTATAAATCTCGGAGCCATCACGTTCTTTTATATTACGAGTTATCCCAGGATCTACAAATAATATACCTTTTAATTGCTCTACGGAGTATTCTGTATATTCATATGCATATACAGATGAAACTACCGGTAGAGTAGGCAACAGAATATCATTTTGAAAATAACGATAAGGTTTAGAAATATCCCCAAATGCTATGAAATTCTCAACATCTTTCGTAGTGAAATCCGCTTTACTCACTTCATAAATAATATTAGATGTATCTGTGAAAAAGAGTGCTCGAATTTCTTCGCTTTCTTGAATTTTCATAATCCAAATGCGCGTAATCGTATCATTATCAATTGAATCTTCGTACCGTATTCGGAAAATATTTTGTAATAGTTTCAAAGGTAATCCTTGTCGAAATACAAGCTCTATCCCTTCGTAGTTATGCTGAGCTTGCTCCAAATCAACATTTAATTGGTATGAAGTTAACGAACTCAACCCGTCAAAAGATCTTTGCTTAATCGTATCTAATAATGATTCATAGTCATTCGTATTGGGATAAAGAACAGAATGAAGTTCATTCCCATGATGTACAACAATCTGATCAGGAAATATTAATTCCTTAATCTCAACTTGCTTTCCTAACATTTCCGGCTGAATATATTCGTTGGTTGAAATCTGTTCAAGTTTTGGATAGCTGTACGCTAGTTTATAACTTTGAAACAAACTTGCTGCCACTAGAGTAATCAATAATATTGTTTTCATTTTGTCCATGGTCATGATTCACTTCCTATCTCATGAATGGGAAGTGTAAATGAAACTTTTGTGCCTTTCCCAAACTCAGATTCCAATTGAATGTTTCCCCCATGCGCTTTAATAATTTCCTTGGCAATTGATAAACCTAAACCTGTTCCTCCCATGTTTCGCGACCTCGCTTTATCGACTCGATAAAATCGTTCAAATATTCGAGATAAATCTTTTTTCGGAATCCCCATTCCATTATCTTCCAAAATAATTTCTATCATTTCTTTATTAAGTTGATTAGCGATTATACGAATTACGCCTTCGTCCGGGGTGTATTTGATCGAATTAGAGATTAGGTTATCCAAAACTTGATCGATCTTATCTCGATCCAAATCTAGCCTGATTATTTTTGATGTAATCAACGTTTCTAGTTGTATATTCCTTTGTTTTAATTGAAACGAGAAACGATCAGCGACTTCTTCTAACATATCAATTAGATTTGTTTCCCTTTTACTAATGAAGGATTGTTTTGAATCTAATCGGGATAGTTGAAGTAAATCAGTTACTAATCTGATCATGCGTTCCGTTTCACTTTTTGCTACTTTTACAAAGCGATCTGCAATCGCAGGTTGATATAAGACACCATCGTCTAAAGCTTCTAAGTAACTTTTTAGTGTAGTAAGCGGAGTTCGAAGTTCATGTGATACATTAGCGACAAACTCACGCCGCGAGTACTCTAGCTTTTGTTGTTCAGTTACATCTTGCAATACAGCAATCCAACCTGTCACACCATAACCACGACGGTGTAACGAGGTGAATGTCACTTTAACAGAAATTGTTTCTTCATCTGAATGCTCGATTTCTAAGAAGGTAACATAATTCCCCTTTAGCGAATTTTCATTAATTTGTTTCATGGGGATTTTTAGTAGTTGATAGATATCTTGATGATTACTTATACTTTCTTCTACTTGTAAAATCTGTGCAGCTCTTCGATTAATCACGATCACTATACCACGTTCGTCAGATGCTATGATGCCGTCATTCATATTCGTGAGAACTGATGCTAGTTTCTCACGTTCTTCTTCGTTCATCGTCAGTGCTTCCTTTAATCGATTAGTCATAAAATTAAACGTATGTCCTAATTGTCCGATTTCGTCTTTTCCATGTATTTTCACCACTTGATCATAGTTACCCTCTGCTACTGCAGTGACTTGTTTAGTAATCTCTTTAATGGGTCTCGTGATCGTATTAGACAGAACTGCACCAAGAACTGCTGTAAATAGAAGTGCAATTAATGTTCCGGATAATAGGATTTGATTAATACTGTTCATGGTGTTGTACAGTTCTTCCATCGACGCAACAATATACACTACACCGAGAACACGGATTCCACTACCAACAGGTTTAGCTATGACTAGTTTTCTGTAGCCATCCACATCAGTAAACATTCTTTCACTATCTCTGATTCCTTGTAACGCTCGAGCAACTTCAGTTTGAGTGTTTTTCTGGCCAATAATTTCTTGGTGTAGAGGGGAGGACGTACTCATTACGATACCATTTGCATCAATAATCTGAATTTCAGCATTGCTTATCGCTATGAGGTTATTCACTATATCATTTAATTCCGTATTTGTTTTATTTTCATTCATGTTTAACCCTTGTTCAGATACATTAGCCAATAAATATGATTCTACAAATCCAGCAAGGAGAGTAGCTTGTTTATTTCTTGAATCTATGAAATCATTTTTGAAATATGTTTCTAAAGTTCGATTAAAATATATGCCTATAAGTTGCATAGCAATCAGAATAAGCAAAACATAAATAATGATCAGCTTCGCCTGTATCGATTGAAAAAAGCGAATGCTCCTCAAACTAGATCCCTCCTGGTCTTACACTGATTAACATATATCCTAGACCTCTTCGCGTTATGATATATTCCGGGTGACTCGGATCTTTCTCGATTTTTTCGCGAAGACGACGTATCGTCACATCAACTGTTCTTACATCTCCAAAATAATCATATCCCCACACGGCTAGCAACAGATGCTCTCGTGTCATGACTTTACCTGAATTTTTAACAAAATACTGGACAAGCTCAAACTCTCGATGAGTTAGATCGACTTGCTCTCCATCTTTGTACACCAAGTACATATCTGAATCGACGACTAGGCCTTGAATTTTCAAACGGTCTGGTCCAGTATCTGTACCGTGCATAGACAATTTTTTTTGCCTGCGTAACTGTGCCTTCACTCTCGCTAATAGTTCTCTAGTGCCAAATGGTTTTGTCACGTAATCATCAGCGCCAAGTTCAAGACCTAGAACCTTATCGAGCTCAGTATCTTTTGCTGTTAACATAATAATCGGTGTGTTGAGCTTAGCACGTATTTCCCTACACACATCTGTACCATCTTTGATAGGTAGCATCAAATCAAGTAAAATCAAATCTGGTTTCTCAGAAAAAGCCAGCTCAACTGCCATAGCACCATCGTAGGCACACACGACTTGATACCCTTCTTTTTCAAGGTTAAATTTCAATATGTCTGCGATCGGTTGCTCATCATCAACAACCAATATTTTGCCATACATCTACATCACCGCCAATTTGTTCGTCACTGGTATCTTACTATTTTACATGATTTCATTGAAATAAAAAATGTTCTACCTTTTGATGTTATGGGTAGAACATGCATATTGATTGTTTTATCGATTTAAGAATTTTATAGGATTTAGAGAATTACCATTTTCCAAAATTTCGAAATGCAAGTGAACGCCAGTGGAGTGTCCTGTTGATCCCATAATACCAATTTTTTCGCCTTTTTCTACAATTGTTCCTTTAGATATTAACACTTGGCTTAAGTGGCCGTATAGAGTCTTAAATCCATTCATATGATCTATAATGATGTAATTGCCATATCCTTGGTTGCTATATCCCGCTTCTTCAACTTTCCCATTGTCTGAAGCAATGATATTGCTTTTCCCTGTAATATCAATGCCTTTATGCAGAGTACCCCATCTCATCCCATAAGCACTTGTGATTCTCGGGGATAGCACTGGCCATTTGAAATTTCCGCTTCCTTGTCCAACCACGACCCGTGTACCTCTATATGATTTAGCTATCACTGGTGGTTCGATGATTTCCTCTGAGAGTACTGTTTCTTCAACTACGATACCATTAACTTTCGTAATCTCATATAACACATCTTTCAGTCCATTTTTACCTGGTGATATGACTTCTAGTAAACCATTACGCAAACTATTGTTTTGTATATATTCTATCTGATAACGAATCTCTTCTTTTTTATCTATGTGGTATAAGGTTTTGACAGAAATAGTAGGTTGAAGAACCGTAATGTCTAGCACATCTCCAATCTGTAACTTGTCGCTTTTCAACCATTGATTGTTAAGATATAAAAACTCTGTTGTAAGCTTGAATTTATCTGCAATACATGACAAGCAATCTCCTTGCACCACAGTATATTTAGCGGGTTCTACATTTCCTGTTTGTAAACGCTCTATCACGACTTGTGATTCTTCGACCGCTTCTGGATTTACACTTACCTCATTTATTTCAATATCTTCAACAAAGTAACTGTCCGTTAAATATTGTTCACTTTCATTTAATTCGTAATAAGGTTCATCTGATAATGCTGCTAGTCTGCTATCTGCTTTGACCTGTGTTGTAAATGGTTGTTTGATTTGCTCAAGTATGATATTTGCTGTTTGCTGATCCCGGACCGTAGCTACTAATTTTCCATTTACTTTCAATTCAACACCTATTGATTTCGCAACGATCATCTTATCTAATTGCGCTAAAACGGCTCTATCATCAGTCTGCACATTGAACAATTTCTCATGGATTAACTCGATCACGTCTGTTTCCACAATCATTCTTACATTTGGATTATTTTGATCCACTTCTATTTTTTTATTCACCTTAAATTGTTCAATGATTTCTTTATTAGACACAATACCTATAACTTGATCCTCAACTTTTACGTGATACACATCTTTTACACTGTTTTTTACATATTGATTACCGCCGAAGATCATACATCCAATTAACGTCAGTGTACATATGGAATACATTCGTTTCATGTACAAGTTATTCTTTATTTGTTCTATTGTTTTCCTGTTTAATCTATATTTTATATATATATCTTCAATTCGATGTTTGATTCGAGAGAACGTCATGAATTTCCCCTTTAAACTTTTTTTAAAAAAATTTAAATCATTCCATATTTACAGGTGGTTACACTTACTTGTTAGTTTTTAAATTTTACCACACTTCTAGCACCTAAAGCAATTCATTACTTCATTCTGATAATAATACCATGCCTTATTTCACTCTTGAAGATGTGTGATTTGCTGTTATTTCATTTTTTTCGAACAAGAAACCCCTTTATCGAATGCCTCGACAAAAGGGTTTCTCAATGGAATTTGATTGATAGAATTCTTGTTGTTTCAAGCGTTAGTTATATATGGGTATTAATAAATTCGTTTGTTCACGATTACGACCCACAGAAAATATCGCTATCGGAATTTGAGTGAGTTCAGATATGCGATTAAGATAATTTCTCGCATTTTCCGGTAGTTCTTCTAGCGTCTTGCATTGAGTTACATCTTCGGACCACCCTGGTAATTCTTCATAAACAGCTTCACACTCAGCCAACACTTTTAAACTTGCTGGGTAATGGTCTATCAATTGATTTCGATACACATAACCTGTGCATATTTTAACTGTTTCTATCCCTGTTAAAACATCAATAGAATTCAGTGAAAGTCCCGTAATACTGCTTACTCTTCTAGCATGACGCACAACTACACTATCAAACCACCCTACTCTTCGTGGGCGTCCAGTCACCGTTCCATATTCAAAACCCTTTTCTCGAATACTATCACCTAAGTGATTATTCAATTCCGTAGGAAATGGTCCATCTCCTACTCGAGTCGTGTACGCTTTCGCTACCCCGATCACAGTTTGAATTTTTGTTGGTCCGACTCCAGAGCCAATACACACTCCTCCTGCAGTAGGATTAGAGGAAGTCACAAACGGATAGGTCCCTTGGTCAATGTCTAGCATCACCCCTTGAGCACCTTCAAAGAGCACTCTCTTCCCATCATCAATCGCATGGTTCAAAATGACAGATGTATCCGTCACGTATGGGCGTAACCTTTCTGCGTATTCAAGATATTCATCTAGAATAGACTCTACATCTAACCCCTTGCTTCCATATATTTGTTCAATTACATTATTTTTATGTTTTATTATATTTCTTAGTTTACTTGAAAATTCTTCTTTATCCATTAAGTCTACAATACGAATGCCATTCCGAGCAACTTTATCCATGTAGCAAGGGCCGATTCCTTTTTGAGTTGTCCCTATTTTATCATTTCCCTTTTGCTGTTCTTCCAGATAATCTAACAATAAATGATAGGGCATGATGACATGTGCACGATCACTTATTTTCAAATTTGTTGTTGTAAATCCATTGCTATGAACGTAATCGATTTCTTCAATTAGCGCTTTAGGATTAATAACCATACCATTGCCTATTACGCATAGTTTATCCGTATAAAAAATACCTGAAGGAATCATAGTGAGTTTATACTTATGCCCACTTATCAATATCGTATGCCCTGCATTGTTTCCTCCTTGATAACGAGCAACAACATCTGCAGACTCTGCTAAGAAATCTGTTATTTTACCTTTACCTTCATCTCCCCATTGTGTTCCCACAACAACAACTGTTGACATACATATAGCCCCCAAAAGGTACGAAACCTGAATTTTCAATGCTACTATTTTGACTCACTTATTCTATCAATTCAATAATCTTGTGTCAATGAATAACGAACATTATGGAAATCATACGTGTATTTGTTCGGTATCCCGATGTAATTATGAATAAGGTTTTGCTCCTTGTACTTGTTGTGATCGATCGATATTCACGAATTTATTAAAACTTTTAAGAAATGCTAACTCAACCGTACCCACAGGGCCATTCCTTTGTTTGGCAATAATAATTTCAACTATATTTTTCTTTTCTGTTTCTTTATCATAGTAATCATCACGATATAGGAAAGCTACAATGTCAGCATCTTGTTCAATTGAACCGGATTCTCTTAAATCAGACATCAGCGGTCTTTTATCTTGTCGTTGCTCCACGCCTCTACTCAGCTGAGAAAGCGCGATAACGGGCACATTTAATTCTCGGGCTATTTGTTTCAATGTTCGTGATATTTCAGATACTTCTTGTTGTCGATTATCACCTCTAGACTTCGAATGTATGAGTTGGAGATAATCAATAATAACCATACCTAAGCCTTTTTCTTGTTTTAGACGTCGACATTTCGCTCTTATTTCAGAAACATGAATAGCGGGGGAATCGTCTATGTAGATGTTTGCTTCAGACAAAGCTCCGATCGCCATAGTGAGCTTCTCCCAGTCATCACTTTCAAGATATCCTGTTCTCATTCTTGTTGCATCTACATTTGCTTCTGCACATATCATCCGTTGAACGAGTTGCGATGCACCCATTTCAAGTGAAAAGATAGCGACTGTCTCCTTCGTTCTTACTCCAATATTCTGTGCTATATTTAAAGCGAAAGCTGTCTTTCCCACAGATGGACGCGCCGCAACAATGATCAAATCAGAACGTTGGAATCCAGATGTGATTTTGTCTAAATCTATAAAGCCAGAAGGAATACCTGTAGCGCCACCTTTATTCGAATACAAAAATTCTACTCGCTCAAACACTTCCATAAGAACTTCTCTAATGGGAATAAAGCCTGTAGATGAACGTTGTTGAGAAATTTCAAGTATGCGCTGCTCTGCTTCGTTTAATAAGTCATTTACATCTTCTGAACTTGCATATCCATTTGAAACAATTTGTGTTGCTGTGCGAATGAGTCTTCTCAGAATCGATTTTTCCTCAACGATGGTTGCATAGTATTCGATATTCGCAGACGTCGGCACTGCATTAACAAGTTGGGATAGATAGCTGACCCCTCCAACATCTTCTAATTGCTGTTTATCTTGCAATTTTGCAACGAGTGTGATCAAATCAATCGGATCGTTTTCTTGAGATAGTTCCATCATAGATTCAAAAATACGTTGGTGCGATGGACGATAAAAATCATCACTCGTCACGAATTCCATTGCTGTCACTAACGTCTCATGATTTAGTAAAATTGCTCCTAGAACAGCTTGTTCAGCTTCAATATTTTGTGGGGGTACACGATCAAAAAATATTTCCCCAGTCATAACACCCACATCCTTTTTTCGAGTACGTTGTGTTTATTTCTCGTCTATGATGTTTACCATCAATGTTGCGATTACGTCACTATGAAGTTTTACTTTAACTTCTGTTATTCCTAAAATACGAATGGGTTCATCTAAAAGCAATTTGCGTTTATCTAGCGCTATACCCAATGTTTCTAGATGTTCCACAATTTGTTTGTTAGTGATTGCACCAAATAATCTGCCGCTTTCCCCTGCTTTTGCTTTTATCGTGACTTGTGATGCTTTCAATTTACTTGCTAGTTTTTCTGCTTCTTCACGAACTAGATCCTTTTTCCGCTGTTCAGACATCTTTTGCTGTTCGATTTGACTCACAGTTCCTTGCGTAGCGAGCTTTGCATAGCCTCGAGCAATCAAAAAATTATTCGCATAACCATCTGATACTTCTTTTATATCACCTTTTTTCCCTTGACCTTTTAAATCTTTCAGAAATACAATCCTCATTCAAATAACCCCTCCTGCTCCTCGATTTCTTGAAGTACCATCATTAATTTCTTAGTTGCTTCTTCGATAGAACATTGCAATTGAGTAGCTGCATTCGTAAGATGCCCTCCCCCACCTAATCGTTCCATGATCAATTGAACATTGATTTGTCCTACGGACCTCGCGCTAATACTAATGAAATTGTCTTTTCTTTCACTAATTACAAATGACGCCTTAATATGAGTTAAGTTTAGTAATGTATCTGCAATTTGAGCTATTGTCAATTGTGAATACTTCTGGTTTGGTTGAGCAACAACAAGAGCAATATGATCATATATGATCTTGGTGTGTTTTACGATTTCTGCTTTCTCTATATATGATTCAAGATCTTCTTTCAACATTTCTTGTATGAGTCCTGTATCTGCTCCATGTCGACGTAAAAACGAAGCTGCCTCAAATGTCCTCGCACCTGTCTGCACACTGAAACTTTTCGTATCTATAATAATCCCTGCTAAGAGTGCAGTTGATTCGATCATATTTAACTCTACTCTATCATGAATATATTGTAGCAATTCAGTCACCAATTCACTCGTTGAAGAAGCGTATGGTTCTATGTAGACTAGCGTTGCATCACTAATGAAGTCTTCACTTTTACGATGATGGTCTATTACTACAATACGACTTGTAAGTTTCAGTAGATTAGGTTCAACCACCATTGATGCTTTATGAGTATCTACTACGATGACCAATGAACGCGTAGTTACGATTTGCTCTGCTTGTGCTGGTGTAATTAAACTTTTTTGAATTCTATTGTCGTTATTTACGTGTTTCATTAGCTTTTCAATGGATGGGTTTATTCCTTCGATTACGATATTCACTTCTTTTTCAGATAAACTTACAGCTTTCCAAAGACCTATCGCTGCTCCTAATGAATCCATATCAGGTACGAGATGTCCCATGATCATCACATGATCACTTTCTTTGATTAAATCTCGGAGAGCATGCGCAATTACTCTTGCCCTGACTCTCGTTCTTTTTTCAGTTGCATTTGAACGACCCCCATAAAAGTTTAACTTGGGACCTGTTTTTACTGTTACTTGATCACCACCTCGCCCCAATGACATATCTAAGCTCATTTGCGACATCTGCCCTAGTTCAACCCATCCTTCGAAGTGTGTAGCAAATCCCATGCTTAAGGTCAAGGGGATTTTGTTTTGAATAGTCAGTTCTCTCACTTCATCCAAAATTTCAAATCGTGTTTGTTCTAATTGTCTTAAGGTTTTATATGGGCACAGAATCAAGTATTTGTCTGATGATGTTCTTCTGAGTAGAAGTTGATTTTTTTGAGCCCATTCAGTAATTTCTGCAGTAACTTTCGCAAGTAATTGATTCCTCATTTGATCATCAATACCTTGTGTTGCTTCATCAATATTATCAAGCATTAAAATACCTATAGTTGGTCTTTCATCCTCATATTTATGTAGTAAATTTTTGAATTCAGTGATTTCGCTAAAATAAATGATTCGTTCTTCTGGTTTTATCCATACTTGGTATGTTTGCTTATCTATTGTGATTTCAAGCTTATCCATTTTTTCATTATTATTTTTCAATCCTGGGATAACATCTGTAAGTAATTCGCCTATGACAGTTTCCATATTTAACATTTTAGATATATAAGGATTACCCCACTCAATCTTTTGTTCTTCGTTAAATAAAATAATGCCAATAGGTAATACATCTACTACTTCATTGCCTGCTCTTTTCACTCGATAAGAAATCGATTCGATATAAGCACGCAAATCTTTTCGAAATCTAATTTCTGCAAGTATAATCAATATGAGAGATAGACCGCTAAGAACCATACATATCGTTCCTAGCATTAATTGGTACGCCAGTAAAGTTGAAGACATCATCAACAACAGAACCATGATTACAATTATATGTAATCCATGCCATCGCTTAAACACATATTTCGGCATGCAGTTGTACTCCTAATCTAATAATTTTTTTTTCAATTTATCACGAACAGGAAACGAAATATCGATTATACCCATTAAACTAAAAATTGTATTTAGGATTGGAAGGAAACATAATACAATCACTAGGATAGGAACTATACTTTTCCATTTTTTTAGGTTTGCAACAAAAAACGTAAATGATATCGCTTGGACTGTAAAGGCAATCGTTAGTATAGATAGTAAATTAAATATAACCGCCGAGAAAGAAGATTGTACATTTATAGGTGTAATTAGATTTACCACCAACGCAATCACATATAGCCATACAATAAATTTCGGAAGCATCCATTCGCGGATCGGTGATAGCCCAGGTATATTTTCTCCCAGTTTATTCAAAATTTTTCGGCTTATCAAATAACCAACAAAAGCCAGAGCCAACGAAAACACGATGATATAGAAAGGGATTAGACTAATGATATTTTGGATTAATAATTCCTTTGACCCATTAGGTATGATTAAATTTACGATCTGAGGCGTCAATTCAAAATAACTATTCAGATATTGTTTGAAGCTCTCAATAGGATTCAATCCCCTAAAATAGGCTACTAGTAGAATAAATAAAGATTGTGCTATGAATATCATGGTTCCTGATGAAATTACTTGACTTGCTGGTGCATTTTTAATAAAACTTCGTCCCATGACTATTGCGGATGGAACAAAAAATAATGAAACAATCATGATATACAAGCTTGCAGCTGGATACAATATAAAAATGATCAATTGACTAGCTACAAAGGATATACAATAAAATTTCAAGTTCGTTCTTACAATTAATATAATCATGGGTATAGCGATGATTGCGAAAGTTAATCCAAATAATGGAGTTAGCAGGGATAAAAATAAAATGATCATGACGATGCACGTAATTACCCATTCCCATTTGAATTTTATCAATGGAATTCACCTCTTGTTTCGTGGTTGTATTGAATTTTGGGAAATGTGTACAGATGAATTGCATATAAATTATATCATATATCTTGATGTGTACGTGTTATAAATTAGGAATAAAAAACAGACCGGATAATCGATCTGTGAGCAGGTTATGCATAAAGTTATTAAATATTAATCTGTCGTATACGGTAATAACGCAATTACTCTTGAGCGTTTTATTGCAGTAGTAAGTGCGCGTTGGTATTTAGCTGATGTTCCTGTTACACGACGCGGTAGTATTTTACCGCGATCACTGACGAATTTCTTCAGTGTTTCTGTATCTTTATAGTCAATATGTTTGATCTTGTTTACAGTAAAGTAACACACTTTCTTTCTCTTGCCGCCTTTTCCGCCTTTTCGAGGTGGGAATTTTCGGTCAGCTCGATCATCGCTGTCTTGTTTTGGTTTATAACTCATATAACTCAGTCCTTTCTATCTAGAATGGTAGGTCGTCATCTGTGATATCAATTGGTTTGCTTTCATCTGCAAAAGGATCTTGTTGAGATGTCCGGGAATTACTGTTCCGATGTGTTTTATTTTCCTTTGATTCCATAATGTTCGTATCATCTCGATTACTATTTCCCGCGTTATTTGATTCCAAAAACTTGACATTGTCAGCTATAATCTCAGTCACATATACTTTTTTGCCTTCGTTATTATCATAGTTTCTAGTTTGTATACGACCTTCAACTGCTGCAAGTCGTCCCTTACGCAAGTAGTTTGCACATGTTTCAGCAAGCTGTCTCCATGTGACAATATTCAGAAAGTCCGTTTCACGATCTTTGGTTTGAGGATTGGCATATGGGCGATCAATCGCAAGTGTGAATTGTGCAACTGCTACCCCAGTTGGTGTGTATCGAAGTTCTGGATCTTTGGTCAATCTTCCGATCAGAATAACTCGATTCAACATAACAAATCCCCCCTTTAAAAAAACGATGTAGCGGTTTAAGCAACATCTTTTGTAATTAAAAACCGAATAACTTCATCACTAATTTTTAGTAATCGATCAAGTTCTGTTACAACTGAAGAATCCGCTGTAAATTTGACGAGAACGTAGTGCCCGTCACGGAACTTACTGATCTCATACGCTAAGCGGCGCTTGCCTAATGTATCATGTTTAGTAATTTCGCCACTACCGTTCGTAATGACGTTCTTAAATTTTTCTATTGTTGATTGAACAACTTCATCATCAATGTCAGTACGAATAATATACATGACTTCATATTTGCGCATGTGTTTCACCTCCTTTTGGACTTAGGGCTCCTGTTTTTACATGTTAATGTATAGGAGCAAGGAGCGAGGTATTTAATTTAGTTAAAACTCGCACTCGAGTATTATAGCAAATGATACGTTTGTTTACAAGCGATGAAAGCGATTATCATGTAAACAACTTATTATATTGTATTTTATTGATCTAGATACTTCAATATTAGTTGTTCGCATTCATTCATTATTCTCGGTTTTAAAGTCGAACATATTCTTTTGCAGATTCGGGCATACTCATTCAAAATTCACATAACGATATCGAGGTGTATCATTGTGAAGCGATTTACTCGAATATTAGCTTTTTGTTCAGCCTTTCTCTGTTTGATCCATTATTTTTTTCACGAATTCAACTTTATCCACATGCTTTTTTATTCACTTAGTGTCCCCCTCATGGTTCGCTACTTTACTGATTGATGTCGAGGAAATACCTGTATACGCCATGATCATTATATATCTGTTAACTGTTTTATCTTATGTTCTCATCGGTTATTTTATAGACCTATTTACTGTAATATCTTCTAAAAGGAAAGGTAAATTCCTTGATTTAATCAATCGTATACTGAATATGCTGAATCAATATGTCGAAATTGTTTTGATTTCTAGTTCAAAGGGTCCTTCTTGTTTGTCTGATATAATCAATTGTATAGATAAAATCGAGGAAATATCTATGGATTTACTTGTGACTGGACGACCATATACTAGAGGAGACAATTCGTCAAATGGGATTTGAATGAGTTCCCATTCATTTATTTTGGTATTAAAACTTTTCTGATGAACTACTCGCCCTAACTGATCCCGTAAATTTAAAGCGTATGTGTTTCCATCACCCCGAATTTGACATTGAATCCCCGTATATGCAGAGAGGTCTATGGGTTTGAAGGTCGCTATCATAGACGAAAACCCTCCATTATTAGCTAAACTCAATTCCCCTTTAAATAGGAGTGCGTCTTCTGTTGAACGAATGATCGTGCTTTTGCTCTTTCCTCCCATCACACCATCATTAACTACCGACCAATAAGTCATAAGCTCAGTATTTGTAAAATCAAATAATGTCATTGACTTCTCCACCTTCATATCTAGACTACCTTCATTATTGGCTTTATATGTATTATCGTATTGATCTGCGTTGTCGTCTATACGCATATTGTTTGTGCTATTGTCATAATCCTTATCTGCAAGGTTTCCTGATTCTGTCTTGTTCGTTTTCGTTTCAGTTGTGTCATTTTGTTGAAGTTCGTTTTGTGCAACTTCACTTGAACTAAATGTACTACCATTCAAATTTAAGGTTCTTAAATTAGCGAACATCCAAAACTTGTAGACAAAATAAATAAACACTAACGAAATCACGATAATCACTATTATGTTTAGTTTAGAATAAATTCTACTCATGATCTCTGCCCTCATTTGTTTAGCGATTACTGAACATTCGTATGAATTCAATAGATAATTAACAAAAAAACTCTCTTAGTGTAATATTCATCACTGTCAGAAAGTTGTTGGTTGATTCGTTGTTATGTTTTTACGGAAAGAGTGGGAGTCGAACCCACGCACGACTTGCGCCGCCTAACTGATTTCGAGTCAGCCCCCTTGGACCACTTGGGTACCTTTCCATGGTTTTTCAGTATTCCTATGATACCAAAAATAGTTGTTTATCGCAAGTAAGTTGATACTAATTCAGCATGTGAATTTGATTTCCAATCATAGCCTAATTTGATTCTGATGATATATGGTCATTTGATGATCGAATCACTTTTTTAAATTTACTTTCAAATTTTACGCGAGGAACAAGCACACTATGCTTACACCCTGCACATTTGATCCGAATATCCATTCCCATTCGAATGATTTCCATTTCATTGCTTCCACATGGGTGCGGTTTTTTCATTTGTACAATATCACCTAATTGAAATTGTTTTTTTTCCATCCCAACCTCCGCATTACTTGCTAATTGAATTGTGAATGTACTCATGATAATTGTATATGTGCTGCATCGAATTTCCTCTTGATATATTCATTTAATGTTCTTGTCGCTTGCAGTTGTTGGTTGGGGTAACATTCAATCTTTATTCGCAAAGTAATTTGATTTCCTGTTAACATCTGAATGCCCAATAACTCAGGCCGTTTTACAAACTCTGCTTTCAGTTGTATTTCATCTGCTATTTCTTCAAGTGCAGCTAGTGCTTTATCTACATCTGATTCAGTTGTAATCGAAACATCTATCATTGCAACAGTGTGGTGAATCGAGTAATTGATGATTTGCCTTATATTTCCATTCGGAACAATGAGCACTTCTCCACTATCACTTCTTATTCTTGTTACTCTAATCCCTATTTCTTCAACATTGCCTTTAAATTGTTCCACTTGTATCAAATCACCTACAGCAAATTGATTTTCTATAATGATAAAAGCCCCTGTAATCATGTCTCTAACTAAACTCTGTGCGCCGAAGCCAATTGCTAATCCTACTATACCCGCACCAGCGAGTAATGGTGCTAAGTTAACTCCTAACTGACTTAGGATTAACATGACACTAATGATATTCACTGTGTATGTTACGACATTATGTAATAACATACTTAATGTGTTCGCTCTGCGTTCATCAAAATGTATAAATTTATGGTTTCGCGATGCTACTACATGTTTTATCATTTTTCTAGCTATTTTAAGGATGATTCTTGAAATTAAATACACCATAATTATACTAAGTATCTTCCATAGTACGGCAATTAACACGTCAGGATTTGAATAGTATGCTTCTAAGCTTTCCATAATTTTATCGATCAGTAGCAACATCTTGCCTCCACTGTCATATTTTTAATATATACTTACCTTCAGTTGATACATATATACCCTTGATCTCAATTTTTTCTGACGAAATAATATCTTGAACAACGGCTAGCTCTTGCCGAGGGAATTCTATGCATAATGCACAACCTGCGGATATCGCTTTTGGTGTAGGGCAAATATCTATATCAATATCAGCATATTCAAGCAACATCTCAGCTCTTAATGCTTGCTGTGTAGAATCGAAAGCAATTAGCATATGATTACTTCCCATAAACATTCTCTCCAATACATGTGATAAAATATTTCTCATCAGTATATATGACAAGCACTTCATCTTCAAATGTATGCTTTTGATCATTCGATACATTCATCTTTCTCGCAAGTAATTAATTATCTTTATTTTAATTAACCTTACTTTACATTAATTTGTTTTATTGCTTCTATAAATATATCTATCTCTTCATCCGTTGTGTACACTCCTATGCTTGCTCTAACAGCGCCAGAATGCAAAGTGCCTACTGACTCATGTGCTAAAGGAGCACAATGAAGACCTGATCGTACTGCAATCTGAAAAGAATGGTCAAGTATAAAAGAAACTTCTGACGCATCTGTGTTTTTTAAATTAAATGAAACAATCCCCGTTCTTGGTTCACCAAACTTCGGTCCTAATACAGTAAGGCCATTTATCGCCATTAATCCATCCATTATTTTTTGAGTTTTATTCCATTCATTTTCTTGGATTTTAGCTACTGTTTCTTCCATCACATATTCGATACCTTTTCTCAATCCTACCATACCCACAACATTCTGTGTTCCCGCCTCATAACATTCAGGTCTAATGGTTGGTTGTTCAATGAGCTCAGATTGGCTCCCTGTGCCTCCATGAAAAATAGGATCTATATGTATATCAGGATCTACATATAGGCCTCCTGTCCCTTGAGGTCCCAAAAGTCCTTTATGACCTGGGAAAGCCAACATTTGTATACCCATACTTTTCACATCAATCGGAATGCATCCGGCTGTTTGTGCAGCATCAACAAGAAAAATGATTCCAAATTTACTGCATATTTCACCTATTTCACCTATAGGTAAAATACTCCCTAATAAATTGGAGCTGTGATTTAAAACCATTAACTTTGTGTTGGGTTTAATTGCATCTTTTATTTGAGATAGGTTTATATTGCCATACAAATCAGTAGGGACATACGTAATTTCTACATGTTTATTTGATTTTAGATATTCGAGAGGCCTTCTGACAGAGTTGTGTTCTACATTCGAGCATATTACATGATCATTTTCTTTTACAAAACCTTTTATCGCTAAATTCAAGGCTTGTGTAGTGTTCAAACAAAAAAAAATGTCGTTCGGGTTACTTATCCTGAATAAATTCGCAATCGATTTTCTTGTTTCAAAAAGTTCTCGACTAGCTTTAATTGCTAATTGATGACTCCCTCTCCCTGGATTTGCTCCCGATTCATGCATATATGAAACCATAGAGCTCATTACTTCATTTGGTTTTGGCCAAGATGATGCTGCGTTGTCAAAATAAATTATGCTTCTATTCATAAGTGCACCTTACCCCTTTATAAAAGCAACACACAAAAGATGGCTTAATGATTAGAAAACCATTCTTTCGTATGCTTTATTGTATTCATTAGCTTGTTAAGTTTGCAATATATCCAAAAGACGATTTAGGTCCTCTTTTGTGTAAAATGAAATCTCGATTTTCCCTTGGTTGTTTTGTGTCTTCACTTTCACAGTGGTTTGAAAAATCTTTCTCAACTGATTTTCTGCTTCGTCAATATAAGGGTCTCTTTTTGTGTTGATTGGTGAAGTAGATTTGTTCTTAATTGGAATTTCATCCATTTTGCTTATTTTTTCTTCAAGCTCCCTTACACTCCATTGATTTCGTATCACTTCGTCAGTTAATTTCTTCTTTATTCCATCATCTTTGACACCTGCAATACTTCTTGCATGCCCCATAGATAATGTTCCACGTGAAACATGTTGTTTGATGTATTCCGGAAGTTGGAGAATTCTCAAAAAGTTAGCAACATGAGGTCTGCTTTTGCCAACTTTAACCGATAACTGTTCTTGAGTGAGTGAAAATTGATCGATGAGTGATTGATACGCGTAAGCAATTTCTATCGCATTCAAATCCTCTCGTTGTAAATTTTCGATTAAGGCGATTTCCATAGCTTGTTGATCGGAAAAATTTCTTTCTACTGCTGGTATAGTGAAAAGACCAGCTAATAGTGAAGCTCTATATCTTCTTTCTCCTGCTATAATTTCAAAACCTTTCAATACTTTCCGAACTATGATCGGTTGAATAACTCCATGCTCTTTAATGGAAAGTGATAGTTCATTGATTGCATCTTCGTTAAAAACTTTTCGAGGTTGATATGGATTCGGACGCAATTGAGTCAATGGGATTTGAATCACATTATCCGTTTCATCAATATGTAAGGATGGGATTAATGCATCTAAGCCTTTTCCTAATCTTTTTGTCATGCAGTAACCACTTCCTTAGCAAGTTCAATATAAACTTCTGCTCCTTTTGATTTCGGATCATATGTGATAATCGATTGTCCATGGCTAGGCGCTTCACTCAAACGAACATTTCGAGGTATGATTGTCTGGTATACTTTATTCTGGAAGTATTTTTTCACTTCATCTATTACTTGAATTCCTAAATTTGTTCTTGCATCAAACATCGTTAATAATACCCCTTCGATTTTCAAGGAAGTGTTCAAGTGTTTCTGAACAAGTCTAACTGTGTTTAGCAATTGACTTAAACCTTCTAAAGCATAAAATTCGCATTGAATAGGAATTAACACTGAATCTGCTGCAGTTAAAGAATTTATAGTCAGTAATCCAAGTGAAGGTGGGCAATCTATTATAATAAAATCAAAGTCATTTCTAATCGACTTCAATGCAGTCTTTAATCTAATTTCTCTTGAAACTGTTGGCACCAACTCGATTTCGGCTCCTGCTAATTGTATAGTAGCTGGTAGTATGTATAGATTTTCGTTTCTTGTCGGGATGATAACTTGATTGGGATGTACATCGTTAATCAACAAATCATAAATGCAATAATTGACATCAGCTTTATTAATACCGATTCCGCTAGTTGTATTTCCTTGTGGATCAATATCAATAAGAAGAACTTTTTTTCCGAAAGAAGCTAAAGAAGCTCCTAGATTAACAGATGTTGTTGTTTTACCTACACCACCTTTTTGGTTAGTGATTGCGATAACTCTTGACAATATAGATACACCTCCCTTTGCTGAATATATTGTAAAAATAAGTATTCTTAATATATCACATTGTGTAGAATAAAAACCCGATAAATTGATTTAAAATGTAAATATATAAATTATAACTTAGTATGCTTAATTTAAACCGTTCTGTTGTATTTATTTCTTAGGGATGGTTATGATTATTTGATAATGATCGATATGGTCGATCTCTGAAGTCTTTACTTCTAATCCTGAACTTGTAATCATTTCAACGGATTGTCTTATCGTATTTAATGCAAGACGGACATCTTTTGAATATGAGATGCGCTTAGATTTTATATTTTTTGAGACCTCTTTCAAGAAACTAATTCTTGTTTCAGTTTGCTTTACGTTTAAATCTTTTTCAATAATTTCCGTTAAAACCTTTGTTTGTTGTTCTTCATTTGAAAGAGACAGTAAAGCCCTGCCGTGTCTTTCAGATATTTTTTTATCTTTTAATGCAGTTTTAGATGGGTTAAAAAGCGATAAAAGTCGTATCTTGTTCGCAATAGTCGACTGGCTCTTTCCTAATCTCTGTGCTAGGCTCTCCTGAGTTAAATTGTGAATCTCAATAAGTTGTTGATATGCCACTGCTTCTTCAATTGCAGTCAATCCTTCTCTCTGTAAATTTTCTATTAATGCGATTGATGCGGCTTGTGAATCATTAAATTCACGAACAATAGCAGGTATCGTAATCATTCCGATTTTTTTCGCAGCTCTCAGTCTTCTTTCACCTGCAATAAGTTCAAATCCATTATTACGAACCCGTACAACAATAGGTTGAAGTATCCCGTGTGTTCTTATCGTTTGACATAATTCATCGATACGATCTTCATCAAAAACAGTCCTCGGCTGATAAGGACTCGGTGTAATGCTCGAAACAGGTAAATTTTTTACTTCTTCTCCGCTAGTTTTATCAGAAAATCCAAGTAATTTTGAAATTTGCTCTTTCATTTGTAATACATCACCATCTTTGTTAAAGATTTTGGCTCGATCCTATATCAGTAGTCCATATATTAGATGTTTGATGTATATTCGATGCAGTTCTACTGAAATCCTTCACCTTGAACAAATAAATAAATACTAATAAATGTTTCACGTGAAACATTCGAACTAAATTAAAGGTGATTTGGACGGTATGCCGGGTCTGCGAGGGTATTTATTTGAGGTCTCACCAAACTTATTAATTTTAATGATATGTCGAATAGCGGAATCGTTGGGTAGCTCCAGTCTAAAAATATCAATAATTTTAGAATTTAATTCGTTAAGACTAAATGTCGAATCGGAAATTTCATCATGTATGTCTGGACCCTTCATTACAAGGAAAAACCCATTTTTTTTAACAAAAGGTAAACATAATTCATTTAAAATGCTAAGTTTCGCAACAGCACGAGCTGTTGCAATATCAAATCGAGCCCGGTATAATTTATCCCTTGCAATATCTTCTGCTCTTCCATGTATGCAATTGACATTAGAAAGACTAAGTTTATTTGTTAAATGCTGGACAAATTGAATGCGCTTATTCAATGAATCAATGATAGTAACCGATAAAGAAGGATACAGTATTTTTAAAGGAATACCAGGAAATCCTGCGCCTGATCCAATATCAACTAACGAATTAAAACCGCTGATATCACAAAAAAAAGTGCATGAAATAGAATCAAAAAAATGTTTGATGTAGACTTCATTCTTATCAGTAATAGCTGTGAGATTGATCTTCTCATTCCAAAGAACTAGTTCATTAAAATAAGTCTCAAATTGAGATAATTGAACGTCATTAATTAGGATTCCGCGAACAGATAATTGTTCAATAAAAAAATTATGAATATATTCTTTTTTCATTTAACCTCTTGCAGCTAGAACGCGGTTGAAATTTTCCAAGAAGACAAGCAGTACTGAAATATCTGCAGGAGTAACACCCGAGATTCGAGAAGCTTGACCTATTGAAATGGGGCGTACTTTTGATAATTTCTGTTTAGCCTCTGTTGCTAAACCATATACTTCCATATAATCTATCTTTTCAGGAATTTTCTTTTTCTCCATTTTTTTCAACCTCTCAACTTGAATAAGTTGTTTGTCGATGTACCCTTGATATTTGATACTGATTTCAACTTGGTTTTTAATTTCAATAGATAATTCCACGTCAGAAGATGATAACAATTCAATGTGATTGTAAGTAATCTCTGGTCTTTTTAAGAGTGTTGCTAAATCAATTGAATTAGTGATGGTAGCACTATTTGCCTCTGATAAAATATTGTTGACATCAGAATTAGGTTTAACTTTAGAGGCATGTAATCGTTTGATTTCTAATTGAACCAACTTGATCTTATTAGTGAAATGATGGTATCGATCGTCAGAGATTAATCCGATTTCATATCCAATGGGAGTTAGTCTTGTATCCGCATTATCATGTCTCAATAACAGTCTGTACTCTGCTCGTGAGGTAAGTAGCCGATAAGGTTCATTGGTGCCTTTAGTAACTAAATCATCTATTAAAACACCAATGTACGCTTCAGATCTTTCGAGTATAATGGCATCTTTATTTTGAACTTTTCGAGCAGCATTAATTCCAGCTATGACACCTTGTCCTGCTGCTTCTTCGTATCCAGAAGTTCCATTGATTTGACCGGCTGTAAATAAACCTTCAATTAACTTTGTTTCTAAAGAAGGCTTCAATTGGGTAGGTACGATTGCATCGTATTCAATAGCATATCCCGGGCGCATCATTTCGGATTTTTCTAAACCGGGAATTGATCGAAGGATTTGTAATTGGACTTCTTCAGGCATACTTGTAGAAAGGCCTTGAACATAGTACTCAGAAGTGTGCTTGCCTTCAGGTTCTAAAAATATTTGGTGCTTGGGCTTATCACTAAATCTTACGATTTTATCTTCAATTGAAGGACAATACCTCGGTCCTGTACCTTCTATCACTCCTGAAAACATAGGAGCTCGATGTAAATTATCGTTAATGATATTGTGCGTTGCTTCAGAAGTGTACGTTAACCAACATGGAATTTGTTCTCTGGCTTGAGAAGGCGGAATGAAAGAGAAATGTTCAGGTTGCTGATCTCCTGGTTGGATCATAGTTTGAGAAAAATCAATTGTGTCTCTATGAATCCTTGGCGGAGTTCCAGTTTTAAACCGAACTAATTCAAATCCTAAATCACGAAGGGACTCGGATAAGCGAACAGATGGTTGTTGATTGTTCGGACCGCTCTCATATATTAATTCTCCTAATATGACTTTCCCACGCAAATAAGTACCCGTTGTAACAACAACTGCTTTGGAATGAAATATCGCCCCTGTTTTAGTAATTACCCCTTTACATACATGATTTTCTACGATAAGTTCCTCAACCATTCCTTGACGCATAGTACAATTCTTTGTGGATTCTATCGTTTCTTTCATTGCATGCTGATACATGTACTTATCTGCTTGAGCTCTCAATGCATGAACTGCAGGTCCCTTCCCCGTGTTAAGCATTCTCATTTGTATGTAAGTTTTATCGATGTTTCTTCCCATTTCTCCACCTATAGCATCGATTTCGCGGACCACATGTCCTTTAGCTGGGCCGCCAATAGAAGGATTACATGGCATAAATGCTACCATATCTAGATTAATTGTTAATAAAAGCGTTTTACACCCCATTCGCGCAGAGGCCAAAGCAGCTTCACAACCGGCATGTCCCGCGCCGATAACAATAACATCATATTCACCAGCCACATATGTCATGAGTTAGTCAACCCCCAAAATCTAATTATTTACCTAAACAAAATTGTGAAAATATCTGATCAATGAGTGATTCTGAAACTGTTTCGCCTGTAATTTCACCTAAATGTTCCCAAGCATTTCGTATGTCTAGTTGGATAATGTCTATAGGGATATGGGATTCATTGGCAATAATTGCATCAAGTAAAGATTGTTTAGCATATTTAAGCAATTGTATATGGCGGACATTCCCCATATAAGTTAAATCATCAGACTCTATCTTTCCATTAAAAAATAAGTTGAGTATCGCCTTTTCGATAAGATCTAAACCTAAATTATTGGCTAGTGAAATCTCTAAAACATATTCCTTAGAAAACTTAGAGTGAATATATGCGAGATTGATGTTCCTGGTCAAATCAACTTTATTAATCAAAATAATGATCGAACGATCAACAAGATTATTCAGTAACGAAATGTCTTCATCCATTAATTCTTCGTTATTATTCAAAACTAATAAAATTAAGTTAGACTCTTCAATAGCTTCCATCGAACGTTGAACACCAATTTTCTCTATAACATCTGATGTTTCACGAATTCCAGCAGTATCTAATAATTTTAATGGTATCCCACCAATAGTAACATATTGTTCAATAACATCTCGTGTAGTTCCTGGAATATCAGAGACAATCGCTCGATTTTCTCTTGCAAAATGATTAAGCAAAGAAGATTTTCCTACATTTGGTTTTCCCACTATTGCAGTGAGAATCCCTTCTCTAAGAATTTTTCCTTGCTCGGCATATTGAATCAGCTTGTTGGTATGTTCAAGAGTATTGATTACTGTATCGTTTATTAATTCTTGTGTCATGTCCTGAACATCGTGTTCAGGATAATCAATGTTAACTTCAATGTGAGCCATAAGTTCTAATAACTGATGACGCATGTTTTTTATTTCCTTGGAAAGAGCACCTTCTACTTGCTTTAATGCTACTTTCGTGTAACGATTCGATTTAGATCTTATCAAATCTATAACAGCTTCAGCTTGAGACAAATCAATACGACCATTTAAAAAAGCCCTTTTCGTGAACTCACCTGGTTCTGCTAATCGAATACCTTGATCAAGCACGCTTTGTAGCACTTGATTTGTTATCAGTATACCTCCATGACAGCTAATCTCTATAGTATTTTCTGTCGTAAATGAACGCGGGGCATGCATCACAGAAACGAGAACTTCATCAATTATCTCATTCGATTCTTTATCCATCATAAATCCATAGTGAATGGTATGAGTGTGAGCACGAGTAAGACATATTTTGGATTTGAATATTGGAGCGATATACTGAATTGAATCTGCACCACTTACACGAATAACCGATATTCCACCTTCGCCCATAGGAGTTGAAATAGCGGCAATCGTATCCATATACATAATAACACCTCGATAAATATAAGTTTAGAATTACATAGTACACGGTGATTTTCCGTTCAATTACGTATGCTTACTTTATAGATATAACTACTTTTCGTCTAGGTTCATCACCTATACTGTAGGTTTTTACAATTGGATGATCTTGTAATTCATAATGAATGATTTTGCGTTCAAATGCATTCATCGGTTCTAAAGTAACATCAGCACTTGAGTTAATGACCTTGCTTGCCATTTGAGTGGCTAGTCTTTCAAGAGTTCTTTTCCTTTGATATCGAAAGTTTTCAGCATCTAATTGAATGCGAATAAACGATGAAGTGTGACGATTCACAACAATATTTACAATATTTTGTAATGCATCTAAAGTTTGCCCGTGTTTCCCTATTAGTATTCCTGTTTGATCACCTATAAGTATTAATCTTGGTCCTTCAGGATTTATATCTTCTTCTACAGTAATTGAAAAATTCATTACTTTAAATAAATTCTCTAAAAAAATGTTGGCTTCATCTATAACTGTTGGTATTAAAGTTAATTCAACCTTTGCTTCTTTTGATCTAAAACCAATAAAACCTTTAGTGGGATGGTCAATAACGTCCACAATAACACGATCTAAAGAGACATTCCATTTCATAAGTCCCCTATTGATAGCTTCTTGTATCGTTTTACCAGTCACCTCAAGTTTTTTCATTGATTTAAACCACCTTTTTTATTCTGGGTCCCGCCGTATATGAAGTAAGATTGGACTACAGTGAATATATTACTATAAACCCAATACAGAGGTAACGCAGCAGCAAAATTCATTGACATGACAAAGATTAAAACTGGGAAAATCACAAATAATGCTTTCATCTGAGGATTGATTTGTGTAGTCATGAATTTCTGTTGTAAATAAGTTGTAAAAGCTGCAAGGATGGGTAATATATAGAAACGATCAGGTTCCCCAAGATTCATCCATAAAAAATTCTGATCTCGAATATGCTCATTTCTCATAATGGCTTGATATAGAGCAATTAAAATAGGCATTTGTACGATAAGAGGAAGACATCCTGCTAAAGGATTTACATTATTCATTTGAAATAACTTCATCGTCTCTTCTTGTTGCTTCTTAACATCATCTTTAAATTTTTCTTTCAACTTTTTCATTTCAGGTTGAAGTTCTTGCATTCTTTTGGAGCTACGATATTGTTTAAGTGTTAAAGGAAGAATTATAAATCTAATAATAATAGTAACAACCAGTATCGATAATCCATAGAGCCCCCAGAGTTTATCAGCAAACCAATCTAAAGTTACTACTAACGGATAAGTGAAATATTTTGTAAACCAACTCGCTGTTTCTAAATCAATGGGTTGAGTAATCGCATCAGTAGAACAGCCAGTGATCAAAATAATAAAAATAATAATAAGGAAAGTCTGAAGAAAT